>JAXDHJ010000030.1:0-18019 GCA_034664565.1 Solirubrobacteraceae bacterium
CTGGCCTGGGAGAAGGGTCGCTGGTACGTCAAGGGTGACCCGGAGAAGGGCGCCATGATCGAGGACATCGCGTCCCGTGCCTACAGCGGCGCGCCGATGCCGGCCGGCCTCGAAGGCGGCCTCGATGCCCAGGTCATCTACGACCCGCCGAACCTGACCTACCCCTACGGCGCCTACATCGCCGTGGTGGACATCGACCCGGAGACCGGTCACGTGACCGTCCGCCGCTTCATCGCGGTGGATGACTGCGGGGTCCGCATCAACCCGATGGTCGTCGACGGCCAGATCCACGGCGGACTGGCCGAGGGACTGGGCATCGCCCTGATGGAGCTGCTCAGCTTCGACGAGCAGGGCAACGCCCTCAACGGGTCGTTCATGGACTACCTGATCCCCACCGCCCTCGAGTGCCCGCAGTGGGAGCTCGGGGCCACCGTCACTCCGTGCCCCCACCACCCGATCGGTGCCAAGGGTGTCGGCGAGTCCCCGAACGTCGGCTCCCCGCCGGCGATCGTCAACGCCATCATCGACGCGATGCTGCCCCTCGGCATCAAGCACATCGACATGCCGTGCAACCCGGCCCGCGTCTGGGCCGCGATGCAGGGTAACGCCGCCCCACCGCAGTGATAACCGACGCACTTGCGCGGCGAGCAGAGATGCTCGCCGCGCAGGGCGCGTCATTCGTGACCGCCACCGTCGTGCGGGCCCAGCGTCCGACCAGCGTCCAGGCCGGGAACGTCGCGCTCATCACCAGTGACGGATCGATCGACGGCTTCGTCGGCGGCGTATGCGCCGAGCACAGCGTGCGTCTCTACTCGCTGAAGGTCCTCGAGACCGGGGAGCCCGTGCTCCTGAAGATCCTCCCCGACGCCGACGGCGCCGAGGACGACGACGAGGGACCCGGTCAGGAGTTGGCCAGCGAGGAGGGATCGGTCACCGTGCAGAACCCCTGTCTCTCCGGCGGGGCGATCGAGGTGTTCCTCGAGCCGCGCCTGCCCCTCCCCCGCGTCCACCTCGTCGGCTCCACCCCCATCGCCGGCGCCATCGAGCGCCTGGCGCCCGAGCTCGGGCTCAAGGTCGTCACCGTCCTGCGCGGAGTCCTCGAACCCCTCGACGGCGATCTCGGCCTCGTGGTCGCCGCCCACGGGCGCGACGAGCTCGAGACGGTCCAGGCCGGCCTCGAGGCCCGCCTGCCCTACGTCGGCCTCGTGGCCAGCCCCAAGCGGGCGGCCGGACTGATCGAGGAGCTTCGCGCCTCCGGCGTCCCCGACGACCTCCTCGCCCAGGTCGAGGCCCCGGCCGGCATCCCCATCGACGCCCACACCCCGGAGGAGATCGCCCTGTCGATCCTCGCCCGGCTGGTCACCGTCCGCCGCGGCGGCTCCTATGTACCGGCGGCGGCGTCCGGTCCCGGTGCCCTGGCCCCGGAGATCGCCACCGACCCGATCTGCGGCATGACCGTCGCCGTGGTCGCCGACACCCCCCGGGCCGAGCGCGACGGCGAGACGTTCTACTTCTGCCGCCCCGCCTGCAAGACCGAGTTCGAGAGCCAGGACCCGGCCGCCGAGGAGCCTCCCGCGGCGACGGCGACCGGCACCGCGCCGGGGAGTGCGGTCGCTCCCGCCGTGGCCGTCGATCCCATCTGCGGGATGACCGTCGTCGTCGACGCCGACACCCCGCAGGTCGAGCACGACGGCGAGACGGTCTACTTCTGCTGCGCCGGCTGCAAGACCAAATTCGAGAAGGAGCACCTTCATGCCGCAGCCGCAAGCTGACCGCTTCGTCACCGGGCTCGTGCTCGGGGCCGGCGGCTCGTCGCGCCTCGGGCGCCCGAAGCAGCTGCTCCCCTACGGCGAGGCCACCCTGCTCGACCACACCGTCGCCACCGCCCGCGCCTGCGGCTTCGACCAGATCGTCGTGCCCATCGGCGGGGCCGCCGACGACGTCCAGGGCGCGGTCGATCTCAGCGGCGTCGAGGTCGTCGTCAACTACGCCTTCGGCAACGGCTGCTCCTCGTCGATCGCCGCCGCCCTCGGGGCCGTCGACCCTCGGTGCCAGGTCCTCGTCCTCATGCTCGGTGACCAGCCCGGGGTGACGCCGGCCACCGTGGCCGCCCTCCTCGCCGGCCGGGGCGAGGCCCCGCTGGCCGTCTGCCGCTACGACGACGGGCGCGGCCACCCCCTGGCCTTCACCCCCGCGGTGTTCCCCGAGCTCGCCGATCTCCACGGCGACAAGGGCGTTTGGCGGCTGCTCGACCAGCGGGCCGGCGAGGTCGTCGAGGTGCGCGTCCCCGGGCCCATCCCCCTCGACGTCGACACCCCTGAGGACTACGAGGCGGTTCTCGCCGCCGCCGGCTTCGCCGGAGCCCGGGCATGACGCCGATCAAGGTGACCGACGAGGCGGCCGAGGAGATCCGCGAGCTCGTTCCCGACGTCGCCACCCTCACCGAGCGGCTGGCCGCCGTCGACTACCTGGCCGACGAGGGCCTCGCCACCTCCATCTTCCTCAGCCTCCGCCTGCCCCAGCCGCTCCTCCTCGAGGGCGAGGCCGGCGTGGGCAAGACCGAGGCGGCCAAGGCCCTGGCCGCCGTGCTCGACACCCCCCTCATCCGCCTCCAGTGCTACGAGGGAATCGACGCCGCCGAGGCGCTCTACGAGTGGAACTATCCGCGCCAGCTGCTGAGCATCCGCATCGCCGACTCGAGCGGCGAGAAGCTTGGCGAGGAGGAGCTGTTCGGGCCCGACTACCTGATCCGCCGTCCCCTCCTGCGCGCCCTCGAGCACCCCGGGCCCCGACCGGCCGTCCTCCTCATCGACGAGATCGACCGGGCCGACGACGACTTCGAGGCCTTCCTCCTCGAGCTCCTCGCCGAGGCCACGGTGACAATTCCCGAGATCGGCACCATCTCGGCCACCCATCCGCCGGTGATCATCCTCACCTCCAACCGCACGCGCGACCTCCACGACGCGGTCAAGCGTCGCTGCCTCTACCAGTGGATCGACTACCCGACCCCCGAGCGGGAGGTCGACATCGTCC
This sequence comes from Solirubrobacteraceae bacterium, assembly GCA_034664565.1. Lineage (GTDB taxonomy): Bacteria > Actinomycetota > Thermoleophilia > Solirubrobacterales > Solirubrobacteraceae > Palsa-513. The sequence continues at coordinate 3,034 of JAXDHJ010000030.1, forward strand.
GCCGGCGGGTCAAGGAGGCCTCGGAGACGCTGGCCGTCCAGGTCGCCGACGCCGTCTCCCGCATGCGCCAGAGCGACATCCAGAAGCCGCCCGGGGTGGCCGAGGCCATCGACTGGCTGGCCGCCCTCGATCTCCTCGGGGTCAAGACGCTCGACCCCGAGGCGATCGATCGCACCCTCGGGTCGGTGCTCAAGTACAGCGAGGACCAGGAGGTGATCCGCGCGGGCGGCCTCGAAGCGCTCGTGGGGGATCGCAGTGACTGACGGAGCAGTGACCGACGGGCCGGTCAACGAGGGCCCGGTGAATGACTCCGTCGTCAACGAGGGCCCGGTCGACGATGGCGTCTTCCGCGTCGAGACCATCCACCTCGACCTCCCGGCCCTGGTCGGCGCCCTCAGCCAGCGCCTCCACGAGGCGGGGCTCCCGGTGACGCCCGAACGGGCCAGCCACTTCGCCAGCTCCCTGGCCCTGATGAAGCCCGAGACCCGGCGCCGGCTCTACTGGACCGCCCGCTCCATCTTCGTCACCGGCCCGCTCCAGGTCCCGGTCTTCGACCGGGTGTTCTTCGAGGTCTTCGGTGCCACCAAGGTCGCTCACGACTTCGAGGCCGACGAGGTCGTCCCCATCGACACCCCGGCCGACGAGCGTGAGAAGGCCGACCACAAGTCCGAGGAGATGGACAACCCGCGCGAGCAGGACCCCCGCACCATGGACGTCTCCTCGTCTCCGCCGGGCGAGGACGGCGACGGCGACGACGAGGACGGCGAGGAGGTCGAGATCCCCCTGGCCATGGCCAGCGAGGAGGAGCTGCTCGGCAAGAAGAGCTTCGATCTCCTCGCCCCCCACGAGCTCGCCCAGCTCTACCGCCTGATGACCCGCCTCGAGCTGGCCACCCCGCTGCGGCGAACCCGGCGCACCAAGAAGGGCCGCCACGGCGAGCACATGGACATGCGCCGCACCCTGCGCGCCAGCCTGCGCACCGGCGGCGATCCGATCAAGCTCAAGCGCCGCCACCGGCGAATCGTCCGTCGCCGCCTCGTCCTCCTGTGCGACATCTCAGGCTCGATGGAGCCCTACGCCCGCGCCTACCTCCAGTTCCTCACCGCCGCCGGCTCGAGCGGCCCCAACGCCGAGGCCTTCGTCTTCGCCACCCGCCTGACCCGGCTGACCCGGGCCCTGGCCGGGCGCAACCCCCAGCGAGCCATCCAGCGGGCGGCCGCCGCCGCCCCCGACTGGTCGAGCGGTACCCGGATGGGCGACGCCTTTCAGACCTTCAACGATCGTCACGGCCGGCGCGGCATGGCCCGCGGCGCCGTGGTGGTCATCCTCTCCGACGGCTGGGAGCGCGGCGATCCGAGTCTCGTCGCCCGGGAGATGGAGCGCCTGGCCCGCCTCGCCTACCGCATAGTCTGGGTCAACCCCCGGGTCAGCGCCACCGGATTCTCGCCCCAGGCCGGCGGTATGCTGGCGGCGCTGCCCTACTGCGACGCCCTGGTCAGCGGCCACAGCCTCGAGGCCCTCGGCGAGGTGGCCGAGGCCATCCGGGCCCCGAAATGGAGCGCCGACGGACCTCCCGATTGGAAGCCGGACGTCCCGGCCCCGATCGAGGCAGCCGACGAGGAGGAGGCGTGGGGGAGCGCCGTTCCCGTCCAGGGCAGCTCGGTGGCCATGCCCAGCGGCCACGCCCCCCGCCGGGGCAGGACCACGGCCGGATGGGAGGACAAACGTGAGAAGTAGCCGCAGATCGACTGGAGGTCGACGTGGAAGTACTTGAGATGTGCCACCATCGTGGCTGCCGTTGCGACGCCCGCGAAGACGGGTTCTGCTCGGATCACTGCGCCGAGCACGCCGGTCAGGCGACTGCGCCCGCCCACGCCTGCGAGTGCGGCCACGACGACTGCGAGACCGGGCCGGCGGCCGAATGCGTGTGGGGCTGAGGGCGGGCCGGATCATCCATATCCGGGCAGAGAACGTATTTACTTTGGGGCCTTGGGCCGGGGCCGCTGTTGAGCCTCGGCCGGGATCGAATGAGGGAACAACGAGGAGCACGAGATGAGTGAGACCAAGGTCCAGATGTGCATCTACCCGGGCTGCGAGCGCCCGGCAGTCCCGCCGCACGACATGGGCGGACCCCAGCCGCATTTCTGCGATCTGGACGAGCACAATGCCGGAAGCGCCCACCTCGCCCGCCAGAAGGCGGCCGGCAATTCGCCGGCCGACGGCGGCGGCGACGAAGCGTCTGCTTAGAAGCGAAATCGCGGGCGCCATGACCTGGGAACTGTCATACTGCGCGCGCTGTCCGGCGGCCTCTCGGCCGCACGTAGACCCTTGGGAAGGAGCATGACCGTGCAGGTATCGGCACCATTCGAGCACGCTGGGAGGGGATCTCGCATTGGCTAATGAGGCTTACCGCGCAGTCTTCCTGCGGATCCACCCGACCGGCAAGGGCGTGCTCAGTCTGACCACCGCCTCCGACGGCCAGGAGGGGAGGTACGCGGAGATCGTCTCCAACGAACTCGGCGTCCCCGCCCTCGACATCAAGGTCGTCCCCGCCGACACCGATCGCTACGGCGAGGGACACGGCTTCAACACGAGCCCGTCGAACGGAACCTCGGCAGCCATCGTCCAGACGTGCGGCAAGATCAAGGACAAGGCCCAGATGCTCGCCGGGATGGCCCTCGGTGCCTCGCCGCAGAGCCTGCGGTGGGACAACGGCGCCTGGGTCAACGGCCGCGACGCCAAGCAGGCCAAGTCGATCGAGGACATCGCCCTCTACGCCCACGGCAGCGGCGCCCTGCCGCCCGGGGTCGAAGGCGGACTCGACGCGCAGACCGTCTACTCGAACTGAAAGACGCTCCGCTGGTTCTCCGAGTGGCCGCCCCGAGGCGGCCACTCGTCGTCGCGCCCCCGCGCCGCCCGCTCTACCCGGTCCCGCAGAACCACTCGAGGCCCGAGTTGAGCGAGACGATGCCGAGGTACCGGCCGTCCCCGGCCACCACCGGGACCCGCCGCGTCTCGGTGGCCATGGCCAGGTCCCGGGCCACCGCGGCCGGGGCCTCCGGGTCCACGGTTGCCCGCACGCCTGCCACCTCGACCGCCCGGCGGTCCGGATCGCCGTCGCCGCCGAGGTCGGCCCGGGTCAGCGCGGCCAGGTAGCGCCCGTTCTCGGCGACCACGGCCAGGCGGCGGCTCGAGCTGGCGGCGAAATAGGCGCGCGCCTCGGCAACCGTGGTCTGCGGGGCCAGGGCACTGGTCTGGGCGTGCATCACGTCCTCGGCCCGCAGGCCGTCGATCCGGTCGATCTCGATGTTGGCCACCGCTCGAATCTTAGGGATGCCCCCGCCGGCCGGGCGCGCTGCCGGGTCGCCGGAGCTCGAGCCCGGAGCCCGACGCCGGGGTTCCGGACGCCTGCTCCGGGGGTAGGACCTGTCTGCGCCAGCGGCGGCGCTCTGGCACACTACGGCGCGCTGTAGAGCGGCCAGCGCCTCCACTGAGACCTCTCCGAGGTCCCGAGGCGATCGCCGCCGACGCTCTGACCACGCGACCGCAAGGAGAACCGCCCATGGATTTCAACCACTCGTTCACCGTGCCCAAGCCGATCGATCAGGTCTGGGACACCATCACCAACCTCGACAAGGTCATCCCCCTCGTCCCCGACGCCAGCGTGGTCGACGGCGCCGGCGCCAAGGCCACCGCCCAGATCAAGATGCGCCTCGGTTCGATGACCATGCAGTACACCGGGCCGGCCGAGATCACCTCCAAGAACGACGCCTCCCACTCGGCGACGATGACCGCCCAGGCCCGTGAGAAGGGCGGCCAGGGGAACGCCAAGGCGACCGTCCAGGTACAGCTCACCTCGGCCGGGAGCGGCACCAACGGAACCCTGAAGTCCTCGGTGGAGGTCACCGGCAAGGCGGCGCAGATGGGCGAGGGCATGATCCGCCCCGTCACCGAGGCCCTGATCCAGGGCTTCGCCGACAACCTGGCCAAGAGCTAGCTCCGACCGGCCGCGAGGCTCAGGCCTCGGCGGCGGCGGCCCGACCCCATCCGGTGTCCCAGGCCGCCGCCGCCCTCTCTCCGGTCGGGCGGTGCGAGCGGCGGACCGCGGGGCTAGGAGCGCTGGAGGGGGAGGTAGGCGACGTCGGTCCCCGCCGCCAGATCGCCGGTCCCCGTCGGGATCAGAGCCAGGGCGTCGGCCTGGGCGGTGACGGTGATCTGGTGGGACTGCTGGCCCGCGAGGGGCGTCAGCACCGGGGTGCGCTCCGGCGTGCTCACCCGCACCCGGATCAGGTCGTCCCGGTCGGGGTTGCGCGTCACGGTCGCGCCCAGGCGACCGGCGCTGAACGCCGGGCGGGCGGTGTGGGCGCCCTGGAGGGCGAGCAGGGCCGGGCGCACGAAGAGCTCGAAGCAGACCAGCGTCGAAACCGGATTGCCGGGCAGGCCGAAGACGAGGGTGGCGTCGCGCACGCCGAAGGCCAGCGGCTTACCCGGGCGCAGGGCCACCTTCCAGAACACCTCGCGGATCCCCAGCTCGCGCCCGACGCTCCGCACCAGGTCGTGGGAGCCCATCGACACCCCGCCCGAGCTGATCACCACGTCATGCTCGAGGGCGGTGACCAGCGCCGCCCGGTGGGCGTCCTCCTCATCCCCGACCGCCGGGATGTTCTCCACCTCGGCCCCGGTCGAGCGCAGTGCCGCAGCCAGCATCGGCCCGTTGGCATCGTAGATCTCGCCGACCTCGAGGGGCTGTCCCGGCTGGCGCAGCTCGCTGCCCGTGGTCAGGACGGCCACCCGCGGCCGCCGGCGGCAGGTGAGCACGGCCAGGCCGGCGGCCGCGGCCGCCCCGATCTGGGCCGGTCCCAGGCGGGTACCGGCCTCGAGCACCCGGGACCCGCGCTCGATGTCGCTCCCCGGGGCTCGGACGAACGCGCCGGCTCGGACCACGCTCGCCACGGCGACGGCGTCCCCCTCGCGGGCGACCTCCTCGACGGGAACGATCGCGTCGGCCGACTCCGGGACCACCGCTCCGGTCGATATGACCACCGCGTCGCCGGGCTCGAGCTCGCCGGCGAACGGGGAGCCGGCCGCCGACTCGCCGATCACCCGCAGCCGGGCCGGGGTGTCGGCGGCGCGCACCGCGTAGCCGTCCATGGCCGAGCTCGAGAACGGCGGCAGGTCGATCGCCGCCTCGACGTCTGAGGCCACGAAGCGCCCGTGGGCCTCGGCGAGGGGGACCTCCTCGGTGGGGAGGGCGACGATGTGGGCGGCGATCAGCGCCTGGGCCTCGTCGATCGAGAGCAGGCCGGCCGGGCCGTGACGCCCGGCCGCCGGCTGCTCGGACGAGGGGCGGCCGCCGGGCGCATCGGCCATCTCAGGCGGGGTTCACTTGGTCGGCACGGTGGCATCGATCTCGACCTCGACCTCGTCGACCACCTTGAGGGCGCCGAACAGGGCCGAGTAGGGCTTGATCTTCCAGCTGCTCTGCTGGACGGTGGCGCTACCGGTGAGCTTGCCGTCGGCGTCGACGGTGACGGTGAAGTCGACCGGGCCGCTATTGCCCACCAGGGTGAGGTCGCCCTTGACCTGGAGCTCGCTGCCGTCGTCGTTGGCGGTGACCGCGGTCGAGCGGAACTCGATCGACTTCTTCTTGAGGATGTCCTTGTCGATCGTCTTCTGGATGTCCTCTTTGTCGTCCTCGCCGAGGGCCTTGGCGCCGCCGCTGCCGTCGCGCACCTGCAGCGAGCCGCCGTCGGCCTCGAGCTCCATGCTCGTCTGCTCCGGGTCCTCGGCGGCGACCAGCGTCGCCTCCCAGGAGGTGACCTCGATGACGAGATTGTGTCCGGCCTTGGCCGCGGCGCCGGTCCGTCCGGTCTTGACGCGAAGCGTCGCGTTACTGGGTCCTAGCTTGTGGGTGCCTGGTTGGATTGACATGGCGCCAAGCATATTCGCGGGCGCCGGCCGCGTGCTCTGCGCACCGCACGCCTCCTCAGCCGGCGCCCCCGGCCGCTCGCGGGCCGGGCCGCCGTCCCCTCGCGGCCCGGCCGTCCGGCGCCGAAGCTCGCCCGCTCCGGGCCCAGCGATGATCTGAGGCGGCCCCGCCCGGCGTAATAGGCTCGACCAGGCAAGCGTGGACTCGCCAACAGGCGCGACGGGCCGTGAGCCCGGAAGGAGAGGGAAGGATGAAGGACGTTATCGAGCAGGTCGAGACGTGGGTCGAGCGCGGGGATCAGGTCGCCCTAGCCACCATCGTCGCCATCAAGCGGTCGGCACCGCGTCCGGTGGGCGCGAAGATGGCCATCAACGATCGCGGCGAGGTCTATGGCGCCGTCTCCGGCGGGTGCGTCGAGGGCGCGGTGGTCGAGGTCGCCGACGGCGTCCTCAGCGGCGGCGAGCCCCAGCTCCTCCACTACGGCATCGCCGACAACGAGGCCTGGGACGTCGGCCTGCCCTGCGGCGGGGAGATCGACGTCTGGGTGGAGCGCTACCAGCCATGAGCGCCCAGGGGTCATTCGCGCAGGTCGCCAGGGACGACGGTCGCGCCGCCCTGGTCACCGCGGTCAGCGGTCCCCACCTCGGCGAGCGCCTGCTGGTGCGCGCCGACGGCGAGCAGGAGGGCAGCCTCGGCGATCCGGCCCTCGACGCCGAGGCGGCGGCCCACGCCGAGGAGCTGATGTGGGCCGAGCGCTCGGAGCGGCGCGGCGACCTGTTCATCGACGTCACCGCGCCCGATCCCCGGCTCCTCATCTTCGGGGCGGTCGAGTACGCCAACCACCTCTCGCACTTCGCCCGCCTCACCGCCTGGCGGCCCTACGTGATCGACCCGCGGGCCCAGTTCGCCACCCGCGAGCGCTTCCCCCATGCCGTCGAGGTCGTCGCCTCCTGGCCGCGGGCGGCGGTCGAGCAGCTCGGGGAGATCGACCGGGCCACCTACCTGGCGGTGCTGACCCACGATCCGAAGATCGACGACGAGGTCCTGGTCATGGCCCTCGAGGCCGACCCCCCCTACATCGGAGCGATGGGCTCCAAGCGGGCCCAGGCCGAGCGGCGCGAGCGCCTCCTCGCGGCCGGGGTGGCCGAGGACGAGCTCTCGCGGATCAGCGCCCCCGTCGGCCTCGACATCGGGGCGCTGAGCAACGAGGAGGTGGCCCTCTCGATCATGGCCGAGCTCGTCGCCGTCCGCTACGGGCGCGACGGCGGACGCCTCTCCAAGCGCACCGGCGGCGGCTCCATCCACTGAAAGCGCCCGGCCCGTCCGGCGCCTCGGGCGGGGCCCGGACGGCGGCGGCGGCGACCGGGTCGCCCGGGGCGCCCGCGGTGGTGGGCGGCCGGCCCGGCGGCGGTCGGGAACCGGGGTCGCTCACGGCGCCGTCCAACCCGGTAGGGTGGACGTCGGAAAAGACGCTATTGGAGATTGCCAATCCCAATCGGCATTGCCCAATATGCTTGCAATCGGCCCGACCATCGGATAATCGTCCCGTAGTCGAAGTCGCGTGGTGGACCGAGGGGCCAGCAATGGACCGTCTCGGCCGCCCGCAATCTCGGCTGTCCATTGCTTTGTTACTTACCCTGGGAGGGTGCTGTGCGCGGATTCAACCGGACGAGCACTGTCGTCCTTGTGGTCGTCGTGGCGATCCTCGTCACCGCCGTCGTGCTGCTCTCGAAAGTAGTGCGCGCCGCTCAGCGGATCGACGTCAAGGCCGCGACGATCGCGCAGACGGGACGCGGGATCAACGCCAATACGGACTCGATCGTGCAGCTCACGCGCACGAATCAGATCGCTCTGTCGATCCTCAAGACGGCCACGCCACTGGCTCCGGCCGTCAACTCGATCGTCGGGCTCGCCGGATCGATCGACGGTCTGGCCAAGTCGATCAACGGAACGGCGACCGGAATCAACTCGGCGGCCGTCAGCGTTCAGAACAGTGCCACCACGATCAACGGCACCGCGACGACGATCAACGGCTCGGCTTCGAAGATTCTCAGTAGCGCAGGCAGCATCAACACCGCCGTCGGCAGCATCCTCGGCAGCGGCGGAACGATCAACACCACCGCCAAGGGGATCCTCTCCACCGCCGGCGGGATTCTCGGCGTCGCCCGGAAGATCCTCGGCGATGCCACCACGATCAACGCGTCTCTGGCCAGCACCGTCAACGTAGCCAACACGATCAAGTCGGATTCCGACAACATCCTCGGCGACGCCAACCGGATCAGGACCAACGCCGGCTGCATCGACCAGAAGGTCATTGGCACGAACGGAGCCAACGGTGATTGTCATCAGTAAGGGAGCGGCGTACCGACTCCAGGGGAACTGCAACAAGCGAGCGGGAGGCTAGATGACGGCGCAAGAAACCACGATCTCACGTTGGCTCTTCACGTGGATCACGATTCTCGGGCTGGTGGTCGTAGTAGTCATCGGCTTCCTCATCGGCATCGTGAATGCACTTGAGTCGATCGACGGAAACCTCGGCCAGGCGAGCAACTCAGTCGTAAGCACCGGGGGACACGTCGTCCCGCTGGCCGGGCACATCCAGGACATCAACGGCAACCTGACCAAGATCGACGTTGCCCTCAAGCCGATCCCCGCCGTGGCCGGGAAGATCATCGGCGGGCTGACCTCGATCAACGGCTCGCTCAAGCAGGTCGACGCTTCGCTGAAGAGCACCCTCGGCTCACTCGGGCCGACATCCTCGGCCCTGGTCGACACGTCCAACTCGCTGGTCGACACCTCGACCAAGCTGGTCGACGTCTCGAACTCGCTGGTCACCACCTCGGGCACCGGCTCGTCGATCGCCACTTCGCTGGTCTCGACCTCGGGCACCCTGACCACGGTGAACAGCGGGCTGCGCACCATCCTCAGCGTGCTCACCCAGGTTCAGGGGCCGACCAACGGCACCAGCGCGGTCAACCCCAAGGTCGTCAGCATCAACGACGCCCTGACCAAGACCGAGGCCAACGCCAACCACATCAACCTCGGCCTGACCTCGGCCAACAACCACCTCAACAGCATCTGCAAGGCGCCGGTCCTCGGTACCAGCGCGCTCATCAACCTCCTCGGGACGGTCACCAACGTGGTCGGCCTCCTGAATCCCGCCGGCCCCTGCCCGGGCTCGTAGGAAGACTGAGATGGCTCCATTCAACAACACAAGCAGGGGGCTGCCCCAGGTCGTCCTGGTGATCCTCCTCGCGTGGGCGCTGACGGCGGTGCTCATCCTCACCGGCACGCTCATCAACGCGCGGGAGATCGACCGGCGGGTCGTCTACATCAACAGCCAGCTCGCACCGATCAACAAGCACGTCGGCTACATCGCGCTGGCGGGCAAGACCAACGTCATCGCCAGCAAGATCCTGGCGGCGACGCCGACCCTGGCACCGGGGCTCGAGAAGACCGATGCCTTCGTCAACAGCATCGACAAGACGGCCAAGTCGATCCTGAAGACGGCCAAGGAGATCAACGTCAAGGTGATCCCGATCGGGGCCACGGTGGGCACGATTCACGCCACCGTGCTCTCGATCAACTCGACGGTGAGCTCCATCCACTCGGACGTGGTCGGGTCAATCACGCCGAAGCTGACCACCACGGGCCACAACGTGACCACGATCGGTCAGAGCGTCCGCTCGATTCTGAGCGCCGCCCAGTCGATCCTGAGCACGGCCCGGACGATCGGGACCAATGTCGGGGACATCAACACCAAGGCGGTCACGATCAACAACACGGTCAACGGGACCTCGGGGACGGCGATCCTCCCCAACTTCATCGCCATCGATGGTCTGGTCGGGAAGTCTCCGACCGACGCGCACACGATCAACGGGCATGCAAACGACATCGATTGCAGCAAGCTGATCAACCTCCTCGGTGCGACGGCCAACTGCGGGAAGGGCTGACGTCGAGTCCGGTAGTCCACCAGTAGTGACGCTCAGCCGGCGGCGACTCGCGTTCATCGGGGTCGCCGCCGTCGCTGCGCTCGTGCTCGGGTTCGTCGCCGCCAAGGTGTTCGGACCCGGCCACGCCCATCCGGCCTCGACCGCTCCCGCAGCCGCCAGCACCACGGCGGCGCCGGCTCCGGCCACCACGAGCCCGGCGACCACCCCGGCCGCCCCGTCCAGCAGCACCCCGGCCGGACCCCCCGCCTCCACGCCGGCGCAGGCGCAGGCGCCGGCGCCTGGGGCCGCCGCCGCCGCTCTCCCCACCGCCGCCCCCACCGTCTCCTTCAGCGACCGGCGGACCGGCTTCACCATCGCCTACCCCCGCGCCTGGACCCGCCTCACCTCGGGGGACCGGACGGTGCCCCTGCTGGTGAGCAGCCGCGACGGGGTCTCCCTCCTGCTGCGGGCGGTCGCCCTCCCCGCCCCGATCACCGGGCGCCGGCTGGCCGAGATCCGCGACGCCACCGGCCTGGTCATCCGCGCCCGCCCCAACGTCCAGATCATCACCGGCCCCCGGCTCCTGTCGAGCTCGAGCCTCCCCGGGTTCCTCTACATCTACAGCTTCCTCGACAACCTCAGCCACCGGCGGGTCGCCCACTCCCAGATCACCCTGTTCTCCGGGCGGAGGATGTTCACCCTCGTCTTCCAGACCGCCCGGGCCGAGGATCTGACCCGCTTCGCCATGCTCTTCGACAAGATCACCGCCAGCTTCCGCGCCCTCTAAGGGCGCCCTGCCCGCCACCTCCCTCGGCCCGACGGGCGCCGGGCCCGGCCCCGGGCAGATCCCCGGCCGGTCGCGCGGGCCACCGTCGCGCCCACGCCGGGGTCGAGTCGTGGCCGGCGACCCCTCAGGGGCCGCCCGGCGCCGCCAGGGCGGGGGCGAGCGGCGGCGGGCCGTCGGCGGCCAGGGCCCGGGCGGCGTCACCCCGCTCGACGAAGGCGAGGAACAGCTCGGCCGCCGCCCTCCGGGGGGCGTCGACGGCGCCGAGGACGTACCAGTCGCGTGCCGGCGTGCCGCCGGCGACCTGGAGGCGGGCCAGGCTCCCCTCCTCGAGCTCGCGCTCGACCGCGCACAGGGGCTGGAGCGCCACCCCGAGGCCCAAGGCCACGCAGCGGCGGATCGCCCCGTTGGAGCCGATGGTCAGCGTTCGCGGGCGGGTGAGTCCGCGCGCGGCGAAGAACTCGGTGCTGACCTCGCCGGTGCCCGACCCGGCTTCCCGCACCAGCCAGGTCCCGGCGGCGAGATCCTCCACCGCCAGCGGCTCCCGGCGGACCCGGGGGTCCTCAGGCGCGGTGATGAGGACGAACTCGTTCTCCAGGAAGCGCACCCCCCGCAGGCGGGGGTCGAGCGGGCGCCCGCCGATGCCGAGGTCGGCCTGATGGCGGTCGAGGGCGCGGATCACCCCGGCCCGGTTGCCGACCTCGAGGGTCAGTTCGACCTCGGGGTGGCGCTGGCGGAAGGCGTTCCACAGGCCGGGCACGAGGAACTCCCCGGCCGTGGTCGTCGCCGCCAGGCGCAGGCGCCGGCGCGTCGGGTCGGCGGCCTCGCGGACCGCCGCCGTCCCATCCTCCAGGGTGGCCAGCATCCGCTCGGCGTGGGGGAGGAAGGCGGCTCCGGCCGCCGTCGGGCGCAGGCCCCGTCCGTCGCGCTCGACCAGCCGCTCGCCCATCTCCTTGGACAGGGCGGCCAGGGCCCCGGAGACCGAGGACTGGGTGACCACCAGCTCCTGGCTGGCCCGCGTCACCGAACCCGTCCGCACCACGGTGACGAACGTGCGCAGCAGCGAAAGCGTTACCGCCACGGGCGTGGGGGGCGGGCGGACTCGGGACCCACGCCCGGAGCCTAGCACCGCCCCCCGGCCGGTCAGAGGCCCCGGCGGCGGGCCCGGGCCCAGCCCCACCGGGCGAGGAGGGTCGCCCAGTCGATCACCCCGCCGACCAGGTGGCCGACCGGGCCGGTGATCAGCCAGGCCAGGACGCGCTCGTCGGGGCGCAGGCGGAGCTCTCGCATCAGGCGAAGGTAGGACATCCCGGCCGCCGGCGCCTGGCCGCCGACCGGCGTGGCCACGTCGGTCGGGCGGCGACCCCGTTATGGTTCGGCTGGCCATGCCCGAGACCGCCGTCAAGACCAGCGTCACCGAGCTTCCCGAGTCGCGCGTCCGCGTCGAGGCCGAGGTCGTCGCGGCCGAGGTCGAGCGCTCGCTGACCCAGGCCGCCCGCGCCATCGGCCGCGACCTCCGCGTCCCCGGCTTCCGCCAGGGCAAGATCCCGCCGCCGGTGGTCATCCGCCGCCTCGGCCGCGAGACCCTCCTCGACGAGACGGTCAAGGAGAAGATCGCCTCCTGGTACACCACCGCCATCGGCGAGGCCGGGATCGCCCCCATCGGCGACCCCGACATCTCCCTCGGCGAGCTGCCCGGAGCCGGGGAGTCGCTCCACTTCACCATCGAGATCGGCGTCCGGCCCAAGGCGACGCTCGGCGACTGGCGCGGCCTCGAGGTCCCCCGCCGGGCCGCCGTGGTCGACGAGGAGGAGCTGGCGGCCCAGCTCGAGCAGATGCGTGAGCGCAACGCCCGCCTCGAGAACCAGCCCGGCCGCGAGGCTGAGCTCGGCGACTTCGTCATCATCGACTACGACGGGATCATGGACGGCGAGGCGCTCGGCAGCGGAACCGCCCGCGGCCAGACCCTCGAGCTCGGATCCGGCCGCCTGATCGCCGGCTTCGAGTCCGGCCTGGTCGGTGCGGTGGCCGGCGAGGAGCGCGTCCTCGAGCTGACCTTCCCCGAGAACTACGGCAAGACCGAGCTGGCCGGCAAGCCGATCGAGTTCCGGGTCACCGTCAAGGACGTCAAGGCCAAGGTCCTCCCCGAGCTCGACGACGAGTTCGCCTCGGCGGCCGCCGGCTTCGAGACGTTGGAGGAGCTCCGCGAAGACGTCCGCGTCCAGCTCCTCTCGGCCGACGAGCGCCAGGCCGAACGCGAGTATCGGGAGGCCGTCCTCGACGCCGCCGTCGAGCGCTCCGAGGTCGAGGTCCCCCAGGCCCTGATCGAGGCCCGCTCCAAGGAGGCCTGGGAGCACGCCCTGCGCTCCCTGGCCGAGAAGGGGATCTCCAAGGACGCCTATCTCCGTCTCGACCAGCGCCCCGAGGAGGAGATCATCGCCGCCGGGTATCCCGACGCCGCCCAGGCCCTGCGCCGCGAGGCGGTCGTCGTCGCCCTGGTCGAGGCCGAGGCCATCGAGGCCACCGAGGAGGAGCTCCTCGAGGTCATCTCAGAGCAGGTCGAGCCCGACCAGTCGGGCAAGGTCCCCGACACCCGCAAGGTCCTCGCCGCCCTGCGCAAGAACGGCCGGATCAGCGAGCTCGCCGAGAACATCACCGCCCGCAAGGCGGTCGACCTCATCGTCTCCCACGCCACCGCCGTCCCCGCCCCCCCGCCGCCCCCGGCCGCCAACCCGGCCCCGGACGGCCCGCAGGCCCTCGAGGCGGACGCCGCGCCCGCCGACCAGCCGGCCTAGACGGCTCCGGCGCCCCGTCCGGGCCCGGCGTCGGTGCCCCGCCCGAGTTCCCGCCCGCCGGCCGCACGCCCCGCCGGCGGCCGCACGCCCGAGCGCGGTCCAGAGCAACACCTGTCCGGCGGCGGGAGGATGGCGTCCCTGCCAGGAAGGGCCGCAGGCCGGGTTGGTAGACTCGGGGCGAGAGGCCGGTGCGGCGTCCCCTCCAGAACCCCGGTCGGGGCACGCCCCTGCGGGGGACCGGCACTGGCCAGGAGGAATCGAGCCGGGCAAGCGAAACAAAGCGAGGAACATGAGCCCACTCATTCCGATGGTGGTCGAACAGACTTCACGCGGCGAGCGTGCGTTCGACATCTACAGCCGGCTGCTCAACGAGCGGATCGTCTTTCTCGGCACTCCGGTCGACGACCAGATCGCCAACCTGATCGTCGCTCAGCTGCTCCATCTCGAGAGCGAGGATCCCGACAAGGACATCTCGCTCTACATCAACTCGCCGGGTGGGTCGGTCTACGCCGGCCTGGCCATCTACGACACGATGCAGTTCATCAAGCCCGACGTCTCGACCATCTGCGTCGGCATCGCCATGTCGATGGGCGCCCTCCTCCTCGCCGCCGGCGCTCCCGGCAAGCGCATGGCCCTTCCCAACGCCAAGATCCTCATCCACCAGGTGAGCTCGAGCTTCCAGGGTCAGGCCACCGACATCGAGATCCACGCCAAGGAGATCATCGACGTCCGGCGCCGCCTCGACGAGATCATCGCCCACCACACCGGCAAGCCGGTCGAGGAAGTCAAGAACGACACCGACCGCGACTACTTCATGAGCTCCGAGGAAGCCAAGGCCTACGGCATCGTCGATCGGGTGATCTCGGAGCACTAGGCTCCGGGCGGAGGATCCAGGGATGGCGCGGCCAACCGACAGCAACGAGCAGCTCCTGTGCAGCTTCTGCGGCAAGTCGCAGCGGCAGGTCAAGAAGCTGATCGCCGGCCCGGGGGTCTACATCTGCGACGAGTGCATCGATCTCTGCAACGAGATCATCGACGAGGAGCTGACCGCCCCGCCGAGCTTCGACATCGAGAACCTCCCCAAGCCGCGGGAGATCTACGACGTCCTCGACGAGTACGTGGTCGGTCAGGACAACGCCAAGCGGACCCTCTCGGTCGCCGTCTACAACCACTACAAACGCGTCCAGATGATGGCGGTCGAGGACGCCGAGATCGAGCTCCAGAAGTCGAACATCCTCCTTCTCGGCCCGACCGGCTGCGGCAAGACGCTGCTCGCCCAGACCCTGGCCCGGATCCTCAACGTCCCCTTCGCCATCGCCGACGCCACCGCCCTGACCGAGGCCGGCTACGTCGGCGAGGACGTCGAGAACATCCTCCTCAAGCTCATCCAGGCCGCCGACTACGACGTCAAGAAGGCGGAGACCGGGATCATCTACATCGACGAGGTCGACAAGATCGCCCGCAAGGCCGACAACCCGTCGATCACCCGCGACGTCTCCGGCGAGGGCGTCCAGCAGGCGCTCCTGAAGATCCTCGAGGGCACCTC
>JAXDHJ010000031.1:0-3685 GCA_034664565.1 Solirubrobacteraceae bacterium
CCGCCTGGGCGGCAAAGCAGGGCCTCGAGGACACGTCGCTGGAGGCGCTGGCTGTGGACGAGCGCATGCGCGAGGCCGTCCAGCAGGGCGTCGACGAGGCCAACGCCAAGCTCGCCCGCGTCGAGCAGATCAAGAAGTTCACCATCGTCGAGGGCGACTGGCTGCCCGGCGGCGACGAGCTCACCCCGACCATGAAGCTCAAGCGCAAGCCGATCGCCGCGAAGTACGGCGACGCGATCGAGGGCATGTACGAGTAGCGCCCGGCTTCCCGGCCGAGAGGTCCTCAGCGCCGAGGTCGATCATCGTCCGCGGGCCCGCCGGCGCCGCCGGCGCCGCTGGCGCACGGACGCACGCTGATCCAGCTCTTGACCAGGGGGCCGAAGCGCTCGGGCACCGCCGGCCCGAACAGGGCTTCGAGCTCGCGGCGGGCGAGCAGGCGCACGTCCTCCCAGTGGCCGGCGGCTCCCAGGCGCCAGTAGGGCCGGCGCAGGGCGGGCGGGAGCCAGTGGGCGGCGGGGAGGAGGGAGTGGGGCTCGAGGGGAAAGGAGGCGGCCGGCGTCTGCACGAACCAGCCGCTGGCCACCCGCCGGCACTCGGCGGCGAAGCGCGGGCGCAACGCCGGCTCGATGTGCTCGATCACGCTGCTGCAGTAGACGAGGTCGAACTCGCCGTCGGCGAAGGGCAGCCCCTGGGTGGCGTCGGCCACCACCAGGGGGCCACCGTAGCCCGGGCGGGGTGCGAGGTCGACGCCGGTGATCTCGAGCTCGGGGGCCCGGGCCCGCAGGCCGGCGCTGCCGCAACCGAGGTCGAGGATCCGCGTCCGGGCTTCGACCCGGGCCAGCTCCAGAAACAGGGCGTGGCGGCGCTCGCGGGCGCGCAGGGCGAACGGCTCCGCCAGCCGGGGCAGGACGCCGCGGGCGGTGTCATAGACGCTGAGCCCGGGCACCCCGCGAGGGTAGCGGCCCCCGCCCCTACAATCAGGGCATGGCTTCCAAGCGGCAGATCAACGTCGGTGGAGTACCGATCGGGGGCGGGGCGCCGGTCGTCGTCCAGACGATGACCAAGACCGAGACGGCGAACCTCACCGCCACCATGGACCAGATTCGCCGCGTGGCCGAGGCCGGGGCTGACATCGTGCGGGTGGCGGTGCCGCGCGAGAAGGACATCGAGGCGCTCAAGACCATCGTCGGTGAGTCGCCCATCCCGGTGATCGCCGACATCCACTTCAACCACACCCTGGCCCTCAAGGCGATCGACGCCGGCGCTCACTGCGTACGCCTGAACCCCGGGAACATCGGCGGACCGGACAAGGTGGCCGAGGTCGTCGAGCGGGCCCGGGCCGCGGGCACCCCGATGCGCATCGGGGTCAACTCCGGGTCGCTGCCCAAGCACCTCCACGAGCTCGAGCGCGAGAACCCGGTCGAGGGGCTGGTGGCCGCCGCCCTCGAGTTCGTCGAGCTGATGGAGCGGCTGCGCTTCGAGGACTTCAAGGTCTCCATCAAGTCGACCAACGTCCCCAACACCATCGCCTCCAACCGCCTCCTCAGCGAGCGGATCGACTACCCCCTCCACCTCGGGATCACCGAGGCGGGGACCAGGTGGTCGGGGTCGCTGAAGTCGGCGGTCGGCCTGGGGACGCTCCTGGCCGACGGCATCGGCGACACCATCCGCATCTCCCTCTCGACGTTCCACGCCGAGGAGGAGGTCAAGGTGGCCTGGGAGATCCTCAAGGCGCTGAAGCTCCGCGAGCGGGGCCCGGTGCTGATCGCCTGCCCGACCTGCGGCCGGCTCCAGTTCGACATGGACACCGTGGTGGCCGAGATCGAGCGCCGCCTCGAGGCCTACCCAGACCCGATCGAGGTGGCCGTGCTCGGCTGCGCGGTCAATGGCATCGGCGAGGCCTCGCACGCCGACTTCGGCATCACCGGAGCCAAGAACGAGGGGCTGATCTTCTCCCGGGGCAAGCCGCTGCGCAAGGTGCCGACCGAGGAGCTGGTCGACGCCCTGTTCGTGGAGATCGACAAGTACGCCGCCTCCAAGCGCATCGACGTCGACCCCGGCCAGGCCGCCGACGGGGCGCAGTGGCTGGCGGCGGTGGAGGCCGAGAACGCCGGCGAGCTCACCCCCGAGCGCCTGGCGGCGATGGAGCTGGCCGCGGCCGACGACGAGCAGTCGGACCTCCAGCTCCTGGCGGCGCTCGGCGGCAAGCCGGTGGTGCTCGACGAGGAGCAGTCGCCGGTGGCCGGGCGGCGGTTCAGCCGGGCCTGACCGGCCCGAGCGCATCGCTTCCGGCGAGCCCGCGCTGAGACCGTCAATTGGCGGTGACGCCATCGAGGCTCGGCCGGCCGTGTTTCCCGCCGAACCCCGGCGCGTCTGCGGCCTGGGGGGCCGGTCTGGGGGGCACCTGGTTTGACGGCGGCGGATCGCGGTCACCCTCGGGGAGAAGGAGTGACCGGCGAACAGGATCCAGAGGAGGCTTGGTGATGAGTGACGAGAACCCGCAGGACTACCGTCCGATCGCGCCTGAGGAGCTCAGCGAGCTGGCCGGGGAGGAGCTTCCCGAGCGGGCGGCGATGTCCCTCCTCAACGCCAACGTCGCCGCTCCGGTGAACCTGGCCGCGGCCCTGAACGTGGCCTCAGACCACTCGACCGCGTTCGCCAACGCCGCGCAGACGGCCCCGATCAGCCAGTCGAACGGCGCCCCGGCGCCGACCACCCAGATGCCGGTCGATCCGCTGCCTCCGACCACCGCCTGACCCCACCTCGGACCGACGGGGGGCGCGGGCCGCCGCTCGCCCGCGCCTCACCGGTGGGCGCAGGACGTTGCCGTGGGAAGCGCTCCGCCACAATCACGGCATATGGGCGCGATGAAGGATCGGATGCTCCGCGGCGAGCTGTACATCGCCGACGACCCGGCTCTGGGCGCGGACTACGCCCGCGCCCAGGACCTGGTCGACCGCTACAACGCCACGCGGGCCGTCGAGCAGGACGAGCGTGACCGGCTGCTGCGCTGCCTGCTGGGCGGCGTCGGCGACGGTGTCGTGGTCAGGCCGACGTTCCGCTGCGACTACGGCACGCGGATAACCATCGGCGGCGCCACCTTCGTCAACTTCGACTGCGTGATGCTCGACGTCGCCCCCATCACCATCGGGAGGGCATGCCAGATCGCCAGCCGGGTGCAGCTGGTCACCGCCACCCATCCGATCGCGCCCGAGCCGCGCCGGCGCGGATGGGAGTACGGCGAGCCGATCACCCTGGGCGACAACGTCTGGCTCGGCGCGGGCGTGATCGTCTGCCCGGGGGTGACCATCGGCGAGGACACCGTCGTCGGCGCCGGCGCCGTGGTCACCCGCGATCTTCCCGCCGGGGTCGTCGCCTCCGGCGTCCCGGCCCGAGCCCACCGCGACATCGGCGAAGCCGATCGCATCGACGTGCCGCGGCGCTGAGCGGGCGAGGGCGCTGCGGGCATCGGAGGCCGGGCCCCTTTGCCGTGCCAGGATGGCACACTGATGTCTTGACATGGCACCAATAGTGTGCCAAACTGGCACCATGGATTTACGGCTGTACGTCGAGAACCTCCAGCGCCAACTCGCTCTCGCCTCGTCGGCCGGCGACGACGAGGCTCGTGCCCTGGGCGAGCGGCTGATGGCGCCCCTGGACTCCGCGGTTCGCCTCATGCTCCTCG
>JAXDHJ010000032.1:0-24708 GCA_034664565.1 Solirubrobacteraceae bacterium
GCGTAACTGTAGTTGGCGAACGGGATGCTGCCTTGACCCGGCGGCACCACCCGGATCGAGTACACGCGAACCGACGTCGGGGCGATTCCCACCATCCCCCAACCGTTCTGCGGCGCCGCCATGAGCATCGCCATCTGCGTACCGTGACCGGCGGGATGACCGTCGACCCGCGGCTGGGTCTGCGCAAGCCCGTCCCCGGTCCCCCAATTCGGATCGCGCGCCTCCGCCCCGATCACCGCCGCGTTGGTATCCGGATTCGGATCGACCCCCGAGTCCACCAGGCACACCACCCCGGGGTGCAGCGGGGGCGGCGCGTACTCGAGGAACTGGGCGTCGGCGGCGATGGCCTGCGAGGTCGCGTCTGCTCCGGCCCCGACCTCGGCTTGGGCCGAGCCGCCACCGACGAGCGCCACCAGGGCGGCCGAGAGCCCGCCACACAGGCACCGACGGTACCGACTCGCCCTTCTCGAGGACCGGGAACTCAGAGGAACTCCTCACCGCT
Organism: Solirubrobacteraceae bacterium; assembly: GCA_034664565.1. Lineage (GTDB taxonomy): Bacteria > Actinomycetota > Thermoleophilia > Solirubrobacterales > Solirubrobacteraceae > Palsa-513. The sequence goes on from JAXDHJ010000032.1 coordinate 503, forward strand.
CAGGACCGCGACCGTGCTCACCTGAGCACGAAGCCGGAAGGTAACCGACCGCGGGGTCCTAGGGCAACGCCCGGGGGCGGACCCGCCTCATCCCCGCTCGGAGAACACGACCTCTCGGTCGGCATCGACCGACCAGGCTCCACGACGCCAGCCGATCCGGGTCCCGTCGGCCAGGCGGACGCTGGTGTGACCGAGTCGGGGCTCCCCCCAGAGCGTGGCTTCGAGCGGACGCTCTCGCTCGGTGACGTCGCCGAGGCCGGCGGCCACATGGTCGGCCGGGTAGGTGACGACGACCGACCCCGACCGCACCCACGCCGGGATGGCATGGAGCGGCGCCGGGGCGACGGTCTCGCCGCCCCCGACCACGGCCTTGCCCGACCATGCCTCGATCCAGTCGCCCCGAGGCAGCGGGACCTCCCGCTCGCGGGCGCCGTCGTCGAGCACCGGGGCCACCCAGAGCGCCGGTCCGTAGCCGTAGGCGTCGCCGATCGTCCATCCCCGCTGGTCCTGGGGGTCGGTCAGGCAGAGCGGGCGGACGATGGGCAGGCCGGTGCGGGCGGCGGTGGCCGCCGCCGCCCGGACGTAGGGAACGAGCTGTTCGTGGAGGACGACATAGGCCCGGTAGAGGTCGAGCACCCGCTGGTCGTAGGTCCACGGCTCCTGCGGCTTAATCCCGTGGGCGTGCATCAGCGGCGTGAAGCAGCCGAACTGCACCCAGCGAACGAGGAGCTCCGGCGGGCAGCGATCGATCAGGCGGTGGCCGAGGTAGCCGCCGACGTCGTGCGACCAGTTCGAGATCGCGCTGCACGCCGCCGCCAGGGTCGCGACCACCAGCACCCGCAGCGACCAGAAGTCCGAGGCCTGGTCGGCGCCCCAGAGCATCCCCGTCGCCTGCTGGCCCGTCCAGCCGCTGCGCCCGAAGAGCATGCCCGTCCCCGGGTGGACCTCGTCGAGCGCCCGCTGCATCGAGCGCCGGTAGAGCCCGCCCGAGGCCCAGGCCGCCTGGGCCCCGGTCCGCCCGTCGGCGAAGAGGACGTCATCCGGGATGTAGTAGCCCTCGCCGTCATCGGCCTTTATCCCCTCGACCCCGAGGCGCAGCACCCGCTTGGCCGACTCCCGCCACCAGCGCTCGGCCGCCGGGTTGGTGAAGTCAACCGGCGACCCGGTACCCATCCACCACTGGGCCACGAACGGCTCCCCACCGGCGTCCCGGATGAAGTGGCCGGCGGCCGCCGCCGGTGCGTAGTTGGGCGCCGGCCCGCGGTGGAGACGCTCGGACTCGGCCTGGGGCGGGATCTGGCCGTCGCTCGAGTCGGTGTTCGTCCACGGTGTCGTCCACACCACCGTCCGCACCCCCGACCGTCGCAGGTCGGCGACCATCGCCTCGGCCGCGGGAAACTGGTGGGGGTTGAACTCCCACGTGTTGTACTGGGTCTCCCACGGCGAGTCGAGCACGATGGCATCGAGCGGGATCCGGTGGCGGCGGAAGCCGTTGAAGTCGTCGTAGACATCGTCGCGGTGCTCGTGGAAGTCCCGGCTCTTCCAGAACCCGTAGCCCCATTCCGGCAGCACCGGAGCAAATCCGGTCAGCCGGCAGTAGGCGCGGAGGCGGCCGGCCGGCGTCGGGGCGCACAGCAGGTGCAGGCGCAGCGGCCCGGCCTTGCCCCGGGTCGAGACGCTGACCCGCTCGGCCCCGAACTCGAATCGGGTGCCGTTGGCGTCGGTCTGCGCCCAGACCGAGTACCCCCGGCTCGAGACGAGCCACGGGACCGGGGCGCAGTCACCCTGCGGTATGCCCCCGCCAGCCACGAGCTCGGGCGGGCAGTCGGGCCCGGTGTAGCGACGGTCGGCGCCGAGCTGGACGCTCCGCCCGGCCTGGTCGAAGGAGACGGAGTGGCGCACGCCGAGGCCGGCGAAGTGCTCCTGCGGGCGGGTGTCCCAATCGGCGCCCAGCCGCTGCGGCTCGCCATCCGGCTCGAGCTCGAGCACCAGGTGGTCCACCGCCGGCAGGCTGACCCCGAGCCGGGCCTGGCGCCCGCCCCGCATCCGCAGGGCGAGGCTGACCCCGTCGGGGCGGCGGCCGATCAGCTTGGCGCGGGTCGCCTGCTCGGGAACCGCGAGCTCCTCGTGGGCGATCACGCCCTCGGTCAGCTGGATGAACACGTCGTGGCACTCGCCCTCGGCGACCCAGAAACCCAGGTTTCGCAGGAGCCGCTTGCCGTGCCGGCGCACGGTCAAAGAGAACGGGCGCAGGACGATCTCGATGTCGAGGTGGCCGCGGTCGACCACCACCCGGTCGGGTGCCGCGGAGACGGCGATCGGCATCGGGTGAATGGTCGTCGACTCAGCCGGGCGAAAACGCCGGCTTCACGGAAAGGTCACGTGCTGACCCCGTCTTGTTCACGAAGCCCGGGCTTTCCAGCGGAATCCTTCTGTGACACGAAGAGACAAGGACGGGGGACACCGATGACCGCCACGACCAGCCGAGCCGACTTGCACGTCCATTCGACCGCCTCGCAGCATTCCAAGCTCGGGGTCCAGCGCTCGCTCGGCCTACCCGAGTGCGCCACCCCGCCCGAGGAGGTCTACGAACTGGCCAAGCGGCGGGGCATGGACTACGTGACCATCACCGACCACGACACCATCGCCGGGGGCCTCGAGCTCGACAGCCTCGACGACACATTCATCTCCGAGTAGCTGACCGTCTGGTTCCGGGACGAGCTCCAGGCGGTGCACGTCCTCTGCTACGGGATCACCCCCGACGACCATGGCTGGCTCCAGGACCACAACCGCGACGTCGAGGTGTGCGCCGCCTACCTCGACGAGCACGAGATCACCTGCGCCCTCGCCCACCCCTTCTACGCGGTCGAGGCTCCGCTCACCCCGCGCCACCGCCGCCGGCTGACCCAGCTCTTCCCCATCTGGGAGACCCGCAACGGGGCCCGGGCCAAGGAGCTGAACCTGCCGGCCTTCATCTACATCGAGACCCACGGGGGCACCGGCATAGGCGGTAGCGACGATCATGCCGGCGTCGACATCGGGCGCACCTACACCGAGACGCCGGCGGCCGCCACCCCCGCCGACTTCCTCGCCCACGTGCGCGCCGGGCGAGCCAGCGGGCACGGCGGGCAGGGGAGCGCCGCCAAGTGGACGCATTCGGCCATGGCCCTGGCCATCCGGGCCCTCGGTCGCGGGGCGGACACCGGGGGCAGCGACCCGGGCACGGTGCTGAAGATCGTCGAGCGCCTGCTCCGCGAGGGGGATGCCCGCACCGGGTCGGCCGCCGGTGATCTCGGACCCGAGGATGCCCGCGGCCTGCTGCGGGCGTGGCTCGCCGGGGTCGAGCTCGATGTCGCCGTGGAGAGCGAGCTTCTCGCCGTGCTCCAGGCTGAGAGCTTCAGCCACGCCGACCTCGCCCGCCGGGCCCGGCGCCTGCACGAGCGCAAGCTGGCCGGCGCCGTCGAGACCATCGTCGGGATGACCGCTCCCGCGGCCGAGCTCGACCTCCCGGCGGCGGCGCTCTCCCTGTTCGACGCCTGCGTTCCGGCCATCCCCTACGCCGCCGCCCAGGCCTTCCTCGGGCGGGAGAAGGCCAAGCTCGTGACCCGGGAGGGCGACCGACCGCGGGTCGCCCTGGTTGCCGACGGACTCGGCGGGATGCACGGCGTCACCCACACTGTGGAGGAGATCCGCGACCGCGGCGTCCCCGGCTTCGACGTCGAGGTCATCGGCACCGACGCCAATGTCGACCGCCGGCTCTCGGCCGTCGCCGAGGTCGCCATCCCCTACTACCCCGGCCTCGAAGTCGGCGTGCCCAGCCTCCTGGCCGTCACCGACGCCCTGGCCGATGGCCGCTACGACCTCGTCCACCTCTGCTCGCCGGGGCCGTGCGGCCTGGCGGCGCTGCTCCTCTCCCGGGTGATGGACCTCCCGGTGATCGGCAGCTACCACACCGAGCTGGCCGCCTATGCCGGACTGCGCTCGGAGAACTCGGCGCTCGAGGCGGCGACCAGCATGGCCGTCGCCGCCTTCTATGGCGCCTGCGAGGTCATCCTCTCCCCGAGCCCGGCCTCCGATAACCGGCTCGCCGGCCTGGGCATCCCCGCCGGGCGGATCGCGCGCTGGGATCGCGGGGTCGACATCGGCCGCTTCGACCCGGCCAGGCGGATCGACGGCCTCTTCCCCGGCGAGCTCAACGTGCTCTACGCCGGCCGTCTGACCAAGGAGAAGGGCGCCGGGCTCCTGGCCGACGCCTTCCTCGCTGCCCGGGCCCAGGACCCGCGGCTGCACTTGGTACTGGCCGGCGGCGGCCCCGAGGCCGGTCACCTGCGTGAGCGTCTGGGCGAGCACGCGACCTTCCTCGGGTGGCTCGAGGGTGATGCGCTGGCTAGGACGTACGCGAGTGCCGACATGTTTCTCTTTGGGAGCAGTACCGACACGTTCGGCCAGGTGATCCTCGAGGCGCAGGCCAGCGGTCTCGCCACCGTCGCCGTCGCCGTCGGCGGCCCGACCGCCCTGATTCGCGATGGCGAGACCGGACTCTTGCGGGCGGGGGCCCCGGCGCCCCTGGCCGAGGCGGTGCTCAGCCTGGCCGCCAGCCCGCTGACCCGAGCCCGCCTGGCCCGCAACGCCTTGGCCGAGGTCCGCGGGCGCACCTGGGAGGCGGCCCTCGGCCGCCTGGCCGACGGCTACCGACTGGTCACCGACCGCCAGACCGACCAGCGCGGCCGTCGCGTCGCCGCGTAGGTCCGGCGGCCGCCGGGAAGCGCGATCACACCGGCCCGGTCGGCGGACTCGGCATCCGCCGCGGCGACCTCCCGGCCCGAGGAGATCCTCCCGGTGGTCGGCCCGCCGCCGGCGCAGCCGCTCAGCGCAGGATTCCGGTGTGCCCGAGCGAGTAGCGCCCGGGCTGGGGCCACACGCTAAGCCCGTGGGGGCCTGCCCCGACGTTGATACGGGCCCGGAGCCGGCCGGTCCGGGTGTCGATGGCATAGACCTCCGAGTTGAACCGGCCGCTCAGCCACAGGGTTCGACCGTCGGCCGAGACACCGCCCATGTCCGGGCTCGACTGCCCGAGATTCCACGTCCCGACGATGTTGCGGGTGACGAAGTCGATCACCGAGATCGTTCCGGCCACCCGGTTGGTCACGTAGAGCAGGCGGGCGCTGCGGCTCGGGTAGAGGCCGTGGGCACCCTTGCCGGTGTGGAGGAACCCGACGACGGTGAAGCTCGCCGGATCGATCTCCCACACCCCGCCCCGGTCCTGGTCGGCGACGTAGAGCAGCTTGCCGTCGGGTGAGAGCTTGACGTCCTGCGGGCTGGCCGGCTTGGGCTTGAGGTCGAGGGTGCGAATCACCTGCTGGCGGGCGACATCGACCTCGATCATCGCCCCGAGGTACTCGCAGCTGATGTACATGAAGCGTCCGTCGGCCGAGAAGTCGGCGTGATCGACGCCGGGGCAGGCGGGCACCGGCAGCGAGTGCACGAGGGCCATGGTGTGGGGGTCGCGGAAATCGAGGCGCTTGAGCAGCTCGGCCACGGTGATGGCGTAGCGCCCGTCCGGGGTGAAGTACAGGTTGTAGGGGTCGGCCACCGGGATCGCCCGGCCGCTCGGCCGGCCGCTTGCCGGATCGATGGGGCGCAGGCTGTTGCCGAGGTCGCTGTCGACGTAGAGGGTCTTCAGGTCGTAGGACGGGGTCACGTGCTGGGGGCGGCGGGCGACACGGAAGTGGCGGATGATCCGCATCGTCCGCTGGCTGATCACGTCGACGGTGTTGGACAGGCTGTTCGGCACGTAGACCAGAGCCGGGTCGGCCGCCACCACCGGGCTCAGCCGCCCGACGGCGTCGCCGGCGTAGACGTTGGCCGGGTCGAGCAGTGGCGGGATCGCCGGTGTGGCCGCCACCTTGGCCCGGGGATGTCCACTCCCGCCCCCGCACGCGGCGAGCAGGCAGGCGAGAAGGAGGGGAAGGAGGCGCGTGGACGGCTTCATGGGAAGTCGGACGGCGAGCGAGACGCGCCCTGACCGGCCCGGCGGCGCAGTCTTCCAGGCCACCTTCAAGGGAAGCTGAACCCCGGCTACACGTCGTGTTGTCGAATGTTTACGCCGCGCAGGCCCGGGATTAGGGGCGACGCGATTCGGCGGCGACGCAGGACAATGTCCCAGAGGTGTCTCTCCTGCGCGCCAGCCTGCTCGCCTCGGTCACCGTCATCGCCGCGGTCCTCGCCGCCGTGCTCCTCGCCCCCCGGATCGCCGCCACCCCCGCCGCCGCGCGCACGGCCTCGCCGGCGATGATCGGCCAGGCCCGAGCCGACGCCCTGGCCGCGGTGGCCAGGCGGATCTACTTCGAGGAGGTCTTCGGCTCGCCGAACTCGAGCGCCTTCCGCCGGATCGCCGCCCTGCCCGGGCTCGCCACCGGTCTCGAGACGGGGAACCTGGTGCTGGCCCGGCGCACCCTGAACCACGTGATCCTCCGCCACGTGGTCCACGAGCGCGTGGTGCGGGGCTCGCGTACCGTCGTCGACGTCGGCCTCAAGTTCGTCGTCGGCGGCCAGCGCCGACCACTCCACGCCCCGGACGGGACCTACCTCGGGCGGCTGGAGGTCTCCATCCAGGACGTGATCGGCTACGTCAAGCTCTTCCACCGGCTGACCGGCGCCGAGATCGTGGTCCGCGGGGGCAAAGGACACGCCAAGAGCTCGCTGCCGGCGTTCGGCCGAGCCCTGCCCCCGGCCAACGGACCGGTGACCGTCGGCGGACGGACGTACTTCGTCAGCTCGTTCACCCGGCTCGGCTTCGCCGGCGAGCCTCTGCGCATCTTCGTTCTGGCCAGCCCTTCGGGCTAAGCTCAGAGCCGTGCCGACCTGGGACGACGTGGTGGCCATGGGGATCGACCTGCCCGGCGTCGAGGTCGCCACCTCCTACGGCACCCCGGCCCTCCGGGTGCGGGGCAAGGGAATCTGCCGGTTGCGCACCGACCCCGAGGCCCTCGTCCTGCGGGTGCGCGACCTCGGCGAGCGCGAGGCACTCCTCCAAGGCCAGCCCGACGCCTTCTTCTCCACCCCGCACTACGACGGGCACCCCTACGTCCTCGTCCGGCTGGGTGCCGTCGACCCGGCCGAGCTGGCCGAGCTGATCGAGGATGCCTGGCGGCTGCGAGCCCCCAAGCGGCTCGTGGCCGCCTACGACGCGCCGGGCTGAGCCCAGAGGAGAACGGCCCTCGACCACGAATTTCCGATAGCCCATGCCGTTACGAGACTCCTGGCATCGCGCGCTGATCTTCTCCGGCCTCGTCGACGATCACCCGCAGCCCGTCCCCGATCATCTCCGCTCCGCCGAGCCCGAGCCGGCCCCGCCGGCCGCGGCGCCCGCCATCCCTCCCCTCGTCGCCTCCGGGCCCCCGGCCTGGGAGCAGGACGCGTCGAGCACCACCGAGGATCCGACCACCGACTACCGGGCGGACGACGTCGAGCAGATCGTCGTGCGCCGCCTCCCTTCCCCCCTCCCGTCCCCAGCGGTCCCCGCTCGGGACGAGATCGAGGAGATCTTCGCCGGAGACTCGCCCGCCCAAACTCCGGCGGCGCCCGCGCGGGCCGTCGCCGCCCCCCCTCCGCCTCCCCCGCCCCCCTCGCCCGCGCCTTACGCGGCGCCACCGGCCGCCGCCGCGCCCCGGGCGGGCGCCGGGCCGGCGCACGAGATCAGCGTCCTTCGGGTCGCCCCCCGGTCGTTCAACGACGCCCAGGTCGTGGCCGATCGCTTCAAGGCGTTCGGCCCGGTGGTCCTCGACATGCAGGGCGTCGAGACCGACCTGGCCAAGCGGCTGATCGGCTTCGCCAGCGGCCTGACCTACGGCCTCGACGGGGCAATGGAGCGACTCGACGACCGCGTGTTCCTCCTCACTCCCCGCGGCGTCGAGATCCCGTCCACCCAGCGCAGCCGCCTGGCCGCGCAGGGCTCCCTCCACCGCGTCTAGCCGCCCGCGGTCGGGCCCGGGCACCGCGCGCCGCCTGGCGTCCGACCCGCCGACGCCGGCGAGCCGGACGCGGCCCGGTGGTGGCGGGCCGCGTCGGCGAGCGCCCCGCCCCGCTCCGCGCTCCGTGCCCGGCGCCGACGCCTGATCCGCGAGCCTCGGCCGCGCGTTATAGTCAATTCTGGATCGGATATAACGCCTATAGGCTGTGCTCCGGCACGGCGCCCTCGTGCCGCGCGGCACAGCTCTCACCAGGAGGATTCATGGCACTGCAGATCGGCGAGACCGCCCCCGACTTCGAAGCCGAGACGACGGAAGGCAGCATCAGTTTTCACGAGTGGCTCGGCGACTCATGGGCCGTGCTCTTCTCGCACCCCCGCAACTTCACCCCGGTGTGCACCACCGAGCTCGGCTACATGGCCAGCATCGAGCCGGAGTTCGCCAAGCGGGGCGTGAAGATCATCGGCCTCTCGGTCGACCCGCTCGAGAATCACGAGAAGTGGGCGCAGGACATCGAGAGCTCGCAGGGCACCGCCCCCAACTACCCCCTGATCAGCGACGCCGATTTCAACGTGTCGAAGCTCTACGGGATGCTCCCGGCCGAGACCTCCGGCGACCCGACGAAGCGCAGCCCGGCCGACAACCAGACCGTGCGCAACGTGTTCGTGATCGGACCGGACAAGAAGGTGAAGCTCATCCTCATCTACCCGATGACGACCGGGCGCAACTTCGACGAGGTGCTGCGGGTGATCGACTCCCTGCAGCTGACCGCCAAGCACAAGGTCGCCACCCCAGCCCAGTGGAAGCCTGGCGACGACGTGATCATCACCGGCGCGGTCTCCGACGAGGAGGCCAAGGAGAAGTTCCCCGACGGCTGGGAGACGCCGCTCCCCTACATCCGGATCGTGCCCCAGCCGAGCTGAGCCGCGGCGGCCGGGGCGGCGCCCGTTCGGCGCCGTCCCGGTCTCGGGGCCCCTGACGCGGCCGTCACCCGGGCCTGGGTGGCGTCCGACCCCGCCCATACGGTTCCGTCGATGGCGATACGCGGACCGTCGACCAGCTCGATCGTGCGGGTGTTCACCACGGTGGCGGCGCTCTGCGCCCTGCTCTACGTGCTCTATCTCGTGCGGAGCGTCATCTTCCTCATCGCCATCGCCGTGTTCATGGCCATGGCCCTCGGGCCGCCGGTCGACCTCCTCGCCCGCGCCCGGATGCCGCGAGCGCTGGCCATCATCCTCGTCTATCTCGCCATCGCGGCGAGCATCGTCGGCATCGGGAGCCTGCTGGTCCCGCCCCTGGTCACCGGCGTCCAATCGATCGCCAACAACGCCCCGGCCTACCTCCAGAAGCTCCGCAAGAACCCGACGATCCGCCAGTACGACAACCGCTACAAGATCACCCAGAAGATCCAGGCCGAGGCGGCGAACCTGCCCCAGCGCCTCGGCCAGTCGGCCGGCGCCCTGAGCAACGTCACCGTCGGGGTGTTCAGCGCCATCTTCCAGCTCATCACCGTGCTCACCATCGCCTTCTTCCTCCTGCTCGACGGGGAGCGAATGTTCGGCGCCGCGCTGCGTGTCGTGCGACCTTCGAATTCGGAGCGGCTCGAGGAGATCTCGGGCGACATCTACCGGTCGGTCGCCGGCTACGTGGCCGGGAACCTGGCCATCAGCGTGATGGCCGGGCTCATCTCCCTGGTCACCCTCCTCATCCTCGGCGTTCCCTTCGCCGTTCCCCTCGCCGTGCTCATGGCCTTCTTCGACCTCATCCCCCTGGTCGGGGCGACGATCGGGGCGATCCTCGTCGGCCTGGTCACGCTGTTCACCGACTTCCCGACCGCCACCATCGTCTGGGCGATCGTCCAGCTCATCTATCAACAGATCGAGAGCAGCGTGCTCGTCCCGGTCGTCTACCGCCGCACGGTGAACGTCAGCGGCCTGCTGACCATCGTCGCGGTGCTCATGGGCGCGCAGCTCCTCGGCATCCTCGGCGCCCTGATCGCCATCCCCGTGGCCGGCGCCGTTCAGATCATCGCCCAGGAGGTCTGGCGGGCCCGGGTGGGGACGCCGCCGCCCGAGGCGCTCCCCGCCGCCTGAGCGCCGCTCACCGGCCGCGCCGCTGGAGCTCGGCCAAGGTGTCGAGGAGCAGGTCCTCGAGTCGGTCGTCCTCGAGCTCGAGCGTCACCTCGGGGCCGCCCTGGCGCAGGTCGGCCCCGTCGATCAGCCGCAGCAGGGCCCAGGCGTCCCGGTAGGCGTCGGCGGCGATCGGGCGGTTGGGGTCGATGATCTCCAGGGCGTCGTCGACCTCGGTCCCGGCGATGTAGGTGGTCGACAGGTACCGGCGAACATCGGCGAGCATGTCGCCGGCGAGCACGATCCTCATTCGTCCTCGAGCTCCTCGACCCGCATCTCCGCCAGCTCCCCTCGGCGGGTGGCGCGGATGAGCAGCGCGTACTCCCGGCCGAGCTCGTCCGGGTCGACCGGCCACTCGTGGGGCGGGATCGGCGGCCAGCCGGCGTGGTCGCGCCAGGCCTCGAGGTCGCCGCAGGCCGGGCAGATGGGCAGCGGCTGCATGAAGCTCGACATGCGGCTGTTGGTGACCACCCGCTCGGGATAGGCCCGGCCGCATCGCCGGCAGGCCACGTAGTCCGGGAGCTCGACCATCAGTTCAGGATCGCTCGCAGCGATTGGAGCTCGGCGGCGAACGCCGACCGGTCCCGATCCTCGAGGGGCAGGCTCAGGCGAAGCTCGGCGGCCCGGATGGCCCGGCTCAGGTCGTGGCGACGCTGATAGGAGCCGACCAGGTTGTTGAGCATGCGCAGCGCCGTCTGGTGGGCGCTCCACGGCTCGACCTCGCCGCCGCCGGCCACCTCGAGCCGAGTCCCGCCGGCGAACGGGTCGAGCAGGAGCGGCGGCACGTGGCCGAAGTGCCCGACCACGAAGTGCCCGGGCAGGCCGACGCCCGCCACGGTGATCCCCGCCCGGCGGGCGGCCTCCACGTAGACCACCGAGAGGACGATGGGCAGGCCGGTCCGGCGGGCCAGCACCCGGTCGAGCATCGAGTTGTCCGGATGGTCGTAGTCAGCCCGGTCGCCGACGAAGCCGTGGCGGGTGCCGAGGACGGTGCGCACCGCCTCCACCTCGGCCTCCGGGTCCCGGCTGCCACCGGCGACCGAGGCGATCTCTTCGCCCAGGCGCTCGAGACGCTCGAGCGCCGCCTCGGCGTCGACGGCGCCGAACTCGCCGGCCAAGGCGAGGGCCAGCTGGTCAAGGGGCGGGTCGCCAAGAGCGACCACGGTGGCGAAGGACTCGAGCGCCATCGACCTATTCTCCCCGTCCGAGCCCCATCGGCGCACCGGTCAGGCCGGACTCGCGCCGCCGGGGGCGACTCCCGGACCGGCGGAGAGCCTGGTCGAGTCCGTCACTGGGCGGGTCGCCTCGTCACGGGCGGGTCGCCTCGTCACGGGCAGGTCGCCCGGTCACGGGCGGGTCGCCCGGCCAACGGCGGGTCGCGGCGGAGACGCGGCGGTCGAAGTCGGGTCACGGGGCGAGCAGAGCGGCGCGGCCGGCGTGGACCGCGAGGTTACGGGCCGCTGAGCTCGGGTCGCCGGCCAGCGCCCGCTCAAGCGCCGCGAGATGGGCGTGCACCCGCGCCCGGGGATAGTCGCCGGCCAGGGCCCGAGTCTCCAGGAACGCCCAGTCGCTGGCCTGGGCGGCGAGCAGCTCGCGGGCGGCGGTGTCCCCCACCGCGTCACCGGCGCGGAGCACCCGCAGCTCGGCCTCACGCACGCCGAAGGCCAGGTCGGCCACCGGCGGCCCGCTCCACGTCGAGAGGTCGCCCCCCGTCCCCCACGTGCACACCGGCAGCCGGTGCTCGGCCCGCTCGACCGGCGGCTCCTCGGCCAGTGCCTCGTCGAGCTGCACGAGCTCGAGCCCCTGCGCGGCGGCCTCGCCGACCACGGCGTCCAGCCAGGCGACGCCCTCATACCACCAGTGGCCGAGGAACTCGGTATCCATGGCACAGACCGCAAGGCCGGGATCGCGGTCCAGCCTGGCCAGCGTCCGGGCCACGAAGTCGGCGGCATGCTCGCCCGCCAGGGCCAGCGCCCGGCCGTGGTCGTAGGGCCGCCCGTCGTTGGCCCACGGACGGTGGCGGAAGGTCGTGTAGCGGTGGTAGTCGCGGTAGGCCCCGGCCCCCGGGTACCCCTGCTCGTGCCATACGAGGTCGATGGTCCGGCGGTCGATGGGGACCAGCACCGGGCCGCCCGGCCCCCGCATCGGCTGGAGGTGGGCCGGCGAGCCGAGGCCGAAGTGGCCGGTCAGATCCACGCAGCAGGACCGCACCCCAGCGGCCGCCAGCACCGGCTCGAGCCACGGCGCGTAGGCGCACTCCGGGAGCCAGAAGCCGCCGTCCCAGGCCCCGAACCGGGCCCGGTGGGCAGCGATGCCGCCGGCCACCTGGAGGCGCACGCCGGCGTCGCTCGCGCACAGGGGCAGCAGGCCGTGGGTGGCGGCAGAGGTCCAGGCCGCGTAGGGGGCGAGGGCGCCGAGCAGGTCGCCGGCGATCGACTCGAACCGTGCGAGCGCCCACTCGTAGTCCCCGGCCGCCCGCTCGAGCTCCACCGCCAGCTCGCTGGCCCCCACCGCCCGCAGCTCGGCCGCGTCGAGCCGGTGGGTCTCGCGGCGAACGCCGGTGAGGAACTCCCGGAAGCGGTCGGCCACGCCCTCGGCTTCGAGTTGGTCGGCGAGAACTGGGGTCACCGAGAGGGTCACCGCCGCCCCAGCCTCGAGGACGTCCAGAAGCGGCAGGTAGGAGCCGGCCATCGCCTCCCAGAGCCACTCCTCGCCGAACGGCCACACCCCGAAGCCCTCGACGTAGGGCATGTGGGTGTGGAGGACGATGGCCAGGCGGCCGCTCACCGGCGCAGCACGGCGAGAAAGTCGAGGGCGCCGTCGAGCGACGCCGCGCCCGACGGACGCAGGCGAAAGTCACGCGCCGAGATCGCCGGGGTGAAGCGGTCGTAGAAGCGGTCGGTGATGCCCAGCCCCGCGTGTACCCGATCCCAACCGAGGGCCAGAGCCACGGCGTGGACGCGGAGCTTGCGGGCGTGGAAGAGGCCGAAGAGCTCGACGCCGGGGAAGTGGCTGCGGCACAGAGCGCCGAACTCGGAGGCCCGGTACTCGCGCAGGTGCCACGGGTTCTCGGACTTCTCCGCCCCCGGCGGGGCGATGGTCAACAGGTTGGGCGTGGTCACGTAGACGGCGCCACCCGGCCCGACGAGCTCCTTGAAGCGCTCGAGCACGGCCCCCGGATCCTGGACGTGCTCGATGGTCTGGAGGAAGACGACGGCGTCGCACTCGGCGTCGAAGGTCTCGATCATCCCCCGCTCGAAGCGCAGGTTGCCTGCCGTGTAGCGCCGGCGGGCGTGCTCGTGGGCCTCGGGGTTGGCGTCGACACCGATCACCTCGGCCGCCCGCCCGGCCAGCACCGCCGCGCCGTAGCCCTCACCGCAGGCCATGTCGATCACCCGCCGTCCGGCCACCCGGTCGGCGATCCACTGATAGACGGCGAGGTGGCGGCGGTACCAGTAGTTCTCGGCCGGGACGTCGGGCAGGGTGCGCTCGCCGGTCAGGGCGAGGGGCGGCACGTTCGGGGGCTGGTCGCGCTGGAGATGGTGGACGCTCACGCCGGGGCGAGTCTAGGGACCGCCGCGGGAACGCCCGGTCAGGCACCCCGGCCGAGCGTGCACCAATAGGGTTGGGCGGCCGATGGACGCCCTTTCGCCCGAGGAGATCCGCCAGGTCAACACGCGCTACCACGACGTGGCCGCCGGCGGCTACGACACGAAATGGGGTATCGACTTCGGCCCCGTCGGACAGGCCCAGACCCTCCTCAAGCTGGAGAAGGCGCTCGGGACGCCCGCCGGCCACTATCCGCGGGCGCTGGAGATCGGCGCCGGCACCGGGTACTTCTCGCTGAACCTGCTCCAGCGGGGGGTCATCGGAGCCGCGGTGGCCACCGACATCTCGGCGGGCATGCTCACCACCCTGGAGGCCAATGCCCGCCGGCTGGGATTGGCGGTGGAGACGGCGGCCACCGACGCCGAGGCCCTGCCCTTCGCCGACGAGAGCTTCGACCTGGTGATCGGCCACGCCGTCCTGCACCACCTGCCCGACCTCGATCGGGCCTTCGGCGAGTTCCGCCGCGTTCTGCGTCCCGGCGGGACCGTCGTCTTCGCCGGCGAGCCGTCGCGCTCCGGGGACCGCCTGGCCCGCATCCCCAAGCGAGCGGCCGCCGCCGCCGCGCCGCTCTGGCGCCAGGCGATCGGCGCGGCGGCACTGCCGGCGGCCGCCGGCAACGGTCAGCCGGGGGCCGCCGACCACGCACTCGAGAGCCAGGTCGACATCCACGCCTTCTCCCCCACCGAGCTGGCGGCCTTCGCCGAGCGTGCCGGGTTGGTCGGGGTCCGGGTGAGCGGCGAGGAGCTCCTGGCCAACTGGTTCGGCTGGATCAACCGCGTGCTCGAGTCGACGGCCGTGCCCGAGGACATACCGTGGGCCTGGCGCCAGTACGCCTTTCGCGGTTACCTCCTGCTCCAGCAAGTCGACACCCGGGTGCTCGAGCCCCGGCTCCCCGCCCGGATCTTCTACAACCTGCTGCTCAGCGCCCGCCGCCCGGGGGGTGATGGGGCCTGACGGCGGCCGGAGGCGAGCGGCCCGCGCGGCCGTTCGCCGGGCCGTCTGACGGCGCGAACGCGGCCTTACACTGGTGAGCGTGCCCGACCGCGTCCGCCGCGACTTCCCCCTCTTTCCCCTCGGCCTGGTCACCCTCCCCAGCGAGTACATCCCGCTGCACGTGTTCGAGGCCCGCTACAAGACGATGATCGCCGAGTGCCTCGAGCGCGACCGCGAGTTCGGGATCATCTGGCTGGCCGAGGACGAGCTCAAACCGGTCGGCTGCGCCTGCGTGATCGAGCGGGTCCTCGAGCGGATGGACGACGGCAGGATGAACATCCTCACCCGCGGAACCCGGCCCTTCCGCCTGGTCGAGCGCCAGGACGACCTGCCCTATCCGGCCGGGATCATCGAGTTCCTCGAGGATCGCGACATCCAGCCCGACGAGGAGGCGCGCGTCCAGGCCCGGGCGGCCTACGCGGCGCTGGTGGCCGAGGCGACCGAAGCCGCCCCCGACGCCGACCGCATCGCCGCGATGACCGCCTACCAGATGGCGGCGACCGTCGACTTCGGCCTCGACGCCAAGCAGGGCCTGCTCGAGCTCCGCTCGGAGAACGCCCGCCTGCGACTGGTGACCCGGCTCCTGCGGGCCGCCCTCAAGCGGCTCGAGTTCGTCGATCGCGCCCAGGCTCGGGCGCGATCGAACGGCAAGGTCCGCTTCGGCTGACCACCGCTTCCCCCGGGCCCGTCCTCGACCGGTCTCAGCACTTGTTCTTGTAGGTCTTCGTTCGGGTGATCGAGTGATGGTTCTTGAGCTTGCCCTTGATCTTCACCACGATCGACTTGACCGACTTGTACTTGGCGAAGGCGATGGTCACGGTCAGCTTCTTGGAGACCGTCACCTTCTTGCCGTTCACCGTCACCGTCACCGAGCTCAGGTTCCTGGAAACCGAGCTCAGCAGGTGCAGGGTGACCACGCGCCGGCACGCCGTCGTGGTCACCGGCTTCTTGGCCGTGGTCGGGGTGGTGGGGACGGTGGCGGGCGGCGTGGTGGTGGTGGTCGGAACGGTCGCCACCGGAGGGGTGGGTGCCGGGGTGACGCCGAAGGACCCCAGCGGGTTGACCACACCGCTGGCAGAGTCGGCCACCGCACCCTCGTCCACGCTCACCCCGACCGCGTTGCGCACCGCGGTGAGGTCGGGCGGTCCCGGGAGCAGCCCGAGGAGCCCGGTGGTCGGCACCGAGAAATTGACGTTGACCTGGTTGGCCGGACCGACGTTGAGCTCGGGAGGCAACACCGGCAGCCCCAGCCCGTTTCCGCCCTGGTTGGGCGGGGCCGTGAGGTTGGCCGACTGGTCGACGAGATGGAACCGGGCGGCGAGAAGCGACGCCGCCGCGCTCGACACCGGGGCGTCAAAGACGAAGGAGACGAAGCCCGTCGAGCGGTTGACCTGGAAGCTGACGAGGTCGGGTCCGGTGGTGGCGCCGGCGGCGGCGGTCGCCCCCTGGAGCCCCACCGTCCCCTCGCTGTTGAGGGGGGCGGCGGTTCCCGCCGCACAGCCGTTGAGAGCACCGGCGGCGACCGTGGCCAAGGTGATCTGGGCGGGATCACCGCCCGGGGAATCAGGGGCGAAGCTCAAGGTCACGCTCGCCCCGGAGACGGCCGGCGTGCTCCCCGCCGCCGGGCTGTAGCGCACGCCGGTGACGTCGACGAGGGCGAACTTCGCCGGGCAGACCACCGCGGTGTTGGGGATCGCCTGGGTGAAGTCGAAGCGATAGGCGAGGGCGCCGGCGACGGGTCCGGTGGTCGGAGCCACGTCGAGCCGCTGGGTCGCGGCGCCGATGGCGCCGACCGGGTTGGTCTGGGCGCCCGCGTCGGTCACCGCTCCCTCGGCGACCACGAAGCGGGTGGCCTGGGCGAGGACGGCGGCGTCGGCCGCGCTGAAGTCGACAGCCACGGTGGTACCGGCGGCGAAGTTGCTGACCGTGCCGGCGTGGAAGCTGGTGTCAGCCGAGGTGTAGAAGCCGAAGCTCGCGGTGCCAGCCGCCGCGGTGAGGGGCTCGTCGAAGGTGTAGGTGACCTCGGTGGGACCGCCCGGGGCCGCGGCGATCAGCTGCGGGCGGAGCGTCCCCCCCGGCGTGTTGGGCAGGGTGCTCCCCAGGAGCGGGGACGCCCCCTGCGTATTGCCGGCGCCCCCGCCTCCCGGGACCGCGGCGTTGACGGCGTTGGCCAGCACGACGAGTCGCGAGAAGGTGCGGGCATCGCCGGGTCCGGTGAACGACGCCACCACGCAGAAGCCGCCGCCCACCGATGTCTCGCTGGAGAGGACGAGCCCGCCGGGACCGGTCCGGCGATCCTCGCGATAGCCCTGGAGGAAGAAGCCGGCGTCGGTGAAGTTGAACGGCGTGGAGAGGATGTGATCGAAGCACGCCAGCACCTGCTTGGGGCTTATGGCCTGGGCCGCGGTCAGGCCGGGATGTCCGGTGAGCAGGGGGGAGCTGTCGGCCCGGGCGGCGGGCGCCGCCCCCAGGGCGGCGGCCAGGCAGCTCAGCGCCGCGCCGACGGTCCTGCGGCTACACCTGGACATGCGAAGACCCCCACGTTGACATCACCCGTCCACACCTTCGGGCACAACCCAGTCGTGCTCGTGGCCCGCCACGATGTTAGTTCCTTTGCTCAGCGCGGGAGGCGGCAGACCTGGCGGGCGACCTGGGTGGTGAGGAGCGCCACCTGGTAGAAGGCGGCCGGCTGATGCGGCGACTCGTCGGAGAAGCTCAGGCGCCCGCCGGGCGTCACCACCACGTAGGTGAACACCGGTCGCGGACCCGACGGCAGGGCGGTGGCGGCGGTGGCCGACGGCTCGAGGTCGCTCTGCAGTCCGCGGGCCTTGATCAGGAGCTCGGGGGGGAGGGCCCGCCGGCGGCCATCGCAGGTGACGGTGCCGTCGTCGCGCACGATCATGGCGAAGTTCGCCCCCGGAACGGTGCCGCTGCGGGTGACCGCGAACAGGTCGGCGGAGACGCCGCCGCACCCGGCCAGGCCGGCGGCGAGCAGCACGCTGCCGGCGAGGAGCCGCGGCCCCCGGCTCACCCCCCCACCGCCACTCCACCGCGGCGCGGGTCCCCGGTGCCGACGATGGCACGGCCCCGGCGCTGTACGGCCTGGACCCCCCCGAAGAAGAGATTCGGGGCGCGGAACCTGGTCACCGCGTGACCGGCCTCCTCGAGCGCCGCGCCGTCGATGCCCGGCTCGACATAGACACGACCGTCCTCGTAATGCATGCGCGGGGCCCGGACCGCCTCGTCGGCCGGAAGGTCGTGGTCGAGGACGCCGACGATGGTCTGCAGCAGCGCGGAGCGGATGCGGTTGGAGCCGGCACTGCCCAGCACCAGCTCGACGCGATCCCCGTCGAGCACCACCGTCGGGGCCATCATGCTCGGCATGCGCCGGCCCGGCGGATGGCGATGGAAGCCGAGCGGGTTGAGGTCGGCCTCGCCCATGATGTTGTTGACGTGAATGCCGGTCCCCGGTACGACCATGGCCGACCCCTGGCCCGTGGTCGTGGTCACGCTGCAGGCCAGGCCCTCGCGGTCGAGCACCGAGATGTGGGTCGTCGAACCGAGGCGAGCGGCGAGGAAGCGGTAGAGGAAGCCGTCCTCGATCAAGCCCTCGACGAACTCCGGGGTCCGCTCGGCCTGGGCCGAGGCCATGGCCTCGACGAGCTGGAGCGGGCTCGGCGGCGACGGCGCCCGGTCGAGCAGGGAGAGCGAGTAGGCGAGGAGGGCGCCGCCCGCCGAGGGTGGCGGGTTGGTGAGCACCTCACGGCCGCGGTAGCTGACCCGGACCGGCTCGCGGACGATCGCCTGGTAGGCGGCGAGGTCGGCCCGCCCCAGGGTCCCCCCGTGGGCGGTGATCCAGTCGGCGACGGCGGCGGCGATGTCCCCCCGGTAGAACGGCTCGGCGCCCTCCCGCCCGAGCCGCTCGAGGGACCCCGCCAGATCCGGGTTGCAGATCACGTCGCCCTCCACCAGCGGTCGGTCCTCCGGCATCCACAGCGCCTTCCCCTCGGGGGTGCTGGTGAGCAGGCCCTCGAGGATCTTCAGCACGTAGGCCTGCTCGAAGCTCAGCGCCACCCCCTCGCGGGCCAGCCGGGCCGCCGGGGCCACCAGCTCCTCGAGTGGGCGCGTGCCGTAGCGATCGTTGGCCGCGCACACCCCGGCCGGGGCCCCGTAGGCGCCGCACGAGGCCGGGCCCACGTGGAAGATCTGAACCGCGTCGCCGAAGTCGACCTCGTAGGGACCCATCGAGGTGACCGGCTCCTGTCCTGTCTCGCGACCCGGCGCCTCGACGAAGAAGTCGAGGAGCACCGGCTCCCGGCCGGCCCCGGCGACCAGCATGTAGCCCCCGGAGCCGAGCCCGGTCAACAGCGGCTCGGCCACGAAGGCGGCCAGCATCGCCGCCACCGCGGCGTCCACGGCGTTGCCGCCCTCGCGCAGCACGTCGGCGCCGACCCTCGCGGTCAGCGGGTGCCCGGCGGCGACGACGCCGTTCTCAGAGCCGATCATGCATCCTGCTCGATACCACAGCCGCCGCTCCCGGGGGACGGCCGTCGTCGGCGGCACGGGCGCGCCGGCCGGCGCTCGGAACGCTCAGCGGAGCCAGCACGCACCGGCCGGCGGCCGGCAGGAGTGCTCAGCGGCGCGGGATGAACTCGGGAACGTCGAGCTCGGCCACCGCCAGGCCGCCGCCCCGCCGCTCGCTGCGCGAGGCCGGCGCCGCCGGAGTGCGCCGTTGGACCCTCGGCTCGCCGGCCGGCTCCTCCAGGCGCGGGCGCGGCGGTGGGGTGCGCTGGCCGAAGCCGGTGGCCACCACCGTCACCCAGACCTGATCCTCGAGCCGCTCGTCGACCATCGCCCCGAAGATGATGTTGGCGTCGGGGTGGGCGGCCTCGCTGACCGCCTTGGCCGCCTCGTTGACCTCCCACAGTGAGAGGTCCTCCCCGCCGGTGATCGACAGGAGGATCGAGTGGGCCCCGTCCATCGAGGTCTCCAGGAGCGGTGAGGACACCGCGGCCATCGCCGCCTCGGTGGCCCGGTTCTCGCCGTGGCCCATGCCGATGCCGAGCAGGGCGTTGCCAGCGTCGGACATCACCGTGCGCACGTCGGCGAAGTCGAGGTTGATCAAACCGGGCAGGGTCACCAGGTCGGAGATCCCCTGCACGCCCTGGCGGAGCACGTCGTCGGCGACGCGGAACGCCTCGACCATCGAGGTCTTCTTGTCGAGCACCGAGAGCAGCCGGTTGTTGGGCACAACGATCAGCGTGTCGACCGCCTCGGCCAGCGCCTCGACGCCCCGCTCAGCCGACTCGGCCCGACGGGTGCCCTCGAAGCCGAAGGGCTTGGTGACGATGCCGACGGTCAGGGCACCGATCTCCCGGGCGATGCGGGCGACGATCGGCGCCGCCCCCGTCCCGGTTCCCCCGCCCGCCCCGGCGGCGATGAAGATCATGTCCGAGCCCTTGAGGAGGGCCTTGATCCGGTCGTACTCCTCCATCGCCGACTGGCGGCCGAGGTCGGTGTTGGCCCCCGACCCGAGGCCGCGGGTGATCTGGGCGCCGATGTGGAGGGTCACGTCGGCGGTCGACTGCTGGAGCGACTGGAGATCGGTGTTGATGGCGATGAACTCGACGCCGGCGACCTCGGCCTCGACCATGCGGTTGACCGCGTTGACCCCGGCCCCGCCGACGCCGACCACCCGGAGCACCGGCTGACCGACTCCGCGGGCCTGGGCCGTCCGGGCGTCCAGGTCGGCCCGGGCGTAGACGTCTGCGCCCTCCCGGGCATACACGTCGTCGAACTCCTCGACCCGCTGCTCATGGCGGCGCCCGGCGGGCGCCGGCGCCGAGTCGAGAATGTCGGCGGACAGCTCGGAGGAGAAAGCCTGGCGCAGACGGTCCTGGGGCGTGGGCGGGGGGACGCGAGCCGCCTCGGTGGCCGGCTGATCGGCGGCCAGCGCCGGGTGGGGTAGGCCGGTATCGCGCGGGTGGGCCGGCGGCGGCGGCGCGGCAGGCGCGACCCCGTCCCCGACGGGCTCGTCGGTCTTGCGGAAGAGCGCGGCCAGGGGACCCTCACGCATGCTTGCCCGCTTATTTCCTGCCATGGAGGACCTCCCTCGCCAGCGCTCTGTAGGACTCTGCCGCCAATCCGTCCGGTTCGTACTTCAGGACCGACATCCCCTTGACCGGTGCCTCGGCGAAACGAATCGTCTTGCGGATCCTCGAGGCGAAGACGCGATCACCGAAGTTCTCCTCGAGGATCTCGATGGCTTCCTTGGCGTGGATCGTACGGGAGTCGACCAGCGTGGGAAGGATGCCTTCGATGTCGATGTCAGGATTGAGGTTCTCGCGGATCATGGCCAGGGTGTTCTGGAGCTGGATCAGCCCCCGCATGGAGAGATACTCGCACTGCACGGGGACGATAACTTTGTCGGCGGCGGTCAGCGCGTTGATGGTGAGCAGCCCGAGGCTCGGCGGGGTATCGATGCAGATGAAGTCGTAGTCCTCGAGGATGGGCTTGAACGCCTTGGCCAGCGAGCGCTCGCGGCCGATCTGGGTCGACATGGCGATCTCGGCTCCGGCCAGGTCGATCGACGCGCAGGCGATGTCGACCTCACGCTTGCGGATGACCTCGCGGATCGAGGTGTGGTGGACGAGCACGTCGTACATCGAGAGCTCGAGGGTGTCGGGGTCGATGCCCTGGGACATGGTCAGGTTCCCCTGGGGATCCATGTCCACGCAGAGCACGCGATGGCCCTCCTCGGCGAAGGCCGCAGCCAGGTTCAGCGTCGTTGTCGTCTTGGCCACGCCGCCCTTCTGGTTGGCGAATGCGATGACCTTGGCCTTGCCGTCCACCGGGAGAGGCTCCTTGCGAGGGTTAACCCGTACGCGCCGTTATTCGCAGGCGCCGGGGGGATTCCTTCCAGCCCGTACCATCGCCCGCCGATGACCTCTCTCGCCTGGCTCGACCGGCGTCTGCTCTTCGTGACCGGCAAGGGCGGCGTCGGGAAGTCGACGGTGGCGGCGGCGCTCGGCCTGCGGGCGGCCCGGCTCGGGCGCCGGACGGTGGTGGCGGAGATCGGCGGCCGCGGCGACCTCCCGCGGATGTTCGCCACCGGCCCCGCCGCCGCCTACGGCGAGCGTGAGCTGGCGCCCGGGCTCTTCACCATCGACATCGACCCCCGCCTGGCCCTCGAGGAGTACCTGGCCGACCAGCTGCCCCTGCGCGCCCTCGCCGACCTGCTCGGCTCCAGCCGGACCTTCGCCTACCTCACGGCCGCCACCCCCGGCCTGCCCGAGCTGCTCTGCATGGGCAAGGTCTGGGAGCTCGCCCAGCGCCGACGCCGCACCGCCGCCGCCCAGCCCTACGACCTGGTGATCCTCGACGCCCCGGCCACCGGTCACGCCATCGCCCTGCTCGCCGCCCCCCAGACCTTCACCCGCGCCGCCCAGGTGGGGCCCATCGCCCGCCAGGCGGGGAGGATCGCCGCCACCCTGGCCGATCCGCGGCTGACCTCCGTCGTCGCCGTCTGCACCCCGCAGGAGCCGGCGGTCACCGAGACGCTCGAGACCCGCCGCCGGGTGGCCGACGAGCTCGGGCTCGATCCCGGCCGGGTGGTGGTCAACACCGTCCGCCCCCGCCGCTTCGCGCCCCGCGACCGGGCCGCCCTCGGCCGGGCCCTGGCCGTCGAGCGGACGCCGGCCGAGCGCCAGGCCCTCGAGCTCGCCGTGGCCGAGGAGCACCGGATCCGGCTCCAAGGAATCCAGATCGCACGCCTGCGACGATCTCTCGACGAGCGCCCCGTCGAGCTGCCCTTCCTCCCCACCGGCGCGATCGGCGTGGACGAGCTCGAGCGGCTCGGCCAGCACCTGGAGGCGTGGTGACCGCTGGCCTCGGCGGCGTCCTCGGCGGTCAGCGGGTGTGCATCTGCGTCGGCGCCGGTGGCGTCGGCAAGACGACGAGCGCGGCGGCCATCGCCCTCCACATGGCCGCCGGCGGCCGCCGGGTCGCCCTGGTGACCATCGACCCCGCCCGCCGGCTGGCCGGCGCCCTCGGCATGTCCGAGCTCGGCAACGAGCCCCGGCGGGTCCCGGCCCGGCGCCTGGCCGCCGCCGGCCTCGAGGTCGAGGGCGAGCTCTGGGCGATGAGGCTCGACCCCAAGCAGACCTTCGACGACCTGATCGCCCGCCTGGCCCCCGACGAGCGGACCCGCGACGAGGTCCTGGCCAACCGGATCTACCGTGAGCTCTCGAGCGCGGTGGCCGGGTCCCAGGAGTTCACCGCCATCGCCAAGCTCTACGAGCTCGACCGCGACGGCGGCTTCGACGCCATCGTCCTCGACACCCCGCCCTCGCGCAACGCCCGCGACTTCATCAGCGCCCCGCTCCGGCTCACCCAGTTCTTCGACGGCCGAGCGCTCCGCCTCCTCCTCGGCTCGACCGGCCTGGCCTCGCGCCTGGTCGGGCGGGGCACGAGCGCCGGCTTCGCCGTTCTGCGCCGCCTCACCGGGGTCGACCTCCTCGGCGAGATCCGCGCCTTCCTCACCAGCCTCGCCGGCATGCTCGACGGCTTCCGCCAGCGCGCGGTCGGCGTGGCGGCGCTCCTCCGCGACCCGGCGACCACCGTCGTCCTGGTCAGCTCACCCGAGCCCCTGCCCGTGGCCGAGGCCATCGCCTTCGCCGGCGAGCTCGACCGCGCCGGCATCCCGGTCGGGGCGGTGATCGTCAACCGCATGCACGCCCTGCCCGGCCCCCCGGTCGACCCCGACCGCCTGGTCGCCGGCCTGAGCGCCGACCTCGGCGGCCGGCTGGCCGGGCTGGTGGGCGAGAACCTCCGCGACCATCTCGTGCTCGCCGGCCGCGACCGCCGCGGCCTCGCCCGGCTGGTCGAGGACCTGGACGGGCCGCCGCTCGTCTGCGTGCCCCAGCTCGTCGGTGAGGTCGACGACCTCGCCGCCCTGGTCCGGGTCGCCACCGCCATCTTCGGCGACGAGCCCTAAACCGGGCCGGTGCGAGAAGTATCAGAGGACTCAGTCGCGGGGAATACGCCGTGCTGCGGCTAGCGTCTCGGCGGCCTCCGCAAGGAGCTCCAGGTCGGAGGGACTCGCGCCGAGCGCCGCGGCAACACGCTGATCGGCGAGTCGCAGAGTCGCGCGGTGTTGTGATCTCCGAAGCGACGCGTCGATTTCGGCCAGCACGTCGGCCAGCGTGGCATTGGGCACCACTGGCAATCGCTTAGCAGCACTGGGCTCAAGCTTCAGGACCCCACCACCATAGTGCCGACCATACAGTTCCGCGCTCAGCCGGAACAGGCTGCTGCATGAGCTCACCACGGCGCCGCGGAGGCTACCCCGGCCCTGCCATGAGATGCGATGGATAGCGTTCGTGCACAGCGCTCCCGACGTATTGAGTACGAGGCGATGCGGAGCGGTTCCCATGTAGCCGAGAAAGGCATCGGGGACGCCGAGGTCACGCAGCGCCCACCAAGGGTCGCGCTCGGCGCAGTGATG
>JAXDHJ010000033.1:0-13682 GCA_034664565.1 Solirubrobacteraceae bacterium
TCGCCGGCCGCCTCGACGAGGCCGAGCGCGAGGATCTCGTCAACCTAGCCGTCAACGGCGAGATCCAGGACCCCGCCTCGGCGCTCGGCGAGCACGTCAACGACTGCTGGCCCGAGCTCGTCGGACCGGCCGAGCGCTCCCTCGTCCACTGGCTGCGCCGCCTCGTCTTCCGCGGCGCCTGGCTCGACCAGCGCGTCAACGAGGGCGAGCTCGAGGTCGCCTTCTGCGACCAGACCCACAACTTCGAGTACGTCCAGCCCGACCGCGGCGGCGAGCCCATCGAGCTGGCTCCCGAGCCCTCCTGGGGCCGGGTGGCCTACCGCCCCTGAGCGCGGCGCCGTCCCGGCCGCGTGCCTACGCCTTGGAGCGCGCCTTGGCAATCGCCTGGTAGCCCTCGAGGCCGACGAGGAGCTCGGCCCGAACCGTGCCGCTGGCGATCGGATCCACCGCCGGCAGGTGGCCACGGGCGACCCGGGCGGCGTCGAACACCACGACCGTGGTCTCGCCTCCCTGCGGCCGCTCGGCGGTGCCGATGACGGTCAGCGAGCCTCCCTCCCGGATCTTGCGGGCCGCGGCCAGGGCCCGGCGGGCCACCGGCGGGTGCAGGCCTTCGAGGGTGTCGATGAGCAGGACGGCGTCGCCGCCCCGGGCCGCGATCCGGCGCCCCCGCTCGATCGCCTGCTCGACCGCGCTGGCCTGGGACTCGGCCGGCGAGGCGAAGCTCAGGCCGCTCACCGTCGCGATGGCCGACTCCTTCCACTCGCTGAGCTCCTCCGGGCGGATGCCGACGAGCAGGACCTCGAGCTCGAGATCCTCGATGCCGGCCAGGGCCCCGGCCAGGCGCTTGACCGCCTCGGTCTTGCCCGAGCGGGCCGCGCCGGCCAGCACCACGCGCGAGCCCCGGCCGATCGGCGCGTAGAAGCCGATCGCCGCCAGGGTCGGATCGTCGTCGCCCAACGGCAGCAGCAGGCTCGGGAAGTCGGCTTCGAGGTCCTCGAGGCGCGTGCCCCGAACCGCGTCGTCGGCCGCCACGCCGTTGATCGTGGCCACCCGGATCAGCGACGGGTGGCGCTCCGAGCGCCGCGCCCGGCGCACCGGACCCCCGACCCGGTCGCCGCTCACCAGCTCGCACCGCCGGGCCTGAGCCGCCGAGATGTAGACGTCGTCGTCGGACTGGTCGGGCGGCGAGACCCGCAGGAACCCGGAGCCGTTGGCCAGGAGCTCGACCACTCCCTCGGCGGTGGCCGACTCCTCGCCCTCCGCCGACCCGGACGCCGTCGCTGCGGAGGCGAGCACCCGGTCCTCGGCCGCGGCCGCCGGACGCTCCTCGGCATCGCGGCGGGTGCGGCTCGAGCGGCGCGCCCGCGGGGCGCGCGGCGCCGGCTCGGCCTCCGCCTCCGGCTCCTCGGAATCCGGAGCCGCCGCCGGCTCTTCGACGTCCGGCCGGTCCTCGGCCGCCTCGGCCACCTCGGTCCGAGCGGCGGCGCTCCGGCGCCGCCGCGGGGTCCGGGCCGGGCGGGCCGGCGGCGCCGGCTCGACCACCGCCGTCTCCTCCTCCTCGTTCCCGCCCCCCTGGCGCTCGAGGATGGCGTCGGCCAGGTCGGCCTTGCGCAGCCGGCGGAAGCCGTCGATGCCGAGGGTCGAGGCCAGCGCGTGAAGGTCGGCGAGCGGGCTGGCGTCGAGCGCGGAGCGGGTGAGAACAGGCATGTGGTTCCTCCTGGACGGGTGGAAGGCGTCCCGCGGCGTTGAGACAGCCGCCGGCACCCTGATCGGCGCCGGAGATCGGCGCGCGTGGACGGCAAGCTTAGAGGCTGTCCACCCGCGGCGCCGTCACGGCTGGCCCGGACCCGGCGGCGCGGGTCAGCGCCTTCTCCCCCCAGAAGCTGGCGAACGGGTTGCCGTTGAAGCTCTCGATCTCGCCGTACCCCGCCGCCTCGTAGATCCGGCGAGCGTGGGGCTGCGCCGGCCCGGTGTCCAGGCGGGCGACGCCGTACCCGAGTACCCGCGCCGCGTCCTCGAGCGCACCGAGGAGCAGGCCGGCCACGC
Source organism: Solirubrobacteraceae bacterium (assembly GCA_034664565.1). Taxonomy (GTDB): domain Bacteria; phylum Actinomycetota; class Thermoleophilia; order Solirubrobacterales; family Solirubrobacteraceae; genus Palsa-513. The sequence goes on from JAXDHJ010000033.1 coordinate 2,047, forward strand.
CGCGTCCCCGGGCCTGCGGCACCACGTACATCCGCTTGATCTCGCACGCCCCGTCCGCCAGCCGTTTCACGCCGCCGCAGCACACCGCCTCCCCGTCCTCGTAGCCGACGAGGAACGCCCCGTCCGGCGGGCTCATCTCGGCCGGCGTCGCGCTCGGGGCCTCGGGCACGTCGATGCGTCCGTACAAGGGCTCCAGCTCGTCGATCATGGCCGCCAGCAGGTCGCGGCCCGGCGGCCGGTCGGCGGCTGAGGGGAGGAACCGCAAATCCCGCCCAGGATAGGCGCTCTACGGTGGGGGGATGGAGATCGACGCTCCCAATCCCCGAGCCCCCCGCCGGCGCACGAGCCTCGAGCTCACCCGCGCCGTCCGCGACGGGCGCCGGGTCAACGAGTCGCTGCGCCTCCTCGACCAGCGCGCCGAACGCGCTGAGGACGGGGAGCGCCTCCTCGCCGCCGAGCTCGCCCGGTTCCTCGTGCGCCGCTGCGAAGGCCAGCACGCCGGCTGGCGCGTGCTCCGCCAAGTCCTCCTCGACGGCGGCGCCGACGTCGCCTGGGAGCGCTGCGCCCGCCTGGCCTGGAGGCCCACCGCCGCCCGCGTGCTGCGCGACTGCGCCCGACCCGGCCGCACCCCGCTCCTGCGTGTCCAGCACGCCGCCGCCGAGGAGCGCGCCCGGATCCTCGCCGGCCAGCTCGACCCGGTGGGGATCCTCGAGCGCCTGGAGATCCGCGTGCCCACCGCACCCCCTCCCCCCGTCTGGGAGGAAGCCCTCGTCGGCGCCGTCACCGCCCGCTCCCGCGAGCAGGCCCTCCGGCTCCTCGCCGCCGGGGTGACCGGGGTCCGGCTCCCCCCGGCCGCCGCTACCCGCGGGCGCGCCCGGCGTGTCCGCGCGTCCCGCCCCGAGCGCTGAGCCGGGACGGCCCGGGCCTGGGCCTGGGCCCCCCCAGACTTGCACGGTCCTCGCCCCCCGCAGGAGGTCCAACCGAGCAAGCCCTCAGGGCCGCCACCGCCTCAGTGGGTGGTGAGGGTAATGGAGTTGATCGGGGTGAAGTTGTCGTCGGACCACGTCCCGGCGGGCTGCCCCAGGCACGTGCCCCCGCCGTTGTAGCCGGTGCAGATGTGGCCCACCGCGCCGCCGGTCTGGTTGTTGAAGAACCGGTGGGTGCCGTACTGGTTGACGAGGTTGTAGGCGCCGTAACGGTAGTAGACGGCCGACGGATGGCCGCCGTTCCAGCCGGCGTTCTGGGGGTAGAGGCACACGTACCCGGACGGACACCCCTGGTAGGAGCTGGCCGCCGACGCCGAGGTCGCCATGGCACCGATTGACATGACCGCACCCGCGGCGAGGGTGATCGCGCTGACATTCCTCATGAGCTTGCGCATTACTTTCTCCTTGTGTCGTGTGCGACCGAGGTGGGCGCACGATTTTCCGGCCCGCCCTCAGAGGGCTGCCTCTGTGAGCGATCCGTCCGGCTTCACCGACTCGCGGTCGGCTGCCTGTGCCCGGCGACCGGGAAGTCACGGATCCGATGGTCAGGTGGGCTGTCGCCGAGTCCGCAGTCTCCCGCCACCAGCCGAGTCGCGGTAGGTGACCAAGGGCTCGACCGGCTGCCCTCGAGGGAGCGACTTTCGCACCCTCGGTGTCGCCCGGCCCGCTAGCATCTGGTGAGCACGCTGCTGCCCTGGAGGGCTCGAGACGAAGATGAATGACGGGTTCCCGCCCCACAGCCGGTCGCCCGCTGAACTCAAGACGCAACTCGAGGCGGCCCGCCGGAGCGCACCGTTCGTGGTCTTCCGCTTGGAAAGCGGGGACCAACGGCTGCTCGAGCTGAGCGAGGGACTCTGGCGGCTGACCATCGGCCGTGCGGAGGGCTGCGATGTGCGCTTGGAACACGACGACGAGGTTTCGCGGCTGCATGCCGTGCTCGAGCGCATCGGAGCCGACTGGGTGCTCGCCGACGACGGACTCTCGCGCAACGGCACCTACCTCAACGGCGAGCGGGTCGGCGGGCGGCGCCGGCTGCGCGACGGCGACGCGGTACGCGTAGGATCCACGCACCTCCTCTACTGCTCGCCCGCCCAGCCCCGGGAGCGGGCGACGCTGAAGGCGGCCGACATGCTCAGCGCGGCGAGCATCACCGCCACCCAGCGCCGCATCCTCGTCGCCCTGTGTCGCCCGTTCCGAGAGGGTGAGCCCTTCGCCACCGCGCCGAGCAACAAGGACATCGCCGACGAGGTGGCCCTGAGCGTGGCCCGGGTCAAGGCCCAGCTGGGCGATCTCTTCACCATCTTCGGCGTCGCCGGCCTGCCCAACAACGAGAAGCGCGTCGGGCTCGTAGAGCGCGCACTCCGGAGCGGGCTCGTCTCCCGCCACGACCTGGTCTAGAACAGGGTGGTGCCAGTCGAGCTTTCGCCCGGCGATCACTTCGCCAGATACCGAATCGAGGCGCTCGCCGGACGGGGAGGGATGGGGGTGGTCTACCGGGCCACCCAGCTCGCCCTCGACCGCACGGTGGCGTTGAAGCTCATCGCGCCCGGCCTCGCCGTCGACCCGGCCTTCCGCCGGCGCTTTCAGGACGAGGCGCGTCTCCTCGCCCGCATCGATCATCCCCACGTCGTCGCCGTCCACGAGGCGGGCGAGGCCGAGGGGCGGCTGTTCGTAAGCATGCGCTGGGTCGAAGGCCCCAACCTCGCTGAGCTGCTCGAGGAGACCGCCGGGCTGAGTATCGCCCGCGCCCTGTCGATCGTCGGCCAGGTCGCCTCGGCGCTCGAGGCCACCCACGCCCGCGGGCTGGTGCACCGGGACGTGAAGCCCGCCAACATCCTCATCGAGCCCCGCGAGGGCATTGAGCACGCCTACCTCAGCGACTTCGGGATCGGCAGGCGCATCGAGGACCCCGACGACTCCGGCGCGGCCGGCGCTTGGGTCGGAACGCTCGACTATGCCGCCCCCGAGCAGCTCCGGTCAGCGCCACTCAGCGCCCGGGTCGACATCTACTCCCTGGGCTGCGTGCTCTTCGAGCTGCTCACGGGCCGGGTCCCCTACCCCGGCCAGACGGCGATCGCCGTCGGCGCCGCCCCCGGGAACGACCGGCCGCCCTCGGCCCGGGAGCTGCGCCCAGAGCTGCCGCAGGAGCTCGACGAGGTGATCGCCCGCGCCATGGCCACCGACCCCGCCGAGCGCCACGCCTCCGCCGGCGCCTTCGCCCGCGCCGCGGTCCGGGCCCGGCCGCCTCCCCCCCGAAGCGCCATCGAGACGGCGGCACCGCGCCCACCCCCAGGCGCGAGCGAGCCACCCGCCCCCTCGCCCGTCCCGCCCCGGGCGCGCCGGATCGCGCTGGCCGCCGCCCTCGCCACTGGGGCCGTCGGGGGGACGGCGCTCATCCTCTCCGGCGGGTCACCTGCCCCGGGCGCATGCGCTCCCGATGGGACCCGGGTCCACGGGAGTGAGCGCTTCTATTGCGACTTTCCCCAACCCGGCGACGGCCGCACGGGCGGAAGCCCGGTGGTGCGCTCGAGCGGCGCCCGCGTCGGCTACCTGCACCAGGGGCGCAACTGGGTCGAATGCCAGAGGCCGGGTCGGGCGGTCCAGGCCGGGGGGCGCTCCAGCACGACGTGGGCGTTGACCCAGTCTGACCACGGGTCCTACCAACATGGCTGGGGGTGGGTGAATGCCGTCTACGCCGGAGGCGCAGGCGCGCGCCGAGGCCCGTTCGCCGCCGTGCCCAACTGCGCCAACAAGTACGACGCCACCTACGGGCAGCCCCCCGGCGGCCGATCCGACGCCGCGTCCTGACCCCTCGGGCGCGTCCACGCCAGTCGCCGATCGGTCCTCCCCTCACGGCGCGCCTCCGGTTGGCGGCGACGCGGGGCGAGGTCGGGCGACGCGCTCGGCGCCCGCTCAGCGACCACGACCACTCGGCGGTCCCCGGGAGCGCATCGTGCCGGCCCGACCCGGGGGGCTGATCCGGCTCGCCGCCGGCGCGCCGCCGGCGCCGGGGGCAGTCGGCCCGGCGGGCCAGGCGATAGGCTCGTCGGGTGAGCGATTCCGAGAGCTTTCCCCTCCCCGAGCAGATGCACGAGGGCACCGCCGCCCTCGTCGCCCTCGTCCGCCGCCAGCTGCCGATGCGCTTCTACGCCGGCGAGACCTGGTGGTCGATCTTCGGGTCGGCGTCGCTGGCCCGCATGTGCGACACCGTCGAGAGCCTCCTCGACCTCCTGGCCGCCCGCCGCGACGCCGACGCCCAGGAGATGGTGCGCTCGCTCTACGAGCAGGTCGTCGCCTTCGGCTGGATCGCCATCGACCCCGACGAGCGCCACCAGCGCTGGATCGACGACGCCGGGGCCCAGATGTTCGCCCTCCATCAGGAGGGGCTGGCCTTCGGGGAGACCGTCCTCACCGAGGACGAGGTCGTCGTCGCCGAGGCGGCCGAGCGCCTGCCGCCGATGATCGAGCGGGCAGCCGAGGTCGACGAGTACTGGGGCAGGCGGGCGCCCCGGCTCCACACCGGCGAGGCGCTCTCCTTCCGCCATCTCCACCTCACCATCTACCGGGTGGGCAGCGGTACCACCCTCGAGTCCTACATCACCCCCCGCGAGCGGCGGATCGTCGTCGACCGAGCCCGGGAGAAGACGCTCGCCTGGTATGCCTTCGCCGCCCCCCTGCTCGCCATGGCCCTGGTCATCGCCTCCCAGCGCTTCGTCTGGCTCGACGACGACGAGGTCCGCGCCATCAGCGACCGGGCCACCGCCTGCGCCCAGGTCGCCGAGTGACCGGTCCGGTGGCCCGGTGACCTGCTTCCCCTGCGGGGTGGCCAAGCGCGAGGTCGAGCTCCGCCTCGCCGACCAGGGCGCCCATCCCGCCGTCATCGTCGCCCAGGTCGCCGCCACCCGCTGCCTGATGTGCGCCACCGCCGAGCAGCAGACCCCCCGCTCCCGCCCGCCCGAGGATCCCGCCCAGGCCTAGTCCCGGCCGGCCCCCGGCCCGCGCCCGGCCCGGCGCCGCCCCCGCCGACTCAGCTCGAGGCCGGGGGCTGCCAGCGCAGCTCGTCGGGAAGCACCGCCTCGGCCGCCAGGTCGAGCTCGCCGCGCAGGGCCGCCCGCACGGCGATGAAGTCGGCCGCCGCGGCGATGTCGTGCATCCGGAAGATCTGCGCCCCCATGTCCAGCCCGTGGGCCAGGGCGGCCAGCGACCCGGCCAGGCGGTCGGCCGGCCGGCGGGCGGTCAGCGCGCCGACGAAGTCCTTGCGCGAGACGGCCATGAGCACCGGCCGCCCGAGCTCGTGCAGGCGCCCGACCCCCCGCAGGAGCTCGACGGTCTGAGCTGGGGTCTTGGCGAAGTCGGGCCCCGGGTCGAGGATCAGCTGCTCGAAGGCCACCCCCCGCGACCGGGCAAGCTCGATCCGCTCGCCGAGGAAGCCCAGCACGTCGCCGACGATGTCGGGGTAGCGGTCCGGATCGTGCAGGCGCTGTTTGGGAGCGGCCCTGGTGTGCATGAGGATCAGCCCCGCCCCGGTCTCCGCGCAGACCTCGGCCAGGGTGGGGTTGCGCAGGCCGCTGACGTCGTTGACCAGCCCCGCCCCGGCGGCGATCGCCGCCGCCGCCACCGCCGGCTCGTAGGTCTCCACCGAGACCAGGACCCCGAGCTCCCCCACCACCCGCTCGATCAGCGGGACCACCCGCGCGATCTCCTCGGCGACCCCGACCGGCGGGCGGTTGGTGGTCGCCGACTCGCCGCCGATGTCGATGATCCGCGCCCCGGCCGCCACCAGCTCGCCGGCCCGCTCGACCCGGGCGGCCAGGGTCGGGTAGCGGCCGGCGTCGGAGAACGAATCGGGGGTGGCGTTGACCACGCCCATCAGCCACGCCCCCTCGCCGAGCACCATCCGCCGCCCGCCGGCCCGCAGCTCGAGCATCCGCCGCCGGCCGGTCACTCGACGACGATCCCCTCGGCCTGCGCCTCCTCCCGGAAGCGCTCGAGCTCGGCGGCCACCCGCCCCTCGTCCCAGCCGAGCTCCGCCGCCAGCGCGCCCGCCACCCGCCGCGCCGGCTCGCCGGTGAGGCCCCGGGCGGCGATCAGCCCGAGCCGGGTGCGGCGCAGCATGACGTCGCCGACGCTGGTCGCCTGCTCGCGCCGGGCGGCCTGGACGACCTCGGCCAGGAGATCGGGCTGCCCGTCGAGGATCGGCTCGGCGAGCTCGGCCCGATCGCCGGCGATCCGCAGCACCTCGGTCGCCGCGTAGCCGTAGCGCCCGGCCAGAGCCGGGTAGGACTCCGGGGGCACACCCGAGACCCGCGGCAGGTCATCGGCCTCGACGGCCTGGCCGAGCGGGATCTCGTGGGTCCGGCACGGTGCCTCGACGGCGTCGCGCAGGACGATCCGGTCGACCGCCATCTTGGCCATCCGCCGCCAGGTGGTGAGCTTGCCGCCGGTGATGGTGATCATCCCGCTCGAGGTCTCATAGAGCTCCGCCTTGCGCGAGATGTCCACCGACTTCTTGGCGTCGCCGCTCGAGATCAGCGGGCGCACGCCCGCGTAGGCCCCGGTGATGTCGCCCGGGCCGAGATCGGTGGCGAAGAAGGCGTTGACCGCCTCGAGCAGGTACTCGATGTCCGCGGCCGCCGGCTTGATCCGGTCGAGTGGGCCCTCGTAGTTGTTGTCGGTGGTCCCGATCAGCGCCCGGCCCAGCCACGGCAGAGCGAAGATCGTCCGCCCGCCGCCGGCCGGCACGATCGCCCCAGCCCCGAGCGGCAGGTCCCGCTGGTCGAGGGTGATGTGGGTGCCCCGGCTCGGGCGGATACGGGGCACCTCGGCCTCGTCGCGGAGCTCATCCGGGCGCAGCTGATCGGCCCACACCCCGGTGGCGTTGACCACGTTCTGGGCGCGCACCACCACCTCGACCCCGCTGTCCCCGTCGAGCGCCCGCACCCCGGCGGCCCGGCCGTGCTCCTCGATCAGCTCGGTCACCCGCAGGCGGTTGGCGCACACGGCACCGAAGCGCTCAGCCTCGCCGAGCACGGTCAGCACGAGGCGAACGTCGTCGGTCTGGCAGTCGTAGAACAGGTAGCCGGAGGTCGGCTCCCGCCCGGCCAGAGCCGGCACCAGCTCCACCACCTCGGCTCCGGTGACCATCCGGTGGCGCTCGGGGCTCCAGCTCGCCTCCAGGCGCTCCTCCTCGCTGCTGCGGGCGCGACGCCCCCGGCGCCCCCGCCGGCGCTCGACCGACATCACGTCGTAGAGGTTCAGGCCGACCCCGACCAGCCGGTCGGGGTGGGCGCCCGCGAAGGCGGCGACCACGAGCGGGAGGGGGTGGACGAGATGGGGGGCGAGGGCGACCATGAGCTGGCGCTCGAGCAGCGCCTCCCGCACCAGACCGAGATCGAAGTTCTGGAGGTAGCGCAGGCCGCCGTGGACGAGCTTGCTCGACCGGCTCGAGGTCCCCGAGGCGTAGTCGGCCTGCTCGACCAGGGCCACGCTGTAGCCCCGCGCGGCGGCGTCGAGGGCCACCCCGGCGCCGGTGATCCCGCCGCCGACCACCACGATGTCGAAGCTCTCGCCGGCCAGCGCCTCGAGGGCCGCGGATCGGGGGATCACCGCCCGCAGTCTGCCAGACCGGACCGATCAGGCATCAAGCCTCCCGCCCAGGCGTCGATACTGCTCATGCGCAAGGTCCGGGCCAACCCGGGCACCCGCCGCCCCTGTCCCGCCCATGAGCCCTCCCCCCCACCCCCCACGGCCGCTCGCCCTCCTCGGCCTCCTCCTCGCCACCCTCGTCCTCGCCGTCGCCCCCGGCGCCTCGGCCGCGGCCCCCGCTGCCTTCACCGGAGCCGAAGATCCCGGCCTCCCGGCCCTCATCACCAGCCTACGCGGCTGCCTGACCGCACTACCGCAGGCCGACAGCATGGCTCTCACCCTCCGGGCCGGCCTCGATGGCCACGCGCCCCGCCCGCCGGCCGCGGTCGCCGTGACCTTCGCCCGCACCCCAGCGGCCGAGTCCGCGGCCGAGGTCACCGCCATCCGCAAGCTCGAGGCGGCGCGCCGGCGCGGCCTCTGCCAGGCCCAGCCACCGGCCGCGGCGGCGGCGGCTCGCCCGCCCGCGGCCAGGACCGGCGCCCCCGCCTCGTCGTCCCCGTCGAGCTCGGGGACGACCGACGTCCTCAGCATCCTCCTCCCCGCCCTCCTCGCCTTGGCCTTCGTCGCCGGGATCTCCCGCGAGCTGCTACGCGACCCGCGGACCCAGCGGTCCGTCTAGAAATCAGTGCGTGCCCATCACCCGGTGAAGCGGACGGGACCGCCCACCGTCCCTGGGCGCGCGCTTTTCACCACCGGCGGCGCGGTCAGAGCTGGCTGAGCTCGGCGGTGATCTCGGCGACGCCGGACTTGGCGTCGCTGAACAGCATCGAGGTCTTCGGGTCGTAGTAGAGCTCGTTCTCGATCCCGGCGAACCCCGGGTTCATCGACCGCTTGATGACGATCACCGAGTGGGAGTCTGAGACCTCGAGGATGGGCATGCCGTAGATCGGCGAGGACGCGGTGTTCTTGGCCGCCGGGTTGGTCACGTCGTTGGCCCCGATGACCAGCGCCACGTCGGTCCGCGAGAACTCGGGGTTGATGTCGTCCATCTCTCGCAGCTGCTCGTAGGGGACGTCGGCCTCGGCGAGCAGGACGTTCATGTGGCCCGGCATCCGCCCCGCCACCGGGTGGATGGCGTACTTGACCTCGACCCCCCGCTTCTCGAGCTCCTTGGCCAGCTCCCGCACCGCGTGCTGGGCCTGGGCCACCGCCATGCCGTAGCCCGGCACCACCACCACCAGGCGGGCGTAGTTGAGCTGGATGGCAGCGTCGGCGGCGCTGGTCGAGCGGACCGTCCCCGCATGCTCGCCGGCTCCGGCCGCCCCCTCGACGGCGCCGCCGCCGCCGAAGCCGCCGGCGACGATCGACGGTATCGAGCGGTTCATGGCCGCCGCCATCAGGTTGGTGAGGATGGTTCCCGAGGCGCCGACGATCATTCCCGCCACGATCAGCGCCGTGTTGTCGAGGGCCACGCCGGTCGCCGCCGCCGAGAGGCCGGTCATGGCGTTCAGCAGCGAGATCACCACCGGCATGTCGGCGCCTCCGATGGGCAGGACGACGAAGTTGCCGAGCAGGGCGGCGAGGACGAGCATCCCCACGAACACGAGCTCGGAATGACTGCCGGCGGCGATGACCACGGCGAGGGCCACCGCCCCGGCGAAGAGCAGGAGGTTCACCACCTGCTGGGCCCGGCCCAAGGTGATCGGCCGGCCGGGAAGGATGGCCTGGAGCTTGGCGAAGGCGATGTTCGACCCCCAGAAGGAGACCGAGCCGATGATCGCCGCGAACAGCGAGAAGATCACCACGTAGAGCGGGATCGGGTCGAACCCCTGGAAGGCGTAGCCGCCCGAGTTGCGGAACTCGGCCCAGGCCACCAGCGCCACCGCCCCACCGCCGACCCCGTTGAACAGCGCCACCATCTGGGGCATCGCCGTCATCTTCACCCGGCGGGCAGCCGGCACCCCGATCGCCGTCCCGAGGGCCACCCCGAGGACGATCAGGCCCCAGTTGCCGATCTGCGGGTAGAGCAGGGTGGCGACGACGGCGATGGCCATCCCCACCGCCGCGATCCGGTTGCCCCGGACCGCGGTCCCCGGGCCGGTCAGCCCGGTCAGCCCGTAGATGAACAGGCCGAAGGCGACGATGTAGAGGACGGCGATGAGGTTGGTGTCGTGGAGCAGGGTCGCGCTGATCATCCGGCCGCCTTCGGCGGGGCCGCGTCCGGCGGGGCCGCGTCCGGCGGGGGCGGCCCGTCCGGCCCGTCCGTCTCCGCCGCCGCCGCGCCCGGCTCGCCTGCGCCGTGGGGCGGGGCCGGATCGTCCGCGGCCGGCGTAGCTGGTGTCGGAGCGGTGGCCGCCGCTGCCGGATCGGGCTCCGAGGAATCGACTTCGGGCGCCGGGGCCTCCATCGGCTCGCCGGGCGGCTTTGGCTCCGGCGTGTCCTGCACCTGCGGCGGCGGCTCCGGCTTGCGCTTGAACATGCCGAGCATCCGGTCGGTGACCAGGAAGCCGCCGACCACGTTGATGGTGCCGAAGGTGACGGCGATGACGATGATCACCTTGTTGAAGATGTCGTTGCTCGAGAAGCCGATGACCAGCAGGCCGGCGAGGACGACGATCCCGTGGATGGCGTTGGTGCCGCTCATCAGCGGTGTGTGGAGGGTGTTGGGGACCTTGGAGATCACCGAGAAGCCGACGAAGCCGGCGAGGACGAGGATGGCCAGGTTGGTGATCAGCATCAGGCTGCCGCCTCGACGGCCGCCCGGGCCCGCTCGTGGACGATCTCCCCGTCGCGGACGATGCACGCCCCCGAGATGATGGCGTCATCCCAGTCGAGCGCCAGCTCGCCGTCGTCGTCGAGGAAGAGCTCGACCAGCGACTGGACGTTACGGGCGTAGAGCTGCGAGGCGTGCTCCGGCATCTCGGCCGGGAGGTTCAGCGGGCTGACGATGGTCACATCGTGCTTGATCACCGTCTCCCCCGGCTCGGTCAGCTCGCAGTTGCCCCCGGCCTCGCCGGCCAGATCGACGATCACGCTGCCCGCCTTCATCCCCGCCACCGACTCGGCGGTGACCAGGCGCGGCGCCGGGCGGCCGGGGACGAGGGCGGTGGTGATGACCACGTCGAAGGTCTTGATGGCGTCGGTCAGCGCCTGCTGCTGGCGGGACTTCTCCTCCTCGGTCAGCTCCCGGGCGTAGCCGCCCTCCCCGGCGGCGTCGATGCCGAGGTCGAGCCATTTCGCCCCCAGCGACTGGACCTGCTCGGCGACCTCGGGCCGCACGTCGTAGCCGGTGGTCTGCGCCCCCAGCCGGCGGGCGGTGGCCAGGGCCTGGAGGCCGGCCACCCCCACTCCGAGGACGAGGACCTTGGCCGGCGGGATGGTCCCGGCCGCGGTCATCAGCATCGGGTAGAAGCGCCCCATGTGCTGGGCCCCGAGCAGGGCCGCCCGGTAGCCGGCGACGTTGCTCTGCGACGAGAGGGCGTCCATGGCCTGTGCCCGGGAGATCCGGGGGATCGCCTCCATGGCGAAGGCCGTCGCCCCGGCCGCGGCCAGCGCCTCGGTCGTGGCCGGGCTGGTCAGCGGGGCGAGGAAGCCGACGAGGAGGCTTCCCTTGCCGAGTTGGGCGATCTCCTCCCGGCTCGGGGCCGCGACCTTGACCACCACGTCGGCCTTCCACACCTCGGCCGCCTCGGCGATCTTCGCCCCCGCCGCCTCGTAGAGGGCGTCGGGAATGATCGCCCGGGCTCCGGCCCCGGCCTCGACCACCACCTCGAGGCCGCGCCCGGTCAGCTTGCGCACCACCTCGGGCACGAGCGCCACCCGGCGCTCGCCCTCAACAGTCTCCTTCGGCACGCCGACCCGCACCGGCCAGAGCCTAGAGGGTTGCCCGGCGCAACCCCGCGTCAAAGGCGGCGGCTCGTCCGCTCGGCTCGCCGATCGAGCCCCGGGTCAACTGAGAATCGCCCGACCTGCGACCCGTCCGACCTCGCCCGACCCGAGCCCCTCGGCGGCGGGCCGAGCCGACGCCGGACTCCCGACTCGCACGACTCGCCCCGTAGGCCGGGT
>JAXDHJ010000034.1:0-2523 GCA_034664565.1 Solirubrobacteraceae bacterium
GCCGCGCATCAGGCCGTCCACCGCCCGGGCTGGCGGCGGTCGGCGGAGGTGCCCGGGCGCGGCGCCACCGACCGTCCCCGGCGCGGATGCCGCCGGGGTCAGGCGACCGCTCGACGCGGCCAGCAACTACTGTTCACGGCGATGAGCACCGACGTACAGCGCTGGCTCTGCGAATCGTGCGGCTACATCTACGACGTAGCCGAGGGCGACCCCGACGGCGGCATCCTCCCGGGCACCGCCTTCGCCGACATTCCCGAGTCCTGGTACTGCCCGGTCTGCGGCGCCCGCAAGAAGGACTTCGTCCCCTACGAAGACTGAGTCACCTCGATCGCCTGGGCGGTGATGGCCACCAGCCGGGCGAGCTCACCCGCGTCGATGGACAGCGGCGGCATGAGGACGACGACATCGCCGAGCGGTCGGATGATCGCCCCGAGCCGGCGGGCAGCCAGGGTGACCCGATGGCCGGTCCGCGCCCCGGGCGGAAGGCCGCCGAGCTCGATGCCGACCATGAAGCCCCGCCGTCGCACCTCGGTCACCCCGGCCAGCGGCTCGACCTGCTCGGCGAGCAGCCGGCCGAGCAGGTCGATCTTCGGGCCCAGACGCTCGAGGGTGCGCTCCTGCACGAAGACGTCGAGGGTGGCCAGGGCGGCGGCGCAGGCCAACGGGTTACCGGTGTAGGTGTGCCCGTGGAAGAAGGTCCGCCACTCCTCGTGGGCCCCGAGGAAGCCGGCGTAGATCCGCTCGGTGGTCAGGGTCGCCGCCAGCGGCAGGTAGCCGCCGGTCAGGCCCTTGGCCACGCACATCAGGTCGGGGGTGACCCCCTCGTGCTCGCAGGCGAACATCCGCCCGGTCCGACCGAAGCCGGTGGCCACCTCGTCGCAGATCAGCAGGACCCCGTGGGCGTCGCACAGCTCGCGGACCGCCCGCAGGTAGCCCGGCGGATGGACGCGCATTCCCGCCGCCCCCTGGACGAGGGGCTCGACGATCATCGCCGCCGTCTCCTCGCCGTGGGCCGCGAGCAGGGCGGCCAGGCCGTCGACGTCGCCGGCCTCGGCCCGCCGGGCGGCGAAGAGGAGCGGCTCGTAGCAGGCGTGGAACAGGTCGATCCCCCCGACCGAGACCGATCCCAGGGTGTCGCCGTGGTAGGCGTCCCGCAGGCAGATGAAGCCCCGCCGGCGGGCGGCGGCCGGGGCGTCCTGCTGCGCCCAGAACTGGAACGCCATCTTCAGCGCCACCTCGACGGCGCTCGACCCGCTGTCGGAGTAGAACACCCGGCTCAGTCCCGGCGGGGCCAGCGCCACCAGACGGGCCGCCAGCTCGATGGCCGGGGCGTGGGTGAGGCCGAGCATCGTCGAGTGGGCGACCCGGTCGAGCTGGGTCCGGACGGCCGCGTCGATCACCGGGTGACGGTGACCGTGGACGTTGCACCACAGCGACGAGACGCCGTCGATGTAGGAGCGGCCGTCGCTGTCGTAGAGCGTCGTTCCCGTCGCCCGCTCGATCACCGGCGACGGTTCGTCGACCCACCCCTGCTGCTGGGTGAAGGGATGCCAGAGGTGGGCGCGGTCGAGCTCGCGCAGCCGGTCGGTCCGGGGCAGCGACGCGGCCGGCGGCGGGGGCTCGAGCTCGGTTTCCACGGCCGAAACGCTAGACGCCGGACCGGTCGGATCCGACACGGGTCTCCTCGGTTCCCCACCCGGCTTCGGGGTAGAGCGAGACGGTGAGCGCCGCCGACCTGGATTTCGACTGGATCGTCATCGGTTCGGGCTTCGGGGGGAGCGTGGCGGCACTGCGGCTGGCCGAGAAGGGCTACCGGGCGCGCCCCCGCTTCTACCGGGACCGCCGGTGGTCGGGGCTGGCCGACTGGGAGGCCGAGCTGCGCCCCCACTACGAGGAGGCCGAACGCATGCTCGGGGTGGTCGCCTACCCCCACGACACCCCGGCCGACCTGCTGCTCAAGGAGTACGCCGAGGAGCACGGCTTCGGCGACACCTACGCCAAGACCCGCGTCGGCGTGTTCCTCGGTGCGCCGGGGGAGACGGTAGCCGACCCCTACTTCGGGGGCGCCGGACCCCCGCGCACCGGCTGCATCCAGTGCGGGACGTGCATGACCGGCTGCCGCTACAACGCCAAGAACACCCTGGTCAAGAACTACCTGTGGTTCGCCGAGCGGCTCGGGGTGGAGATCGTCCCCGAGCGGATGGTGGTCGACATCAAGCCGCTCGGAGCGGCCGACGGCTCCCAGGGGTACGCCGTCACCCACGAGCGCTCGGGGGCGCTGGTCGGGCGCGGGCGCACCCGCCTGCGCGCCGGGGGGGTGGTGGTCGCCGCCGGGGCGCTCGGGTGCGGGCCTGGTCGCGGCGGACGGTGATCGTCCTCTGCATGCAGACCATGGACAGCCTGATGCGCCTCAAGGTCGCCCGGTGCTGGCCCAACGGCAACCCGATCCTCACCACCAAGCAGGACCCCGACACGCCGAACCCGGACAAGGTCCCCGAGGGCTACCACCTGACGTCATGGCTG
>JAXDHJ010000035.1:0-10681 GCA_034664565.1 Solirubrobacteraceae bacterium
CCTTCCCGCCCTCGGCGTCGGGTGCCGGCGCCGTCGAGCGCAGCCAGTCGCGGTCCTCGACAAGGTCCCGGCACGTCTCCCCCCGCGCCCACTGCTCGCTGGCCAGGAGCGCCCGGTGGAAGGGCAGCAGCGTGGTCAGCCCGCCGATCTCGTACTGCCCGAGCGCTCGCAGCATACGCCGCGTCGCCTCCTCCCGATCCCGGTCCCAGACGACTAGCTTGGCCACCATCGGGTCGTACATCGGCGACACCTCGTCACCCGCTCCCACCCCCGAGTCCACCCGCACCCCCGGCCCGCTCGGCTCGCGGTAATGGCTGATCCGGCCCGGTGCCGGCGCAAAGTTCGCCGCCGCGTCCTCGGCGTTGATCCGGCACTCGATGGCGTGGCCGCGCAGGACGACGTCCTCCTGCGCGAAGGGCAGCGCCTCTCCTGCGGCCACCCGGATCCCCGTCTTGACGATGTCGATCCCGGTGGTCAGCTCGGTCACGCAGTGCTCGACCTGGACCCGGGTGTTCATCTCCAGGAAGAAGTACTCCCCGTCGGCCAGGAGGCCCTCCACCGTCCCCGCCCCCCGGTAGTCGACCGCCCGGGCCGCGTCGACGGCGATCTTGCCGATCCGCTCGCGCATCTTCTCGTCCACCACCCACGGCGGCGCCGGCGACTCCTCGACCAGCTTCTGGTGGCGGCGCTGGATCGAGCAGTCGCGCTCCCCGAGGTGGACCACATTCCCGTGGCCGTCGGCCATCACCTGAACCTCGACGTGGCGCGGGTCGGGCAGGTAGCGCTCGAGGTAGACGGTGGCGTCCGAGAAGAACTTCTCGCCCTCCCGAGCCGCGCCCTCGAATGCCTCCTCCAGGTGCTCGGCGTCGAGCGCCACCCGGAACCCCTTGCCCCCGCCGCCTCCCGCCGCCTTGACCGCCACCGGGTAGCCGATGTCGGCGTCGATGATCTTCCGCGCCTCCTTCACCGTCCCCACCGCCTCCGTGGTACCCGGGACGATCGGCACCCCGGCCGCCGCCATCAAGTCACGCGCCCGGGTCTTCGACCCCATGGCCTCGATGGCGCTGGCCGGCGGGCCGATGAACACCACCCCCGCCTCCTCGCACGCCCGGGCAAACGCCGCGTTCTCCGCCAGGAAGCCGTAGCCGGGATGGACCGCCTCCGCCCCCGACTTGGCCACCGCGTCGAGGATGCGCTCGATATTCAGGTAGCTCTCGGATGCCGGCGCCTTGCCCAGCAGGTAGGCCTCGCCGGCCCGCTTGACGTGGAGGGCGTCGCGGTCGATCTCCGAGTAGACGGCCACGCTGGTGATGCCGAGCTCGTCGAGCGCGCTGACGATGCGGACCGCGATCTCTCCGCGGTTGGCGACCAGGACCTTCGAGAACATCGGCCCTGAGCTTAGATGGTTACCTCGCCGCCGTCGGGGTCGCCGTGGCGGCCTGGGCTACCGGCACACGCTGAACGTGCGGTGCAGGACGACGGCGCCCTTGCTCGATGCCACCTTGGCCGTGAGCTGCTGGCGGATCCCCTTGCGCAGGCCGCGCGGGTTGACCGTGGCCCGGAAGCGGCCGCCGGAATCGGGCCGGGTCACCGTCCGCAGCGAGTGGCCGTGCATGAGGTAGGTGACCTGCCGGACTCCGGCCCCGGCCACCGATACCGTGAACGGCCCCCGCACGCAGCGGGCCGGTCCGGTGAACGCCATGCCCGGCGCGCCCGCGGTCGAGCCTGGCTGTGCCGTCGCGGCTTGGGTCCCCGCTCCCGTCGCCGGGGGCTGCGAGGTCGCGGAAGCGACGGGGCCGGCCGCTCCCGGGGTTCCCGGGGCTCCGGGCACCCCCGAGGTCGGCGGCGTGATCGACCCGCCACCGCTCGCCGGCGGAGTGATCGAGCCGCCGCCACCGCCGCCGGTCGGCGGGGTGATCCCGCCCCCGCCTCCGCCGCCGCTCGGCGGGATGATCGAGCCGCCGCCACCGCCGCCCGTGCCGCCGCCTCCTCCGGTCCCGCCGCCGCTGCCCCCGCCGCCCGTCCCGCCGCCGCCGCCGCCGCCGGTGGTTCCGCCGCCGGCGAGTTGGGCTTGGGTGAGGGTGATGGAGGCGTTCTGGTCGAGGCAGGCGGTCGGTCCGACGCCGAGGTTGTTGGTGTCGCCGTTGTAGCGGACGCGGTACTTGTAGGTTCCGGCCACCGTCGGAGTGAAGCCGCCGGAGTCGTAGCTCCCGGCCCCGTTGATCGCCACCGTCGAGGACCAGACCACCGTGCCGCCGCAGAACGCGTCGTTGGGGCCGGTGACGGTGAAGGTCGCGGTCCCGGTGAGGGGGGCGAAGCCGCCTTGGAGGGTGACGATGCCGTGGATGGTTCCGGCACTGAAGGTGACGCTGGCCGACGCGACCGGGCCGGCCTGGGCGACGATCACCGTCTGCGGGGCGTAGCCGCACGCGGTGGCCACCGGGTTGTTGTTGGCGTCGCCGTTATAGGTCGCCGTCCACTGGTAGGTCCCGGCCCGGGCGGTGGTGTAGCGCGAGGAGTCATCGGAGCCGGTGCCGGAGACGGGGACCGAGGTGGTGAACACCGATGCCGAGCAGCTGGTGTCGCCCGGGGCGTAGAGCCTGAAGGTGATTGTCCCGGTCGGTGATGCCCCGCCGGATAGGTTCGTATGGTCGAAGATGGTGTAGCCGACGGTGGTGTTCGAGGAGGCGGTGCCGAACATGCCGGGGCTGGCCTTGGCCGCCGCCGTGGCGGGGGCGATCCCCGCGGCCAGGAGGGCGAGGACGGCGGGGAGGGCGCGCCAGGCGCGGATTCTCGGGGTCGGGGTCGCGGGCATCCCTCCCAACTTCGGGCTCCCCGGCCGAGAACCCGAGCCGCCGGCTGCCCGCCTGGACGTTTGGCTGAGGCGAGGCCGCTCCGAAAAGGCCACCGGGCGCGAGAGACGCCCAATGCGTCTACCCAAACCGGCAAGAAGGGGAGCGAGGGTCAACGACTCGGCTACCGGCACACGCTGAACGTGCGGTGCAGGACGGCGGCTCCGCTGCCGGATGCCACCTTGGCCGTCAGCCGCATGCGGACCCCTCGGCGCAGGCCGCGGGGGTTGACCGTGGCCCGGAAGCGGCCCCGGGAGTCGGCCCGGGTCACCGTCCGCACCACGCGGCCATGCACGAGGTAGGTGACCCGCCGGACCCCTGCCCCGGCCACCGACACCGTGAACCGCCCCCGCACGCACCGGGCCGGTCCGGTGAACGTCGTGCCCGCCGCCGCCGTCGAAGTCGCTGGGTGCGCCGTCGTCGCGCCCGGTCCGGCGGCCGCCGTCGTGCCCGTCGGCGACGTGGCGGAACCCACGGGTACGGTCCCTCCGGTCGCCGGGCCCCCGCCGCCGGTCCCCGGCGGGGCGAGTTGGGCTTGGGCGAGGGTGATGGAGGCGTTCTGGTCGAGGCAGGCGGTCGGTCCGACGCCGAGGTTGTTGGTGTCGCCGTTGTAGCGGAGGCGGTACTTGTAGGTTCCGGGGGCGGTCGGAGTGAAGCCGCCCGAGTCGTAGCTTCCGGCCCCGTTGACCGCCACCGTCGAGGACCAGACCACCGTGCCGCCGCAGAACACGTCGTTGGGGCCGGTGACGGTGAAGGTGACGGTGCCCGTGAGGGGGGCGAAGCCGCCTTGGAGGGTGGCGATGCCGTGGATGGTTCCGGCGCTGACGGTGACGCTGGTCGACGCGACGGGGCCGGCCTGGGCGACGATCACCGTTTGCGGGGCGTAGCCGCACGCGGTGGCCACCGGGTTGTTGTTGGCGTCGCCGTTGTAGGTCGCCGTCCACTGGTAGGTCCCGGCCCGGGCGGTGGTGTAGCGCGAGGAGTCATCGGAGCCGGTGCCGGAGACGGGGACCGAGGTGGTGAACACCGGTGCCGAGCAGCTGGTGTCGCCGGGGGCGTAGAGCCTGAAGGTGATTGTCCCGGTCGGTGATGCCCCGCCGGATAGGTTCGTATGGTCGAAGACGGTGTAGCCGACGGTGGTGTTCGAGGAGGCGGTGCCGAACATGCCGGGGCTGGCCTTCGCTGCCGCCGTCGCGGGGGCGATCGCCGCGGCGAGGACGGCGAGGACGGCGGGGACGGCGCGCCAGGCGCGGGATCTCGAGGTCGGCATCCATCCCAGGTTCGGGCTCCCCGGCCGAGAACCCGAGCGCCGGCCTGCCTGCCTGGACGTTCGGCCGAGACGAGGCCGCTCCGAAAAGGCCCCCGCGGGAGGCGCGGCGGCGCGATCAGACGGCGGCGATGACCTCGATGTCCGAGGCGGTGGCCACCGCCTTGACCAGACGCCGATCCGCCGTGATCAGGCGGGCACCGAGGGCCTCCGCGAGCGCGACGTAGATGACGTCGCAGGCCGAAACGTTCTCGCGAAGCGCCCACCCGGTCGAGCAGCGGACGGTGGGGCCAGGAAATGATCGGCAGGTCGGCCAGGTCGAGGAGCATCTCCTCGGCCCGGGCCGCAGCCAGCACGCCGCGGGCCACCCGCGATCTCGCCGCGGCGCAGACCTCGATGTCAAACAGAGCCGGAGCGTCGGCGGCGACCTGATCGCGGAGGGCGTGAGCGACTGCCTCGCCCGCGGCCGTGCCGAGCAGCAGCTCGACGAGGGCACTGGTGTGGAGCGGCGCTAGCCTGTGGGGATGGCCACGAGGACACTCGCGCGGACCGCTGAGGAGCTGTGGGCACTCCCCCATGACGGACTGCGGCACGAGCTGGTCGAGGGGCAGCATCGGGTGATGGCTCCAGCCGGGGCCGAGCACGGTCGCGTCGCGGCGACGATCGCCGGGCTGCTGTTCGGTGAGGTGCGCCGCAGCGGCGCGGGCGTCACCTTCGGCGCCGAGACCGGCTTTCTCATTGCTCGCGATCCCGACACCGTCCGGGCGCCCGACGCCGCCTTCGTCGCGCGCGGACGGGCGGATGCCGTCGGTCGGACCGAGAAGTACTGGCCCGGGGCACCGGACTTCGCGGCCGAGGTGATCTCTCCGGGCGACAGTCCTGCCGATGCGGAGGCCAAGGCCCTGGGCTGGGTCGCGGCAGGGACGACTCTGGTGCTCGTCGTGGATCCCGCACGGCGCACGGCGACCGCCTATCGCGCAGCGAGGGACGTGCGGGCCTACAGCGGGACGGACACGCTCGATCTGAGCGACGCGGTACCCGACTGGCGCGTGTCGCTGGACGAGCTTTTTCGCTGATTCGCGGCGACGGCGGGCCAAGGCAGACGGCACGACTCCGGTCGTTGACGAATCAGTGCCATGGCTTAAATGCATAGTGTCGGCGCGGCTGGTACACGCACCTCGCCGATAGGGCCGCGGCGGGCTGCCCCGGCGTCTGGTTACTTTGACGCCGACGGAATCTTGATGGTGCTGGACGAAGAGGACGAGGAGGTATTCGCCGCCGCGAGCTCGAGCACGTCGAGCGGGCCGCTGGGCGGCCCGAACCGCAAAATGGTGGCTGCGGTGCTGTCGAGCCAGTCGACCTCGGTAGGCAGGGCAATCAGTAGCGCCTCCCGCTGCCGCCGCGAAAGTAGGCGCCGCTGAGCGGCGGTGGGCCCGTGCCTGCGGGCTAGGCGGCGTTCGAGCCGGACGAGCGCATTTATGGTTGCCCGGGCGGACACGGCGGAGCCGCTGCCGAGGAAGAAGTTGCCGTTCACCGCGGCGGTTACCGTGGGATCGGTGCGGAAACGAACGTCGACGGTGGCCACGCCGTCGGGCGCCAGCCCCCACACCGAGCGCTGATTTCCGTGGGCCTCGCCGGCGAGGGCGAAAACGCTGGCGATCTGGGCGAACGGTGAGCACGAGCTCTCGGTATTGGTGGTCTGATCCCGCGGGGTGCGGGTGCTCGTCACGCGCAAGATGCAGTACGCCGGCTGTCCGGCGCGGGCGAGCAGCAAAGCCTCAAACCGACGAATTCGCCGGCGCTGCCCCGGGGTGAGCCCGCGATAGCAGGACGCCGGCACTGGCTTACGCCTCGGGGTGACCCCCGCGATCAAGTAGAACCCCCCGCCCGGGGCGGGCGCGAGACGCCGCACCAGCGCAGGCGAATAGCTGGCCAACTCGTCTCCGAGCAGCCCGCGAATCCCCGCCAGCTGGTCATCTGGTGTCTGGGCGCGCCTCAGCACGGCGAACTGACTCAGCACCGAATCTGGGGGGGTGACGGTGGTGAGCACCGGACCGTGCGGCGGTTGGTTCCCGCCGCAGCGCCCAGGAGCCGAAGCCGCGTCGGCCGGTCCCCCAGTCGCCAGCAGCAATCCGCCGACTGCCACCATGGCGGTCACCCACCCCGACCGCGACCCTGGCATCCGCGCAACCGACATCAGCACACCCTAGTCCTTCCGCCCCGGCCGCGACCACCTGGGCGGGGTGGAGCTTGACCATTGAGTTGATGGCACAGTAGGATCGCCAGGCTGAGACACGGGGCGCGCACACGACACATGATGCGCCCACGACACCGGGAGGACCGATGAGTCGCCGGATGCTTACCGTCGTGACGCTGGCCGCGGGACTGTGCCTGTCGGTGTCGACCGTCGCCGAGGGTGCCGTTGACCAGCGAGCGATCACCACCGTCGGCACGGGCCAGGTCGCGGTCCACCCGGCCGATGCCAGCAGCGACAGCTCGATTCAAGCTGCGGTGAACGCCGCGCATCAGGCAGCGATTCCGCTCGCGCTCGCCGATGCTCGGGTCGAGGCTCAGTTGATCGCGCAGGCCAGCGGCCTCTCGCTCGGCCCGCTGCAGGCCGTCTCCGAGCAGACGAACGGACCGTTCGGCCCGTTCTTTGGCCCCTTCGGCCCCGGCCGCTTCGGGCCCGGGAAGTTCTGCGGTGTCGTTTCGACGCCGATCTTCGCTCCCGCCAGGCCGGGGCAGCGACGGCGGGTCGTGCGCGTGGTGCGCCACCGGCGCTGCTTTCCGCCTCCGACCGACATCGTCCAGCTTGCGGTGACCTTCGCCGTGACCTGAGCTACGGCCCGGCGACCATCCCGGGCGTTGCGGCTGGTGTGCTTGATGGCGTAGCGCCGGTAGTCTCGTACGGCCGGCGGCGGGCCTCGGCCCTCAGACCCGCACGACGTCGATGCCAGGAAGGCCATCGAAGTCGGCGTCCTGGCTGTACACGGCGACCTCGTGTGCGCGGGCGGTGGCGGCGATCCATGCGTCCTGGACCTTCGGGCGGCGACCATCCCGGCGGGCTGCGGCCACGAGCTCCGCGAACGCGGACGCGACGGCTTCGTCGATGGGCAGGGCGGCGTAGGTGGCGCGTATGGCGCCGAGCGTCCGCAGGCGCCGGGCGCGGACCTCCTCGGAGCAGGCGGGGTGGACGCCGAGCTCGAGCTCGGCGAGCGTCACCACCGAGACCGCCGCCTCGTCGGGCAACCGCTCGGCCAGAAGCCGGCGTTGCTGGTCTGCGGCGATGAACACCGAGGTGTCGAGCACTCCCCTCATGGGTCGTCGACCGTGTCGGGCAGCGCCGCCGCGAGCTCGGCCGCGAGTGGGGCGTCGGCCTGGATGAGCGCGTCGACCACGCGGCGCCGCGGTACCCAGGTCAGGCGCTTGGGCAGCGGCGAGAGCTCGGCCACCGGCCGGCGGTCGACGCTGACCCGCAGACGCTCTCCGGCCTCGACGCGACGCAAGACCTCGGCGGTGTGGTTGCGCAGCTCGCGGACGGAGACCTCATCGGCGGCCATGCCTCCGACCGTAGCGCATCGGCTACGGCCCGGCGACCATCCCGGCGGCGACGGTGGCGTTGGTCGTCTCGTCGATGAGGATGAAGCTCCCGGTGCGGCGGTTGGCGCGGTAGGCGTCGAAGGCGAGGGGGGCGCTGGTGCGCAGGGAGACCCGGCCGATGTCGTTGAGGGCGAGCTCGGCGGGGCCGGGGTCGCGCGCGAGGGTGTGGACGTCGACCCGGTCGTGGAGGGTGTCGACGACGGCGGTGGCGTTGCGGCTGGTGTGCTTGATGGCGTAGCGCCGGCCGGCGCGCAGCGGTGTTTCGCCCATCCAGCAGAGGTCGGCCTCGAGCTCGCGCCCGACCGCCGGCGCCCCGTCGGGGTGGCAGATGAGCTCGCCCCGGGCGACGTCGAGCTCGTCCTCGAGGCGGAGGGTCACCGAGAGGGGGGCGACCGCCTCGTCGAGCTCGCCGTCGAAGGTGTCGATGGCGGCGATCCGGGTCCGCCGCCCGCCGGGGAGGACGACGACCTCGTCCCCGGTGCGCAGGGCGCCGCTCGCCAGCTGGCCGGCGTAGCCGCGGTAGTCGCCGACGGCCGGCTTGACCACCCACTGGACCGGGAAGCGGGCGGGGACCTCGTCGGGATGGTCGTAGGAGACCTCGACCTCCTCGAGGTAGCCGAGCAGCGTCGGCCCGGCGTGCCAGTCGAGGCGGTCGGAGCGCTCGACCACGTTGTCGCCGCAGAGGGCGGAGATGGGGATGTAGGTGACGTCGGCCACGCCGAGCTTCTCGGCGAAGCCGGCGAACTCCTCGACGAGGTGGGCGAAGCGGTCGGCCGAGTAGTTGACGAGGTCCATCTTGTTGACGGCGACCACGAGGTGGGGGATGCCGAGGAGGGCGCTGATGAAGGCGTGGCGCTTGGACTGCTCGACCGTGCCCTTGCGGGCGTCGAGGAGGACGACGGCGAGGTCGGCGGTCGAGGCGCCGGTCACCATGTTGCGGGTGTACTGCTGGTGGCCGGGGCAGTCGGCGATGATGAAGCGCCGGCGGGGGGTGGCGAAGTAGCGGTAGGCGACGTCGATGGTGATCCCCTGCTCGCGCTCGGCCCGGAGTCCGTCGGTGAGGAGGGCGAGGTCGAGCACGCCCTCGCCGCCGCGGCGCAGCGAGGCGTCGGAGATGTGGGCCAGCTGGTCGGCGAACACCTGCTTGGAGTCGTAGAGGATGCGCCCGATCAGGGTGCTCTTGCCGTCGTCGACCGACCCGGCGGTGGTGAAGCGCAGGAGGTCGAGGCTCATCGGCCGGCCGCCCGGGCCATCAGAAGTACCCGAGGCGCTTGCGGTCTTCCATGGCCGCCTCGCTCACCCGGTCATCGGCGCGGGTCTCGCCCCGCTCGGTGACCCGGGTGGCGGCGATCTCGCCGATCACCTCGGCGATGGTCGCCGCCCGGGAGCGGACCCCGCCGGTGCAGCTCATGTCGCCGACGGTGCGGAAGCGCACCGTCTCCCGGAAGACCTCCTCGCCGGGGGCGAGGTTCTGGGCCTGGCGGTGGGCGTAGAGCATGCCGTCGCGCTCGAAGACGTCGCGCTCGTGGGCGAAGTAGAGCGACGGGAGCTCGAGCCGCTCCGCCTCGATGTACTCCCAGACGTCGAGCTCGGTCCAGTTGGAGATGGGGAACACCCGGGCGTGCTCGCCCCGGCGCAGGCGGCCGTTGTAGAGGTTCCACAGCTCCGGGCGCTGGTTCTTGGGGTCCCACTGGCCGAAGTCGTCGCGGAAGGAGAGGATCCGCTCCTTGGCCCGCGAGCGCTCCTCGTCGCGGCGGGCGCCGCCGAAGGCGGCGTCGAAGCTGTGCTCGGTGATGGCGTCGAGGAGGGTCGTGGTCTGGAGGCGGTTGCGCGAGGCCCGCGGGCCCTGCTCCTCGACCACCCGGCCCCGGTCGATCGACTCCTGGACCGAGGCGACGATCAGCCGCTCGCCGAGCTCGGCCACCCGCCGGTCGCGGAAGTCGATGGCCTCGGGGAAGTTGTGGCCGGTGTCGATGTGCATGAGGGGGAAGGGGAACGGGGCGGGACGAAAAGCCTTCTCGGCCAGGCGCAGGAGGACGATCGAGTCCTTGCCCCCGCTGAACAGGAGCACCGGGCGCTCGAACTCGGCCGCGACCTCGCGCATCACGTGGATCGCCTCGGACTCGAGGGCCCGGAGGTGGGTCAGGCGCAGGGAGGCCAGGGGCGGGACCATCAGGAGGGCTCCCGGACGGCGACCAGCACCGGCGCGTGCTCGCGGGCGGCCCGTCCGGCGCGGGTCCGATGCAGGGCGAAGGCGAGGGCGGCGACGGTCAGCGGGGCCCCGATGATGATCACCGGGGAGATCGAGGCCCCGGCCTTGGAGAGGAGCGCCAGCCCCGAGGCGAGGAGCACGATCCCGAGGATCGGGCGCAGGGCGTCGTCGGGCAGGCGCCGCGAGTAGTGGGTCCCGATCCACACCCCCGGGAGTGAGCCGACGAGGATGTTCCCGGCCAGGCTGAGGTTCACGTTCCCGTCGAAGAGGTGGGCCAGGCCGGCGACCCAGAGGAGGATCGCCGCGTGGAAGACGTCGGTCCCGACCACCTGGCGGGGCTTCATCTGGAACCAGAGGATCAGCACCACGGCGATCAGCGATCCGCTCCCGGCCGAGGTCACGGCGAGGACGAAGCCGATGACGAGGCCGGTGATGACCGCGGCCAGCCGGTCGGCCCGGGAGAGCTCGACCCGCTCGCGCTCGGCGACCCGCCGCATCAGCAGCGAGCGGATGAGGACGGCCGTGGCGGTGACGATCAGGGCCGCGGCGACCAGGACGAGCACCAGGCTGTCGAAGCCCTTGCCCCCGTAGGCGCTGCGCAGGCCGTCGAGGGCGATCACGCCCATGATCGCCCCGGGGACGCTGCCCACGGCGAGCCAGAGCGAGGTGCCCATGTGGACGGTGCCCATCCGGAAGTGGCGCCACCCGCCCACCGTCTTGGTCACGGCCCCGTAGATCAGGTCGGTCCCG
>JAXDHJ010000036.1:0-18301 GCA_034664565.1 Solirubrobacteraceae bacterium
GTCAGACGCCGACGGGAACCTGCGGGGTGCTCTCGATCCGGCTGCGCGCCCAGTCGTGGGCGGCGGCGAGGCTGGCGAACGACGTCGTGGCGCATCCCGGCAGGCCGATCCCCGGGCGATCGGTCACGTAGGCGATCCCCCGGCAGTTGCGGGCCAGCGGTCCGCGGCAGTGGCGCAGCCAGCGGGTGTCGATCGGCCCGAGGACGGGCATCGGCCGCGCGGGGGCGGTGGGCTCGCCGACGACCACCACCGCGAACGGCCCGCCGCGGTGAAGCCCGGCGCGGAGCGCGTCCATCACCGCCCGGGCGTAGCAGGTCGGGTGGGGGGCACGGACGCGGACTTCGAGCACCGGCCAGGCGGACCAGTCGATGTGAGCCACTAGCGAATCGACTCCCAGGGGAGGATTCCGAACATGCTCTTAGGTTACCCTAAGCCCGCCGCGGCGGCAAGCCAACCACCGCGGGTTTGGTGGCCAGAGCGGTCGGGAACCCTGCCAGCCATGGTCACTCGCGTGATCGCGCTGGGCATCTGGTGCTTCGCGGCGTGGCTCGTGCTCACCTGGATGTTCACCTTCGAGCAGCTGGCCTTCGGCGTCGCCATCAGCCTGGCCGCGGCCCTGGCCCTCGCCCCCCTGGGGCCGGTGGCCCGCCCGTGGCTGGTGGCCGACCCCCGCCGCCTGCTCGGCGTCCTGCGCCTCGCCCTCACCGTCCTCGGCCAGATGGTGGTGGCCAACCTGCGCCTCTCCCGCCGCATCTGGTCGCCGAGCCTGCCTCTGCGCAGCGGAATGGTCATCGTGCCCACCGAGGAGCGCACCGACGGCGGTCTGACCGCGGTGGGCCTGATCACCTCGCTGGTCGTCGACAACCAGATCGTCGACCTCGACCGCGAGCGCCGGCTCCTCCAGTATCACGCGGTGAGCGTCCCCGAGGGCGGCCCCGACGAGGTCCGGGAGGCCATCAACGGCCCGGTCGAGCGCCTGCTCGCCCCCATCGTGGCCGGCGCCCACCAGCAGAGCGAGAGCTGATGCGCGACGTCTTCATCGCCGTGGCCCTGGCCGAGCTCCTCGTCCTCGCCCCGCTCCTCCTCCGCCTGGCCCGCGGCCCGTCGATCTGCGACCGGATCGTCGCCCTGAACACCATCTCCACCCAGGCCGCCCTCTCGCTGCTCTTCTTCGCCGCCTTCGCCGACCGGTCGATCTACCTCGATGTCGCCCTGTGGCTTGCCTCCTTCAGCTACCTGGGAACCATCGTCTGGGCGCGCTACCTCGAGCGGGGGCTGCTGTGAGCATCAGGGAGGTCGCGGTCATCGTCCTCTGCGCCGTCGGGCTCGGCTTCAGCCTGAGCGGGGCGGTGGGGATCCTGCGCATGCCCGACGTCTACTGCCGGATCCAGTGCTCGTCGAAGACGATCACCATGGGGGCGCTGCCCGCCCTGCTCGGCCTGGTCGTCGCCGAGGGGCCGTTCACCACCTGGGGCAGCCGGGCCCTCCTGGTCGGCATCCTCCTGCTCGTCGTCAACCCGGCCGCCTCGCACGCCCTGGCCCGGGCGGCCTACAAGGCGGGGGTGCCGATGTGGTCGGGCGCCGTCGTCGACGAGCCCCGCGAGCAGCACCCGGCGGAGCCGGCGTGACCGGCTTCTGGGCGCTCGACTATGCGTGCCTGGCGGCCATCGTCGTCTGCGCCCTGCTCGTGGTCCGGACGTCGAACCTCAACGGCGGGGTGATGGCCCTCTCCGCCCTGGGCACCGTCCTCTCCCTCCTCTTCGTCGTCCTCGGGGCACCGGACGTCGCCCACTCCGAGGTGGTGGTCGGCGCCATCGCCCTGCCCGTCCTCTACCTGATCGCCATCGGCAAGTCCCGCACCGACGTCGCCGACCGGGGTGACCTCGGCGAGGATGACCACGAGCCCGATGAGCGAGCCTAGCCCGGAGGGGGAGGCGCTTCCCGGGCGGCCCGGGACCCACTCGGGGCCACCCGAGCCGGTTCACCGCCCGGCGCTGGCCGCCGTCCTCGCCGTCGGCGTGGCCGCCGCCCTCACCGCGGCGCTGGTCGGAGTCCCGCGGGAGGGGGCCAAGCTCCCCACCGTGGCCCGCTACGCCCTGGAGATCTCCCTGCCGACGTGGCACACCACCGAGCCGGTCAACGAGATCGTCTACGGGACGCGGGGCTTTGACACCTTCGGCGAGACCTTCCTCCTCCTCGCCGCCGTGGTCTCGGTGACCACCCTGACCCGGCGACGGGAGTCCCGCCGGGCCCAGGGAGGCGAGCAGCGGGCGGGGGCCCGCGAGCAGGAGGAGGTCGACCCGAGTGGTGAAGCCGGCGACGCCGGCGAGGCGGAGGCCAGGGTGGCCGAGCGCGAGGAGCAGCCGGGGGGCGTGGACGACGCTCCGGCCACCCCGGACGCCATCGGCTTGGGCGTGCCGGCGCCGGAGGACTCCGAGGCCATGTCGGTGGTGGTGCGCACCGCAGCCCGCGTGGCGGCTCCGGTGCTCGCCGTGGCCGGGGGCTACCTGGTGGCCTGGGGCTACTCGCCGGGCGGCGGCTTCCCGGCCGGGGCGGTCATGGTCGGGGTGCTCCTCCTCCTCTACGCCGGGTTCGGCCACCAGCGCCTGGCCCCCGTCCTGCGCCCGTCCCTGCTCGAGGCGATCGAGCTCGGGGGAGCGCTGGCCATCATTGCCCTGGGGGCGCTCGGCCTCGTCCTCGAGGGCTCCTTCACCGCCAACTTCCTCCCCCTGGCCCGGGCTCCTGACACCATCCTCAGCGGCGGCGTCCTCCAGGCGTTCTCGGCCAGCGAGCTCTTCGAGGTCTCGAGCGGGCTGGCGCTGGCCATCTTCGCCCTGCTGGCCATGGAGCACGACTGGTCCCCCGACCCCGACCCCGGCCCCGACCCCGGCCCCCACGCCGACGCCGACGCCGACGCCGACGCCGACGCGGACGAGGACGAGGAGGAGCAGTGATCCTGGCCAACTATCTGGCCGCGGCCTGCGTGTTCTCGATCGGCCTCTACGTGGTGCTCAGCCGGCGCAACCTGATCAAGATCGTCATGGGGCTCTCGCTGATGGAGTCCTCGACCTACCTCCTGCTCGTCTCGCTCGCCTACCGCCGGGGCTCGACCGCCCCCGTCCTCACCAGCCCGCCGGGCACCACCTCGATGAGCGCCCTGGCCCGGGGCAACGTCGCCGATCCGGTGCTCCAGAACTTCTGCCTGACGGCGATCGTCATCGGGGTGGCGGTGACCGGGGTGTTCCTGAGCGTTGCCGTGCGGATCGCCCAGCACTACCGGACCCTCGACGCCGGCGAGGTCCGGGCGCTGCGGGGATGAGCGCGGCCGGCCTCGCCTCGCTCCTGCCCCTGCCGGTGGCCATCCCCATCGGCGGGGCGGTGTGCGCCCCGCTGGCCGCCCGGATCGACCGGCGGGCGCCGCTGGTCATCGGCGTCCTCGGGCTCCTGGGGTCGGCCGCCGTGCTCGGGGCGATGGCGCCGCGGGTGCTGGGCGGCGAGATCCTCTCCCACTACATGGGCGGCTGGGTCCCGGTCGGGGGCCGGGCGCTGGGCATCGCCTTCGCCGCCGATCCGTTCGGCCTGGTCTACGCGCTGGCGGCGGCGAGCATCGGGGCCGTCCTCCTCGTCTCCACCCTGTCTGAGCTCGGCGAGCTCGGCCCGCGGGAGCTCGGCGGCTACGCCTGCCTGTTCCAGCTCCTCCTGGCCGCCCTGATCGGGACGGCGCTGACCGCCGACCTGTTCAACCTGTTCGTCTGGTTCGAGGTGGCGGCCCTCTCGAGCTACGGCCTGACCGGCTTCTTCCTCGAGCGGCCGATCGCCCTGGAGGCGGCGTTCAAGGTCCTCACCCTGACCACCCTGGCGAGCTTCGCCATCTTCATCGGGGCCACCCTGCTCTACGCCAACCACGGAGCGCTGAACTTCGCCCAGCTCCACGCGGCGGTCTCCGGCCATCCCCACACCGCCGACATGGTGGCGCTGGCCCTGCTCGTCTGCGGCTTTGCCACCAAGGCGGGCCTGGTGCCCTTCCACGGCTGGCTCCCCGACGCCCACACCGCCGCCCCCGGCCCGGTGTCGGCGCTGTTCTCGGGGCTCATGGTCAGCCTCGGCGTGGTGGCCATCGCCCGTATCGCCCTCCAGATCTACGGACCCTCGGGCGGGCGCCCGATCCTCGGGCTGCTCATGGCCGCCGGGGTGGTCTCCGCCCTGGTCGGGGCGATCCTCGCCCTGGCCCAGGACGACCTCAAACGCCTGCTTGCCTACGACACCATCTCCCAGATGGGGGTCCTGGTGGTGGGCCTGGCCACGGCGGTGCCGAGCGGGGTGGCGGGGGCGACCTACCACCTGATCGACCACGCCCTCTACAAGTCCCTGCTCTTCCTCGCCGCCGGGGCGATCGTCCACGCCACCGGGAAGACCAAGCTCTCGGAGATGGGGGGCCTGGCCCGCCATCGACCCGGCACGGCGCTGGCCTTCACCGCCGGGGTGGTGGCCATCGCCGGGATCCCCCCGCTCAACGGCTACCCGTCGCTGGGCCTGATCCACGCGGCGCTGACCGAGAGCGGCCAGTACGCGGTGAACCTCGCCATGCTCGCCGCCCAGGTCATCACCGTGGCCGCCCTCGGCCGGGCCGCCTACCTGGCCTTCTACCGCCGCCGGGCCGAGGCCTACGAGGCGATGGTGCCCCCGCGCACCGGCATGGTCGTCGCCTTCTGGACGCTCGGCGCCACCTGCCTGGCGGCCGGGGTGTTTCCCAACTGGATCCTCGACCACGCGGCGGCCCCGGCGGCGTCGAGCCTCCTCCACGGCGCCGTCTACGCGAGCGGCGTGCTCGCTGCCGGCGTCCACCTCCCGGCGCTGAGCGTGGCCTTCGACTACTTCAAGGTCGGCGAGCTCCTGACCGTGGCCGCCACCGTCCTCGCCGGCGTCCTCCTCGCCGCCGCCTATCTGCGCATCGCCGAGCCGAGGCCGATCCGGGCGCTGCGGGCGCTCCACACCGGTTCGGTCAACGATTACGCGGCCTTCGCGGCGACCGGCATCCTCTGCGCGGTGGCGGTGCTCGCCCTGTGAACGGCGTCGGCGGCGACGATCAGGCGGCGAAGGGGGCGGCGGCGGGAACGGCACGGACGACCTCGCGCCGGGCGCTCGGCGGGGGGGCCGCGAGGTGGAGGGTGCAGCGGCGGCACACGGGATCATGCTCGCTCGAGCTGACCCGCCGCCCGCCGGCGTCGGCCTCGGCGATGCCGTCGATGGCCGCCCCCGCCAAGCGGCAGATGAGCTCGGGATGCTCAGGCGAGATGAGGGGGCAGGGGCAGGAGCGCAGGCGAAGCTCCGACCCGTCGAGCTCGGCGTCGAAGCCGAGGCGCTCGAGCAGGCGGGGCAGGGAGGCCACCGGGTCGCCTCCGGGGCGACCGCTGAGGAAGCGTCCCCAGTGGCGCCCGAGCGCCTCGATCTTCTCGGCGCTCGGATCGAGGCTGACGGCGAGGGCGGCCAGCAGCTCGCCCAAGCCGCGCATGTCGCTGCTGGGCAGCTCCCAGCCGGCCCGGAGTCGGTAGCGCACCTGGGGACGGCCGGGCCCGTCGGAGGGGGCGTGGCCGCGCTCGACGACGCCGGCCGCCTCGAGCTCGCTCATGTGGCTGCGCACGGTGTTGAGGTGGACCCCGGCCCGCTCGGCCAGCTCTGAGAGCGGCGCGCTGCCTGTGCTCGAAAGCTGGCGCACGATGGCCAGGCGCACGGGCTCGGAGATCAGCTCGAGCAGGTTGACCGCCACACACGGGCGTACGTAACCGGGACCCGGGGGGATCACCCGGCCCGGCAAACGGGTCACGGCCGCGTCGCTCCGGGCGGCGCGGCCGTGCCTGGCGGGAAGGCTCGATCAGTAGGCGGCGCGCCGCTTTCGACCGGTGGCCGCCGACGAGAGGAGCGCGGCGACCACGGCCGTGGCGCCGGTGACCAGGTGCAGGTAGTTGTCGGGGTTACCGGCGGTGGTGATGGTGATCACCGGGATGTGGGCGTAGATGAAGCCGGTGATGGTGGCCACCACGTAGACGCCGCCGACGCCGAGGAGGACCCCCTCGGTGACCGAGGTGTCGCGCGTCGCCGCCCAGAGCAGCCCGAGCCCGACCACCAGGTGGAAGAGGGACTGGAACGGGTTGAGGGTCAGGCCGAACAGCGTGCGCCCGCCGCCGGAGGACGTGAACCCGTCGAATCCGGTGACGGCGAAGCCGACGACTCCGCCGACGGCGTAGGCCAGGCCGATGGCCACCGCCGCCAACTGAGCAAGGCTCATCCCTTCCGTCTTGAATCTGCCCATCGAGCACCTCCGCTTGTTGTCGTGTCCTCGACGGGCCCGCCATCGCAGGCGAACGCCGTGGGACGAAAGAAACTCCTCCGGGGTGATTCTCTACTGCTGGCTATGGGAAATCAAGCCCCGCGCCGCTGCGAGGAGACCGCCCCCAGGCTGGGGCCCCCGGGAGGTGCACGGCTCTACGGGCCGGCGCAGGCGGCGAGCATGGCCCGCAGGGTGGCGGCGGCGCCGCCGTCGGCCACCGCGGCCTCGGCGAGCTCGAGCCCGTCGCGGGTGTCGCCGACCACCCCGGCGGCGTAGAGGCGCAGGCCGGCGTTGAGGGCCACGGTGTAGGCGAGCGGTCCGGCGGCCTCACCGCCGAGGAGCCGGACGGTGAGGGCGGCCGAGCGGGCGGCCCGGTCGCCGGCGGCGGCGGCCGGCTCCCCACGCGGCGGGCGGGCGTCGGGCCGGTGGGGGAGCTCGAGGGCTCGGCCGGGCTCGAAGGCCTGGGGGCGCCCGGGGCGCATCACGTCGGACCCCTCGATGCCGCGCACGGCGATCGAGCGCTCGGCGCCGAGGAGCTCGAGCGCCCCGAGCAGGCGCTCGCTGTAGGAGCTGTGGGTGTGGCCGACCACGAAGCGGCGGGCGCCGTAGTAGTCGACGAGCTTCTCGGCGGAGTGGATCGGCCCGCGGACCCCGACCTGGTCGCGGATGGCAGCGAGCCCGCGCCAGCCGGGGAGGACCTCGCCGGCGTGGACCACGGTCACCCCCGCCGCCTCGAGCATCCGCGTCGACTGGCGGGCCGAGGGGGCCGCCGGACCGCCGAGGGCGCCGAGGACGTCGGCCACGGTGACCCCGTACTTGGGGCCGAGGGTGTCGCCGCAGTGGAGGACGACGCCGGCCCCGGCGGCGGCGGCCACCACCCCGGCGGCGAGGCTGAGGTGGGGTGCGTCGGCCACCCCGTCGTAGGCCCCGGCGCAGGCGACGAGCGAGCGCCCGGTGGTCGACTCGCAGGTCCGGCAGGCGTCGCGCAGGGCCTGGGCGAAGCCGGCGAGCTCGCAGGCGGACTCGCCCTTGATGCGCATGGCGACGAGGAAGGCGCCGGACTGGGCCGGGGTGACCTGGCCGCGGAGGAGCAGTTCCATGGCGGCCCGGGCCTCGGCGAAGGTCAGGTCGCGGCTGCCCCGCACGCCGGTGCCGACCGCCTTGATGGTGGAGCGGAAGCCGTCGTAGATCGCCCGGCTCTGGCCGCTGCGGCGGGCCTGGGCCTGGGCCTGGGCCTGGGCGGCGGCGCTGGAGAGTTCAGGCGTCAAAGCGGTACCCGACGCTGCGCACGGTCTGGATGTGCCCGCCGTAGTCCTGGCCGAGCTTGGCCCGCAGGCGGCGGATATGGACGTCGACCGTCCGCTCGCCGCCGTAGTAGTCGTAGCCCCAGACGCGGCTGAGCAGGGCCTCCCGGGTGAACACCCGGCCGGGGTGGGTGGCCAGGAACTTGAGGAGCTCGTACTCCATGTAGGTGAAGTTGATCGGCCGGCCGTCGATCGAGACCTGGTAGTTGGCCAGGTTGAGCTCGAGGGCGCCGACCCGGAGGACCTCGGAGTCGACGCCGGCGACCTGCTGGCGGGCGCGGGCGATGCGGATGCCGAGCTCGACGCTCGTGTAGGGGCGGACGATCAGCTCGTGGCCCTCGGCGACCCCGGCCCCGGCGCGAAGCTGGTCGGTGTCGAGGGCGACGAGGCGGGGGACCTCGCTGAGCTCGTCGTCCTCCTCGAGGCGCTGGCAGAGCTCGGCGACCGCGGGCCCCTCACCGGCGGCCACCACCAGCATCAGGGTGGGCCGGCGCTCGGCCCCGCCGTCCTCGGCGCTCGGTCGCAGCGAGCCGTTGGCGCCGACCCGGCGGGGGTGGAAACCGAGCTCGGCGAGCTGCCGGGCGCTCTCGGCGGCCTCGCCGGGGTCGGTGGCGTAGATCCAGGCCTCGGTCATAGCCGCAGATAGCGGCGCCGCTCGAAGGGGCTGACGGTGGTCGCGTACTCCGCCCACTCCCGCCGCTTGTTGAGCACGTACCAGTCGCATAGGCGATCTCCCAGGGTGTCGCGGGCAAGCTCGGAGGCTTCGAAGAGGTCGGTGGCCTCGCTGAGGTCCTGGGGCAGGCGGGTGCAGTCGCGGGCGGCCTCGTCGACCGTCTCGGCCTCGAGCTCGTAGCCGCGCTCGATGCCGCGGAGCCCGGCGGCGAGGACGAGGGCGAAGACGAGGTAGGGGTTGGCCGCGGGGTCGGGCGAGCGCAGCTCGATGCGCGCCGCCCGGGGACGGTCGCCGCGGTGGGCGGGGACCCGGACCAGGGCCGAGCTGCCGTGGCGGGTCCAGCTCACGTGCTGGGGGGCCTCATAGCCGTTGGCCAGGCGCTTGTAGGAGTTGACCCACTGGTTGGTCACCGCGCACATCTCGCGCCCGTGGGCGAGCACGCCGGCCAGGAACGAGCGTCCCAACGGCGAGAGGGGCTCGGCCGGGCCGGCGCCGGCGAAGGCGTTGCCGTCGGCGTCGGCGAGCGAGAGGTGGAGGTGCATGCCCGAGCCGGGCTGTCCCTCGACCGGCTGGGGCATGAAGGTGGCGTAGCAGCCGACGGTGCGGGCCGCCTCCTTGACGGCGAGGCGGAAGGTCATCAGGGCGTCGGCCATGGAGAGGGCGTCGGTGTGCTGGAGGTCGAGCTCGTGCTGGGAGGGCGCCACCTCGTGGTGGGCGCTCTTGACCGGGATGCCCATCTGCTCGAGGTACTCGATGGTCCGCCGGCGGAAGTCGCTGCCGACGTCGAGGGCGGTCAGGTCGAAGTAGGCGCCGTCGTCGAGGGGGACGAGGGGCGGGTCCTCGGCGCCGCGGGCCGAGGGCTCGCCGGCGTAGAGGAAGAACTCGATCTCGCTGCCGACCTCGAAGGTGAAGCCGAGCTCGGCGGCCTGGCGGACGACGTGAGCCAGGGCGAGGCGGGAGTCGGCGGCGAACGGGCGGCCGTCGGGGGTGCGGACCTCGCAGAACATCCGCGCCACCAGCGACCCGGGCCGCCAGGGAAGGATCTGGAAGGTCAGGGGATCGGGGTGGGCGATGACGTCCCGCTCGGCCAGGCGGGCCGAACCTTCGAGCGAGGAGCCGTCGACGCCGACGCCGTCCTCGAGGGCGCTCTCGAGCTCGGAGACGGGGATGGCCATGCTCTTGAGCCCGCCGAGGACGTCGACGAACCAGAGGCGCACGAAGCGCACGCCCCGGTCCTCGACGCTGCGCAGGACGAAGTCACAGCGCGCCTCGACCGAGCCATCGACGTTCACCGGGCAAGTCTAGGCCGGCCCCGCCGGGCCAGACACCGACCGACCGGCATACCCGGCTGGACAACCGGTCCACCTCGCCGGGGTCTTGAGCCTCAGGCGTGGCAGGGACCGCTCGAGACCGGATCGACCGCCTCGGCCAGGGCGCGGACGACGGCGGCGTTGGCCACGCCGTAGCCGCCGAGGATGCCCCCGCCGAAGGTCTCGGCCACCACGGTGGCCACCACCCGGCCCCGGGCGTCGATCATCGGGCCGCCGGAGTTCCCGGGCCGGACCAGCCCGCGCAGCGGCGTCAACTCGCGGGTCACCGCCCCCTTGCCGAAGGCGTCGGGGGCCCGCCGGGTCTCGGTGGCGCCGATGCGCCCCGAGCGCAGGTCGAAGGGCCCGTCGCGGGGGTAGCCGAGGATGGCGGCGGCGCGTCCGGCGGGAGGGTCGACGGCGAGGGGCAGGGGTGGGCGGTCGAGCCCGGCGACGCGCAGGACGGCGAGGTCGCTGTGGG
The DNA here is from genome assembly GCA_034664565.1 of Solirubrobacteraceae bacterium. GTDB lineage: Bacteria > Actinomycetota > Thermoleophilia > Solirubrobacterales > Solirubrobacteraceae > Palsa-513. The sequence continues at coordinate 10,094 of JAXDHJ010000036.1, forward strand.
GGTCGAAGCCGATCACCTGGGCGGCGAGGTCCGGAGAGTTGCCGTCCACCTCGACCACGGTGTCCTGCTCGCCGGCGACCACGTGGGCGTTGGTCACCACCTCGCCGGGGGCGGCGACCCAGCCCGAGCCCTCGAGCCCGACCCCGCAGGCGCTGCCGAGCACCCGGACCACGCTGGCCGCGGCCCGGTGGACGGCGTGGGAGCGGGTGATCTGGAGGGTGGGTCGGGCGATCTGGGCCTGGGGGCCCTGGAGCGCTGGGAGGGGGTCGAAGGGGGCCAGGGCGGCGAGGACGCCACCGGGCGGCGGGAGCAGGGCGTCGAGGCCGCGGAGGGTGGGCGAGCGCTGGACGGCCCGGCGCAGGCCGAGGCTGTCGTGGGGGACGGCCACCGCCACGGCGCCGAGCATCCAGGCGACGACGAGGACGATGGCGCCGGAGAGGGCGGCGCCGAGGGGGCCGTCGGCGCGGCCGGGGAAGGCGGAGGGGCGGGCGGAGCGCATCCTCACGCCGACCTCGCCCATGAACAGGGCGAGGGTGCTGCCGCCGAGCAGGGCGGCGAAGAGCCCGAACACCGGGGTGGCCAGCGAGCGCCCGCGGGCGGGGAGGAAGGCCCCGGCGACCTGGGTGCAGAGGACGGCGCCGACGACGAAGCCGACGAGGGAGAACATGCTGACCACGAAGCCGCGGCGGGCGCCGAGCAGGGCGAAGGAGATCGTCGCGGCGAGAATCAGCAGGTCAAGCACTAGGGTGCCCCCGCCGTCCGGTCGCCTTCATCGTCCGCGCGCTCCACCGGGCTAGGTTCGCCGGGGCAGCCCCGACTCCTGGGCCGCCGAGTTCGCCGGATCTGGTGTTCAATGGTCGGATCGTGCCCATTTCGCGCTACACCTCCTAGCATGGCCCAGCCCGTCCCCGCGCCACCGGCCCGCCCACCGTCGGGCGACTTCCCGGCCGCCGAGCTCGTGCGCCGAGTGCGCGCGATCTGCGGCGACGAGCACGTGCTCACCCATCCCCACGATCTGCGGACCTACCAGTCCGACGGGCTCCTCCACTACCATGTGGTCCCGCCGGTGGCCGTGCTTCCGGGCGACGGGGAGCAGGTGCGCGAGGTGGTGGCGGTCTGCCACGAGCTCAGCGTCCCGTGGGTGGCACGGGGGGCGGGGTCCGGCCTCTCGGGCGGGGCGCTGCCCATCGCCGACGGGGTGCTCCTCGTCTTGAGCCGGATGCGACGGGTGCTCGAGGTCGACCTCGAGAACCAGCGGGTCGTCGTCGAGCCGGGGGTGACCAACATCGCCGTCTCCCACGCCGTCGCCCCCGACTACTTCTATCCCCCCGACCCCTCGAGCCAGATCGTGTGCTCGATCGGCGGCAACGTGGCCGAGAACTCGGGAGGGGCCCACTGCTTCAAGTATGGCTTCACCACCAACTACGTCACCGGCCTCGAGGTGGTGCTGCCCGACGGCGGGGTGGTGGAGCTGGGCGGCAAGCACCTCGACCCGCCGGGATACGACCTCCTGGGCGCGTTCGTGGGCTCCGAGGGGACGCTGGGGGTGGCCACGCGGATCACCCTGCGGGTGGTGCCGGCGCCGGAGTCGGTCAAGACCCTGGTCGCCTTCTTCGCCGACGTGCGCAGCGCCGGGGCCGCGGTCTCGGCCATCGTCTCGGCCGGCCTGGTGCCGGCGGCGATCGAGATGATGGATGCCCTGGCCATCCACGCCTCCGAGCAGATGGCCCATGCGGGCTGGCCACCGGAGGCGGGCGCCGCCCTCCTCGTCGAGCTCGACGGCCCGCGGGCGGAATGCGAGGCCCGCTTCGGCGAGCTCGAGACCCTGTGCCGGGAGAGCGAGTCGACCGGGGTGCGGGTGGCGCGGACGGCGGCCGAGCGGGCGGTGTTCTGGAAGATGCGCAAGTCGGCGTTTCCCGCCGCCGGGCGCATCTCCTCGCACTACTTCGTCCAGGACGGCGTCATCCCCCGCACCCGCCTGCCCGAGGTCCTGGGCCGGATCGAGGAGCTCGGGCGGGAGTACGGCCTGCGCATCGCCAACGTCTTCCACGCCGGCGACGGCAACCTCCATCCCCTGGTGTGCTTCGACGGCCACCGGCCGGGCGAGGCGGCGCGGGCCGAGGAACTCTCGGGGCTGATCCTCGAGGCCTGCCTCAACGCCGGCGGCTCGATCACCGGCGAGCACGGGGTCGGGGTGGACAAGCGGGCCTACATGGGCAAGATGTTCACCGAGGCCGACCTGGCCGCCTTCCAGATGCTGCGCTGCGCCTTCGACCCCGACGGCCTGGCCAACCCTGGCAAGGTCATGCCGACGCCGCGCCTGTGCGGAGAGGTCCCCGGGCCCTACCGAGTCCATCCCCTCGAGGCGGCCGGGCTGGCCGACCGATTTTGATGACCGGCCCCGGTGGGACACTGGCCGCACCGGGGCTGGCCCGTCCCCGGGACTCCGGCGAGGTGGCCGCCCTGCTGGCCGAGTCGCGGCGGGTGGCGCCGGTGGGTGGGGGGACCAAGCTCGCCTGGGGGGCGCCGGGGGACGCCCCCGACCTGCTGCTCAGCACCGAGGGCCTGGGGGCGATCGTCGAGCACAACGCCGGCGACCTGACGGTGATCCTCGAGGCCGGGGTGACCCTCCGGGGCGCCCAGGAGCAGTTCGCGGGCGTCGGCCAGCGCCTGGCCCTCGACCCGCCCGACGGGGACGGGCGAGCGACCGTCGGCGGGATTCTCGCCACCGCCGACAGCGGCCCGCTGCGCCACCGCTACGGGGCGGTGCGCGACCTCATCCTCGGCGTCCGGGTCGCCCTGCCCGACGGGACGGTGGCCCGGGCGGGGTCGAACGTGATCAAGAACGTCGCCGGCTACGACCTGGCCAAGTTGATGTGCGGAGCGCTGGGCACGCTCGGAGTCATCTGCGAGGCCACCCTGCGCCTGCACCCGCTGCCCGAGCAGAGCATCACCGTGTGGGGGTCGGCGACCGACCCGGGCGTGCTGGCTCGGGCGGCGCGGCTGCTCGCCGGGCGGGCGCTCGAGCTCGAGGCACTCGACCTGCGCTGGGACGGGCCGGCCGCCGGTGGGTGCCTGCTCGCCCGGGCCGTCGGGCGGGCCGCGGCGAGCACGGCGGGGACGGTGGCGGCGCTGATGGGCGAGGCCGGCCTCGAGGTCGACCCGGTGCACGAGGACGACGCCGAGCTGTGGGCCGAGCAGCGCGCGCGCCAGCGGGCGCTGCCGGACGGAGCGGTGGTGCGGGTCAGCGCCCTGCCCGCCGACCTCGAGCGCGTGCTCGGCGCCTGCGAGAGCGCCGTGGGACGCGCCGCCCTCGGGCTCGCCTGGGTGCGCCTGGACGGGGAGGACGCGGCGGGGGTCGAGCGCCTCCGGGCGGCGCTGGCGCCGGCGCCGTGCGTGGTGCTCGACGCTCCTGAGGCGCTGCGCCGGGCGGTCGATCCGTGGGGGGTGGTCGAGGGGCCCGAGCTCGACCTGCTGCGCCGGGTCAAGGCGCGCTTCGACCCGACCGGGGTGTGCAATCCCGGCCGTTTCGCCGGGGGCATCTGAGTGGCCAGCGAGCCGCCCCCGCCGCCGGGCCCGGAATCGGCCTGGGACGAGCACCGCCCGCCGTCGCCGGCGCTGATCGACGACTGCGTCCACTGCGGATTCTGCCTGCCCACCTGCCCGACCTACGCCCTGTGGGGCGAGGAGATGGACTCGCCGCGCGGACGCATCACCCTGATGGCCCTGGGCCACGAGCAGGCCGAGCTCTCGGAGCCGATGGTCGAGCACTTCGACCGCTGCCTGGGGTGCATGGCCTGCGTGACCGCCTGCCCGTCGGGGGTCCAGTACGACCTCCTGCTCGCCCAGACCCGCCCCCAGGTCGAGCGGCAGTTCGAGCGTGATCCGGCCGACCGGGCGTTTCGCCGCCTCATCTTCGAGCTCTTTCCCCACCCGGGGCGCCTGCGCGCCCTGGTCCCGGCGCTGATCCTCAACCGGGCCCTGCGCCTCGAACGCCTCCTGCCCGAGCGCTTCGCCCGCCTGCGGGCGATGGCGGCGATGGCCCCGGCGGTGAGCATCCGCTCGAGCTGGGAGCGCCTGCCGGCGGTGACCCCGGCGCGGGGGGCGCGGCGGGGGACGGTGGCCCTGCTCCAGGGCTGCGTGCAGCGGGTGTTCTTCGCCGGGGTGAACCGGGCGACGATCGAGGTGCTGAGCGCCGAGGGCTTCGAGGTCCACGTCCCCCGCGGTCCGCGCTGCTGCGGGTCGCTGGCCCTCCACACCGGCTATGAGGAGGAGGCGCTGGTCTGCGCGCGGGAGACGGTGGCCGCGTTCGCCGGCTACGACACGGTGGTGGTCAACGCCGCCGGCTGCGGATCGGGGATGAAGGAGTACGGGCACCTGACCGGGTCCGAGGACTTCCCGGCCAAGGTGGCCGACGTCCACGAGTTTCTCGCCGGCCACCCGGCGCGGGCCGAGCGCCACCCGCTGGAGCTGCGGGTGGCCTACCACGACGCCTGCCACCTCGCCCACGCCCAGGGGATCCGCGCCGAGCCCCGGGCGCTGCTGCGCGCCATTCCCGGGCTCGAGCTGGTGGAGCCGGCGGAGTGGGAGATCTGCTGCGGGTCGGCCGGGGTCTACAACCTGCTCGAGCCCCGGGCGGCGGAGGAGCTCGGCCGGCGCAAGGCGGCCAACCTGGCGGCGGCGGGGGCGCAGGCGATCGCCGCGGCCAACCCGGGATGCGCCCTGCAGATCGCCCGCTACCTCGAGCCGGCGCTGCCCATCCTCCACCCGATCGAGCTCCTGGCCAGGTCGATCGCCGGTTCCGGCGCGCCCCCGATGGCGCCGCGCTAGGATGGCCGTCGGGGTCCTCTCGCGCGCCGATTGATCCGCTGCGCCGTCTCGCGCGCTTATAAGGACAGTTGCACCCGCCCGGACGATCCAAGGCTCGACGGGTATCACCAGGGGATTGTGTGCTTCGGCACCGATCTCGAAGTCTTCCAATCGGAGGTATCCGACATGTCGAACCCCGTGACCGAGGAAGTCGGCCCGAAGCCGGCCGGCGCAGTCGAGATTCTCGCCCGTGATCCGAGCGAGCGCAAGAAGTTCCTGAAGATGGTGGGCAAGGGCGTCGGCGGAGCTGCCGCCGCGAGCTCGCTCGCCGCCTTCATCGCCGCCTGCGGCTCGAGCAGCAGCAGCAAGAGCACGAGCACTGGGGCGAGCAGCACACCGGCCACCACCAGCACCACCTCGGCCAACACCGGCGACATCGCCATCGTCAACTACGCGCTGACCCTGGAGTACCTGGAGACCGAGTTCTACAAGAAGGTCATCAAGTCGGGGCTGTTCTCCGGCAAGGTGGCGGACCTGATCAAGGCGATCGGCGCCCAGGAGCAGACGCATGTGAACGCGCTCAAGGCCACCGTCAAGTCGCTCGGCGGGACCCCGGCACCCAAGCCGGTCGGCAAGTTCCCGGTCACCAACGCCACCGCCGTGGCCAAGCTGGCGGCCACCGTCGAGAACATCGGCGCCGCCGCCTACCTGGGCCAGGCGGGCAACATCCAGAGCCCGATGGTGCTGGCCGCCGCCCTGTCGATTCACACCGTCGAGGCTCGCCACGCGGCGATCCTCAACCAGCTGACCAACCAGTCGATCACGCCCGATGGCGCGTTCGCCAAGCCGATGTCGATGGACGAGGTCCTCGCAGCGGTCAAGCCGTTCCACTAATCGACCCGCAAGCACAGAGAGGATCAAGTCAAATGGCAGATTCCAAGTTTGCGGTCCCTGAAATGGCCGCAGTCGAAGTCAAGGGCATGACCCGCGAGGCATTCCTCATCCGGGGCACGCTGGCCGCCGTCGCCGCCGGCGGCGTGGCCGCCGTCGGACCGTTCCTGAGCGATGCCTTCGCCCAGTCGGGGTCGGGCGACATCGCCATCCTCAACTACGCGTTGACGCTCGAGTACCTCGAGTCCGACTTCTACAACGTCAAGGGCAAGGCGGTCGGCCTCACCGGCGCCGCCAAGACGCTGGCGGCCCTGCTCGGCCAGCACGAGGCAGCACACGTCAGCGCCCTGTCGAAGGCGATCAGCGCGGCGGGTGGAACCCCGGCCAAGAAGCCGACGTTCTCCTTCCCGGTGACCAACCAGACACAGTTCCTGGCCCTGGCCTCGGTGCTCGAGAACACCGGTGTGTCGGCGTACAACGGACAGGGACCGAAGCTCCAGAACAAGGCGTACCTCGGGACCGCCGGCTCGATCGTCCAGGTCGAGGCCCGCCACGCGGCGGCGATCAACTACATGATCGGCAAGTCGCCGACGCCGGACGCGGGCTTCGACAAGCCGCTGGAGATGGCGGCCGTGCTCAAGGCGGTCAAGCCCCTGATCAAGGCCTAGCCCTACCCGCCACGCGCAGCATCCGACGACCCCGGGGCCACCCCGGGGTCGTCGTCGTCGGCGGGGAGGGTGAGCTGGCGGCCGTAGGGCCCGCGGCCGGTCAGGCAGGTGGCGCCGCAGCGGGCGGCGAGGGCGAGGGCGTTCTCGATGCCGGCGCCGGCACCGAGGCCGTAGGTGAGACCGGCGGCGAAGGAGTCGCCGCAGCCGTAGGCGTCGACCACGGGACCGGGCAGCGGCGCCGCCGCCCAGGCGCCCTGGCCTCCGCCGGCGGAGGCCCAGGTCCCGCCCCGGGCGCCCTGGGTGACCACCACGAGCGCGGCGCTGGGAGCCAGGGCGCCGGCGGCGGCGAGCTCGACGGGATCGCCGGCGCTGTAGACGAGGGCGTCGAGCGGGACCGCCGCGGCGTTCGGGGTGCGGGCCCGCGGGGTGGCCACCACCACGCGGGCGGCGCGGGCGGCGGCCAGGGCGCCGGCGTCGCCGGCGGTGAAGAACACGGCGTCGGCCGCCTCGAGGAGCTCCCACGGCAGGTCGTCATCGCCCCGGGGGGCGAGGCGCTCGCCGAGGGTGGCGATGGTGCGCTCGCCGGCGTCGTCGACGAAGGTCAGGGCCCGCCGGGTGGGCAGGCGCCGGGGCGCGGCGTGTACCACCACCCCGAGTCCCTCCAGGCGCCGGCGCGCGCGGCGACCGAGCTCGTCCTCCCCGAGCGCCGTGTAGAGGGAGGCCCCGCCGGCCAGGCGGGCGAGCTGGACGGCGACGACCGCGCCGCCGCCGGCGGACTCCTCCCAGGTCTCCCCGGCGTGGACGACCTCCCCGGCCAGGGGGACGTGGGCCACCCGGGCGAACTCGACCCATTCGACGTGTCCGATCACCGCCACGCGCATCCCTGGCAGTCTCACACTCCGGCGCCCGCCGCGCGGTAGCGTTGCAGGCCCAGGGCCCCGACCACCGTCAGACGGGAGAAGACATGCCGCAAGTCGAGTTCCAGGCCAACGGATCGACCGCATCCGGCTATCTCGCCGTCCCGGCCTCGGGCGAGGGTCCGGCTGCGGTGGTCCTCCAGGAGTGGTGGGGCCTCGACGACCACATCCGCGGGGTCTGCGACCGCCTGGCCGGGGAGGGCTTCATCGCCCTGGCGCCGGACCTCTACCACGGCGAGACCACCGAGCAGCCGGATGAGGCCCAGCAGAAGATGATGGCCATGTCCATGGATCGGGCCGAGCTCGAGATGGCGGGCGCCGTGGCCCACCTCCTCGCCCTCGAGGGCAACACCGGCAAGGGCGTGGGATCGATCGGCTGGTGCCTGGGCGGGGGGCTCTCGGTGTGGGCGGCGGCCACCAACCCGGAGATCGCCGCCACCGTGACCTACTACTACGTCATGGCCCACGGGAAGCCCGACTTCTCCCGGATCCGGGGACCGGTGCTCGGCCACTTCGGCACCGCCGACGACTTCATCTCCGTGGAGTCGGCCGAGGGCCTCCTGGGTGAGCTGCGCGCCGCCGGGGTGGACGCCGAGTTCGTGTTCTACGAGGGCGCCGGCCACGCCTTCTTCAATGACACCAACCGCCTGGGGACCTACGACCCGGACGCCGCCCGGCGCTCGTGGGATCGGAGCATCGACTTCCTGCGCACCAACCTGACCTGAGAGGACCCGGGGGTGGGTAGAGCCCTGATCCTCCTCGTGCTCCTGCTCCGCGGCCGGTGCTAGGCGCTCCAGGCGGCGGCCTCGTCCTCCTGGCCGGTGACGGTGAGGCGGGCCCCGAATGCCCGCTCGAACACCGCGGTCTCGCGCTGGGCTGCCCAGCGGGGGACGGCGAGGTCGCCGGCGGCGATGATGCGCAGC
>JAXDHJ010000037.1:0-27588 GCA_034664565.1 Solirubrobacteraceae bacterium
CTGCCCGCACTATCACGAAGCCGTCGAGCTGATCGGCCGGCGCTGGACCGGCGCGATTCTGGCCATCCTCCTCCAGGCGGGGGCGCTGCGCTTCTCCGAACTCGCGGCCGCCGTGCCCGAGCTGTCCGATCGGATGCTCTCCGACCGGCTCAAGGAGCTCGAGGCCCGGGGCCTGGTCGAGCGGACGGTCTACTCCGGGCGACCGGTGCGCGTCGAGTACAGCCTGACCCGGATGGGCTTCGCCCTCGGGCCGGCGGTCGGCGAGCTCCAGGCCTGGGCCCAGCGCTGGCTGGCCGTCTGAGGCCGCTCGCGCGCCGCGCCTGCCGGACCCGTGGTCCGGGCGGACTCAACTGCCCGTACGAACATCACCGCGTCGCGAGCACGCATGTTCTAGGGTGACGCGATGGCGGAGACCCCGAAGACAGCCGCGGACGTTCAGGCGATCGTCGACGAGCGGAAGGTCCGCTTCATCCGCTTCTGGTTCACCGACATCCTCGGTCAGCTGAAGTCGTTCTCGATCAACGCCGAGGAGCTCTCCGACGCCTTCGAGGGGGGGATGGGCTTCGACGGGTCGTCGATCACCGGGTTCAACGCGATCGAGGAGTCGGACATGATCGCCATGCCCGACCCGAGCACGTTCGCCGTGCTCCCCTGGCGGCCGGAGGAGCAGGGGGTCGGGCGGATGTTCTGCGACGTCCTCACCCCGGAGCGGACGGCCTACGAGGGCGACCCGCGGCACATCCTGCGCCGGGCGATCAAGCGCGCCCAGGGGATGGGCTTCGATCTGTTCAACGTCGGCCCCGAGCTCGAGTACTTCCTCTTTCGCGACAACAAGACGACCGAGCCGCTCGACCAGGGCGGCTACTTCGACCTGACGACACTCGACGCCGGATCCGACGTGCGCCGGGAGACGGTGCTCGCGCTCGAGCAGCTGGGCATCCACGTCGAGTACAGCCACCACGAGGTCGGCCCGTCCCAGCACGAGATCGACGTCCGCTTCGCCGACGCCCTGAAGATGGCCGACGACTGCATGACCTACCGGATCACGGTCAAGGAATACGCGATGAAGTACGGCTGGCACGCCACCTTCATGCCCAAGCCGCTGTTCGGGGAGAACGGCTCGGGGATGCACACCCACCAGTCGCTGTTCGCCGACGGGCGCAACGCCTTCTACGACGCCGACGACCAGTACTTCCTCTCCGACGTGGGCAAGGCGTTCATCGCCGGACAGCTCCGCCACGCCCGGGAGATCTCCTCGATCTTCGCCCAGTGGGTGAACTCCTACAAGCGCCTGGTCCCCGGCTTCGAGGCCCCGGTCTACGTGGCCTGGTCGCGGCGCAACCGCTCGGCCCTGGTGCGGGTGCCGCTCTACCACCCGGGCAAGGAGCAGACCACCCGGATGGAGCTGCGCTGCCCCGACCCGGCGTGCAACCCCTACCTGACCTTCGCCGCCCTCCTCCAGGCCGGCCTCGAGGGGATCGAGAAGGGCTACGAGCTGCCCGAGCCGATGGAGAAGAACCTCTACCACCTGGCGCCCGACGACCGTCGCCGCCTGGGCATCGAGCAGCTCCCGGAGACCCTGGGCGAGGCGATCGAGCTCACCGCCGAGTCCGAGCTCGCCCTGCGCACCCTCGGCGAGCACACCTTCAACCGCTACGTCGAGATCAAGCGCCAGGAGTGGGACGACTACCGCGTCCAGGTCACGCGCTGGGAGCTCGACCGCTACCTGCCGATCCTCTGAGCGGCGCCGTACCGGACCCCGGGGGGCGGACGCCGACCGCGCCGCGGCGCCGGCGTCGTCTCGCCGATTTTGACATCTGCCCGGTGTCTGGTAAACCTGCCGCAGAGCAATCTGTCCATCCGCGGTCGCGGTGGGGTTCCGGGGGAGGTTCGTAGTGCAAGATCGGTGTCGTCGGCTCATGTTCGTCTCGGCGGTGGTCGTCGCCCTGGCCGCCGCCGCAGGCAGTGCCGTCGCCGCCCCGGCCGCCCCCGCTCGCGGCGCCGCCGCGCCGGGCCCCCTGCGCCACCTGGGCACCGTCGACCTGCGCCAGCTCGCCGGCGCTCCGACGCCGCAGCACCAGGCCCAGGCCGTGCTCTCCCCGTACGAGCTCGGCGGCGTCGAGATCCCCAAGTCCCCGTTCGGCGGTCGTCCGGACGTCGTCCCCAACCCCGCGCCGATCCCCGTCACCGCCGACCCGCTGACCAACCTCGCCGGCTTCGACGGCATCTCCCATCGCGACCAGCGTCTGGCCGACAACGGCAACCAGCAGAGCCTCGAGCCGCCCGACCAGGGCCTGTGCGTCGGGAGCGGCCATGTGATCGAGGCGGTCAACACCGCGTTGACCATCCGCGCCGCCGACTCCTTCGCCGTCGAGGTGCCCACCATCGCCCTGAGCACCTTCTTCGGCCTCCCGCATGCCGTCAACCGCCAGACCCACCCCATCACCGTCGGCCCGTTCCTCAGCGACCCCCGCTGCTACTTCGACGTCCAGACCCAGCGCTTCTACGTCACCGTCCTCGAGATCGACCGGGACCCGGCGACCGGAGCCCTCGGCACCCACGCCGCCACCCTCCTGGCGGTGAGCCAGACCAGCGACCCGACGGGCGCCTGGGGCCTGTTTGCCATCGACGCCACCGACGACGGGAGCAACGGCACCCCGGTCCATGCCAACTGCCCGTGCTTCGGCGACCAGCCGGTGATCGGCGCCGACGCCAACGGCTTCTACTTCTCGACCAACGAGTACTCCCTCCACCCGTTCGGGACGTTCTTCGACGGAGCCCAGATCTACGCCCTCTCCAAGCGCGGCCTCGCCGCGGCGGCGCTGAGCCCGTCATCGGCTCTCCCCGCCCTGGTGCACCTCGAGGCCGGCAACCTCGGCATGTCCTTCCCGCCGGTCGAGGGCATCCCCGCCGCCATCGCCTCGGTCCAGCCGGCGAGGACGCCGCCGGGCGCCGCCTACGCCCGCGACGCCGAGTATCTCCTCAGCTCCTTCGACGTGAACGTCAACAAGAGCGACAAGCGCCTGGCCCTGTGGGCGCTGACCAACACCCACACCCTCGACACGCCCGCCCCCGCCCTGCGGCTGACGGCCAAGATCCTCGGCGTCGAGCCCTATGCCGGGGGCCCGCCGGCCGGGACCCCCGTGGTGCAGAGGCCCGGCCCCCGGCCCCTGGGCGACGCCCTCGGTGAGCCGCTGCCGACGGTCAACGCCGACGACGACCGCATGCAGGCGCCCACCTATGTCAACGGCCTGCTCTACGCCGCTCTCAGCACCGGGATCGGGGCCGCCAACAACGTCACCCGCACCGGCATCGCCTGGTTCGTCCTGGCGCCGTACACCGTGACCGGCCAGGTCGGGGGCGTGGTGGCCAACCAGGGCTACGCGGCCGCTCCCGACACCACGAGCCTCATGTATCCCGCGGTGGGAATGAACCGATCGGGTCGGGGCGTGATCGCCCTCAGCCTCACCGGGCCCTCCGACTACCCGAGCTTCGGCTACCTCCCCTTCAGCGCCGGAGGCCCCCTGGGGACCGTCCACGTCGTGCGTCCGGGTGTCGCACCCGAGGACGGCTTCACCTGCTACGTGAACGAGGGCTTCGGTCCCCCCTGCCGCTGGGGGGACTACTCGGCCGCCGAGTCCGACGAGGCCGGCAACCTGTGGATGGCGGGGGAGGACATCCCCGGTCCGCGGACCGTCCTGGCCAACTGGGGAACCTTCGTGGCCCGACTCGGTCGGGGGCTGACCGCGCCCTGATCCCCCGAGCGAGCCCCGGCTGAGCGCTCAGGGGACCATGCAGAATCGGCTCCCTCGGCGCTCGGCGGCGTCGATCGCCCGGCTGGCCTGACGGGCGGCCGCGACGACGGCGGCGCTGCGCGGCGGACGGTGCGGGCTGGTGAACAGGCGGACGTAGACGGCCGCGGCCAGGCAGCGGAGGTCGGGGGTGCCGGCAACGGCGGGCCCCGCCGCCTTCAGCGTCACCGTCCGCGAGACGCAGTGCCCGGGAGCGGGGTCGCGGGCCAGGGCGGCGATCAGGCCCTCGACGGCCAGGCGCTCGGGTTCCGCGACCCGGGGCTCCTCGGCGAAAGCCCGTAGGACCGCCGCGCAGCCCGAGCTCCCCGCCGAGGTGCGCGTGCGGGCCGGGGGCACCGGGGTGGCGACGGCCGGCGGCGTTGCCCGGCTGGTCGGGGCGGGGGCCGGAGCCGCCGAGCTCCCACACCCGAGTAGGGTCACGGCGGCGATCAGGGCGCCGGATCGGCGAGCGAGGTCGCGCACCGGCCGACCCTACCCGCTCGAACACGCCGATCGCCCGGAGAGGCCGCGCAGGCCCGCGGCCCGCCGAGCCGGACGCGGCCGGTAGGATCCGCGACGCCGCGACGCCGCGACGCCGAGCTCCGGGATCAGGGCGGGGTCGGGTCGGGCGGGGCCGGCCGGGAAGAGGAGGAGACGAGGATGGCGACGTGGCGATCGACCGCGACGCCCGGGCCCGGCCGGTGTGCGCCGCGGCCAGGGGGGCAGCCGCGTTCAGGAAGAGTTCAGACGCCGGGCCCGAGGATGGGCCGGTGAGGATGGCTCCCGCTCCCGGCACCCTCTGGCGCCGGGCCGGCGCCCTCCTCTCGGCGTGCGCTCTCGGTGCCTGCGGAGGCGCAACCGCCGGTACGTCCTCCGGCGGCGACGCCGGCGCGACCCCGGGGCGGCCCTTCGGCGGACCGGTGATCGCCGGGGCCCTGCGCCCCGGGAAGATCCCGGCGCCCCTCGACCCCCGCGACATCTACGCCGCCGGTCGGCCGGGTCAGCTGAGCCGCGTGGTGCGCCACGACCCGGCCCTGGTCTACGTGCCCAACAGCCAGTCGAACACCGTCGACGTGATCTCCCAGCGGACGTTTCGCATCATCAAGCACTTCTCGGTCGGCACCCTGCCCCAGCACGTGACGCCGTCCTGGGACCTGCGCACCCTGTTCGTGACCAACGACCTTGGCAACAGCCTCACCCCCATCGATCCGCGCACCGCCCGGCCGGGCCGCCCGATCCCGGTGCTCGACCCCTACAACCTCTACTTCACCCCCGACGGTCGCTTCGCCATCGTGGTGGCCGAGGCCCACCACGAGCTCGACTTCCGATCGGCCTCGACCATGCGCCTCCACCGGGCCCTGTCCATCCCCGCCTGTGCCGGGATCGACCACATGGACTACACCTTCGACGGCCGGTACGCCCTCGCCTCCTGCGAGTTCGCCGCAAGCCTGGTGGTCGTCGACCTCGCCCGCCAGCGACTGACCAAGACCATCGCCCTGGCCTCCGGCTCGATGCCCCAGGACGTCAAGGTCTCCCCGGACGGCCGGGTGTTCTACGTGGCCGACATGGCCAAGGGCGGGGTGTGGAAGATCGACGCCCGGCGCATGCGCAAGATCGGCTTCATCGCCACCGGGAGTGGGGCCCACGGGCTCTACCCGAGCCGCGACTCCCGGGTCCTCTACGTCTCCAACCGGGGCGCCAGCTCGGTCAGCCTGGTGTCGTTCAAGACCCGCCGGCGGGTGCGCACCTGGCACCTGCCGGGCGGCGCCTCGCCGGACATGGGCGGGCTCTCGGCCGACGGTCGCACCCTTTGGCTCTCGGGTCGCTACGACGGCGCCGTCTACGCCATCTCGACCCGCACCGGCCACCTGCTCCACCGGATCCCGGTCGGTGCCGGCCCACACGGGCTCTGCGTCTGGCCCCAGCCCGGCCGCTACTCGATCGGGCACACGGGAATCCTCCGCTGATCGCCCCCCGCGCTGCGCGGGCTCAGAAGTCGCGGCGGCCGGTAAGTCGCTCGGCCGACTCGGGCCGGGTGACCTGATAGAGGGCCAGCCGCTGCGGCCCGGGGTTCACCAGCTCCACCCCCGGGCCGTGCGGGATCTCGAAGCGCCTGCCGATGGCGACCTCCCGCGCCGCGAGCTCGGCGATGGCCAGCTCGAGGTCGGCCACCCGGTGGACCATCACCGGGCGCTCACCCTCGAGGTGCTCGGCGAGGAGCACGGCCGGAGGGTCGGGGCTGAGGCGGATCATGGCCACCCGGGTGCCGAAGGCCTCGATGGCGAACACCAGCTCGCCTCCGAGACCCTCGGTGTAGTGGACGACGTCGGCCGCGGCGTCGCGGCTCGGGAAGTAGAGGAAGTCGAGGCGGTCGAACACGCGGGCGTGCGCCGGATCACCAGGGGGCGGGCTGGTAGTCCTTGAGGAAGCAGCCGTAGAGGTCCTCACCGGCCTCGCCCCGGACGATCGGGTCATAGACGCGCGCCGCCCCGTCGACGAGGTCGAGGGGGGCGTGGAAGCCGATGTCGGCCAGGCGCGCCCGTGTCGGGTACGGGCGCTCGTCGGTGATCCAGCCGGTGTCGACGCTGGTCATGAGGATGCCGTCCCGCCGCAGCTCCTCGGCGCTCGTGCGGGTGAGCATGTTCAGGGCGGCCTTGGCCATGTTGGTGTGCGGATGGCCGGGGCCCTTGTAGCCGCGGTTGAGCTGGCCCTCCATGGCCGAGACGTTGACCACGTAGGTGCGCCGGGCCGAAGAGGCGGCGAGGGCGGCGCGTAGCCGGCCGACGAGGATGAACGGAGCGGTCACGTTGCAGAGCTGGACCTCGAGCATCTCGATGGGGTCGACCTCCTCGACCCGATGGATCCAGCTGTTGACCGCGTGGGGGTCGGGGATCAGCCCGCCGGCGTCCACCGCCCGGCCGGCGGCGATCCGCGCGGGGGCGGCCGAGCCCGCGGTCAGGGCCATCGCGCTCAGGGCGGCCGGGGTCGGCGTCCAGTGTCCGGCGGCCGGGTGGGCCGGTGCCGGGGGGTCGCTGCGGGAAGGGCCGGGTGCAGGGGCCAGAGCGATGACCTCGGGCAGCGGCCCCGGTGGGAGTGGCGCGGCCTCGGCCCGGGCCAGCGGGGCGTAGGCCTCGGGGGAGCGGCGGACGGTCTGGGCGGCGTTGTTGATGAGGATGTCGAGGGAGCCGGGCCCGCTCACCGCGTCGGCCAGGCCGAGGACCTGTGCCGGGTCGCGGAGGTCGACGCCGACGATGCGCAGCCGGTGCAGCCAGTCGCGGCTGTCGGCCATGGCCGCGAAGCGCCGGGCCGCGTCGCGGGGAAAGCGGGTGGTGATCGTCGTCTCGGCGCCGTCGCGAAGCAGTCGCAGGGCGATGTACATTCCGATCTTGGCCCGGCCGCCGGTCAGCAGGGCCCGCCGGCCGGTGAGGTCGGTGCGGGCCTCGCGGCGGGCGCGGTTGGCCGCGGCGCAGTCGGGGCAGAGCTGGTGGTAGAAGGCGTCTACCTGGTGGTAGCGACGCTTGCATACGTAGCAGGCGCGCCGGCGCAGGAGGGTCCCGGCGCTGGCCCCGGCGGCGGCGGAGACGAGCGGGAGCCCCGAGGTCTCGTCGTCGATGCGCCCGGGGGCGCCGGTTGCCGTGGCCGCGGTCACCTCGCCGTCGCGGGCGAGGACGGCCGCCCGGCGGTCGGCGCGGCGGCGCAGCTTGACCGTCTTGAACACGCCCCCGCTGGCCCGGCGCACCGCCACCGCGTCCGGGTGCTCGACCGGGAGGGAGTCGAGTTGGGCGAGCACCCGCAGGCAGGCCGCGAGGTCCCGCGGATCGATTCCCTCGTGCGCACCGGCAGGCATGGACGGCAAGTCTAGGCACCCTCGCCCGACCCGGGCGGACGCCGGTCAGGTGATGGCCCGCATGCGGTTGTTGCGCGCGTTGTGCTCGAGCTCGGCGAGCCCGAGGACCTCCATGAGCGGCGGGACATACATCCCGAAGCGGCCGCGCAGCCCCTTCTTGAGACCGTAGAAGCCGCCGACCGGGTTGGCCGGCGAGCGGGCCCACGACTCGACGGTGCCTTCGGCGGCGGGCTTCTGCTCGTCGGCGCTGCCCAGGGCGATCCAGTCGCCGTGATCGCGGAGCATGGCGTGGAGATCCTCGATGCAGCGCAGCTGGTAGCCGAGCGTGGTCTTGCCGACCACACAGACCAGGGCCGGAGGGTCGGCCGCCTCGTCGCGGTACATCCGGTACTCCGAGCTGCCGGGTGGAGTCCGCAGAACCCAGGGATCCTCGCGCGTGCCGCTACCGCTCGTCGTCGTGGTCATCTAAGGCCTCCCGTGCTCGGTGGTGGACGTCCCTGCGTCGTAGCCCAGGCCCTGGCCGCCGCCGGGTCCGTCCCGGGCGGTGGCGCTCGACTCGACTCGACCCGAGCTAGCCTCCCAGATGTGGGCGCCGACGATGGACTTCCGAGGCTCGCCTTCCCCGGCGCGGCCGAGTGGGAGCGGTGGCTCGAGGACCACCACGCCACCTGCGCCGGGGTGTGGATCGAGATGGCCAAGAAGGCGGTGGCCATTCCCAGCGTCCGCTACCCGGAGGTCCTGGAGAGCGCCCTGTGCTTCGGGTGGATCGACGGGCGTCGAGCGGCGCTCGACGAGCATTGGTTCCTCCAGCGTTTCACGCCCCGCCGGCCCCGCAGCAAGTGGTCGCAGATCAACCGGGCGACCGCCGAGCGGTTGATCGCTGAGGAGAGGATGCGTCCGGCCGGCCTCGCCGAGGTCGAGCGGGCCAGGACGGACGGTCGCTGGGAGGCGGCCTACGCCGGCCAGCGATCGAGCGCGGTTCCCGCGGACCTCCAGCGCGAGCTCGACGCCCGTCCCCGGGCCAGCGCCTTCTTCGCCGGGCTGAGCAGCCAGAACCGCTACGCGATCCTCTACCGACTGGCCGAGGCCAAGCGCCCCGAGACCAGGGCCCGGCGCCTGGCCAAGTTCGTGGCCATGCTCGAGGCGGGGGAGGCGATCCACCCCCGGGCGCCCTAGTCGACGATTGCTCCGCCGGTGATGTTGATGGCCGAGGCGGTGATGGCGCGGGCGTGGTCGGAGGCGGCGAAGGCGGCCACGTTGGCCACGTCCTCGAGCGTCGCCGCCCGCCCGAGCATGGTCCGGGCGGCGATCGATCTGCCGATCGCCTCCCGCCCGGCGAAGGACGCGGGAATCGACTCGGGCACGCCACCGGTCTGGAGGGTGACCACCCGGATGCCGTGAGGGCCGAGCTCGCAGGCCAGGTTGCGCCGCAGCGACTCGATCGCCCCGAAGGCGACCTGGAGGCCGCCGAGGTGGTACCCGGGCAGGGGATCGCCGTAGCCGCCGAAGGTGAGGATCACCCCCGATCCCTGCTTGATCATGTGCCGGGCCGCCGCCCGCGAGGTGAGGAACATCGTCCGCACCGCGGTGATCACCGGTGCGGCGAAGTCCTCGAGCGCCATCTCGGCGAGCGGGATCCCCTGGACGACCGGGTGGGAGATGAGGTTGAAGGAGATGTCGAGGGAGCCGCCGTCGGCGGCGACGGTGGCGGCATGCTCGTCGACCGCGGCCTCGTCGAGGGCGTCGACCTGCGCGGCCACGGCGGCTCCCCCGGCGGCGGCTATCTCCGCGGCCAGCGCCTCGAGGGGCTCGAGGGTGCGCCCGGCGAGGTGGACGGTCGCCCCCTCCCGGGCGAAGGCCCGGGCCACGGCGCTGCCGATCGCCCCCCCGGCGCCGTAGACGATCGCCTGCCTGGCGGCCAGGAGCACGTCACGCCGCCCGGTAGCTGAGGTGGGTGACCCCGGGCGCGGCCACCGCCCGGGTGCCTTCGAGCTCGCCGGTGAAGACGGTGAGGTACTCGAACAGGCGGGCGCCGTCGCCGAGGATCACCGGCCACACCCACCGGTGAAGCTCCATGCCGCCATCGCCAACAGGTCCGCCTCGCTCTGGTCCGGTCCCGCCACCAAGCCGTCGAGCGAAATGGATGTCTGGAATCTCAACCGTGACAAGGCCTGCCTCCTCGCGTCCGCTGCCACCATAGACCGTCCGCCTCCCAACTTGACAAGTGACCAAAAGGTCACCTATCATGCCCGCCATGGACGAGGTGTTCAAAGCGCTGGCCGACCCGACCCGCCGGAGCCTGCTCGACGAGCTCTACGGCCGGGACGGGCAGAGCCTCACCGCGCTCGAGGCCCGGCTGCCGATGACGCGCTTCGGCGTCATGAAGCATCTCCGGGTGCTCGAGGAGGCGGGGCTCGTGGTCACGCGCAAGCGCGGCCGCGAGAAGCTCCACTTCCTGAACCCCGTCCCCATCCGGCTCGTCCACGACCGCTGGGTGAGCAAGTACGCCGAGCCCTGGGCGGCCACGCTCAGCGACCTGAAGACAACCCTCGAGGAGGACGGCATGGAGAAGGTATTCGAGATCTACATCAAGACGACGCCCGAGCGGCTGTGGGAGGCGATCACCGACCCAGGCCTGCGCGGCAAGTACAGCTTCGGGGTGGGCGTCCAGTCCGACTGGGCCGTCGGCTCGCCGTACGAGGGCGTCCACGCCGAGGCGGGCATGACCATCTGTGCCGGCGAGAACCTGGAGGTCGAGGCGCCCCGCCGGCTCGTCCAGAGCTTCAACGCCCTGTGGAGCGACGATGTCAAGAGCGAGGGCACCTCGCGGGTGACCTGGGAGATCGAGCCGATCGGCGACGACTCGTGCCGGCTGACCGTGACCCACGACCAGATGCGCGAGACGACCAACGCCGAGATCTACGGCGGCTGGCCCCAGATCCTCTCCGGGCTGAAGACGCTGCTGGAGACGGGGGAGACGCTGACCACGCCCGGGTCGCTGCTCTATGCCCAGGCCGGGAGGCCGGCCGGCTGAGGCCCCGCCGACCCCGTCCGCCACCCGACCCCGGCCGTTTTCCCCGACCCCGCCCGGCCGGGCCGCGGCGCCTCAGCTGTGGCTGAGGATGTTGAGCACCCGGCCGGAGGGCTCGCGGACGAAGAAGCGCCGGACTCTCCAGGGCTCGTCGGTCAGCGGGTGGACGATCTCATAGCCCAGGCGCCGCGCCGCGGCGTGCACGGCATCGACGTCATCGACCTCAATCGAGGCGTCCGGCGCCACCGGGGCGCTGGCATCCTGGCGCAGGACGGTGATCTGGGCGGTCGGCTGCCCGGGCGCGGAGAAGGTCATCACCCATCCGAGGTCCATCGCCACCTCGAGGCCGAGGACGTCGACGTAGAACTCGCGGCTCCCCGCCGGATCATCGGACTGGAAGTCGGGCACGATCCGCCTCACCGCCATAATCGGCCCCCTGCCGCCGACGACCGCGCGCTACTCGGCCGTCGGGGCCACCGCCGCCCCGAAGGGCTTGCCCGGGGCCGGGCTCGACGGCTCGTCGCGGGGACGGCGCAGGATGACGTAGGCGGCGAGGGCGAGGACGCTCACCGGAAAGACGGCGAGCACCGGGGTGGGGACGCTGGCCCCCGCCTTGGCCAGGAGGGCGAGGCCGGAGCCGAGGAGGAGGAGGCCGAGGGCCACCCGCAGGGCGCCCACCGGCACCAGGACCGACCAGCGGGTGCCGAGCCAGACCCCGGGGATCGAGCCGACGAGGATGTTCCCGGCCAGTCCGAAGTCGATGTCCCCGGCAACCAGGTGGGCGAGGGCGGCGGCCCAGAGGAGCACGGCGGCGTGGAACACGTCGGTTCCCACCACCCGGCGCGGGGTGAGGCGGAAGAGGAGGATGAGGGCGACGGCGATGAGGGAGCCGCTGCCGGCCGAGGTGATGCCGAGCACGAAGCCGATGACCACGCCCAGGCTGGTGGCCAGGACCTTGCGGGCCGGCGTGAGGGTGGCACTCTCCTGCTCGCGGTCGCTGACCGCCGGGAAGAACAGACGCGCGAGCATGGTCACCGCGCAGAGGAGGAGGGCGATGGCCACGAGGACGAGGATGGTGCTGTCGAACCCGGCGCCCTCGGACCGCTCGAGCTTCTTGAGTACGAAGACCCCGGCCACGGCGGCCGGGACCGAGCCGAAGGCCATCCACGTCGACATCGAGAGGTCGACCGTCTTCTGGCGCCAGTGGCGCCAGCCGCCGACCGTCTTGGTGACCGCGCCGTAGGCGAGGTCGGTGCCGATGGCGGTCACCGGCTTGACCCCGAAGACGAGGATCAGCAGGGGCGTCATCAGCGACCCGCCACCCACCCCGGTCATTCCGACGAGGATGCCGACGCCGAGGCCGAATACGGCAAGCGTAGGTGAGACGGCGCGCTCCTTCCAAGCTGGTCCGGCAGGGCGGGACGCCATAATAGCCTAATGCCGATCGGGATTTCCACTTTGCCCTGGTCACCGGCTCCGGCGCCCGGCGCGGGAAGCCCGGCTCGACCCGCCCGGTCCCGGCCGCCGCGAGGCGATCTCAGCGGCCCGGCCGCTGTCGTCGTCCGGGCTGGGGATCCTCACTCGCCTCGCCGCCGCCCGGCTCGCTCTCGGCGCACGGCACGAGCAGGGTGACCGTCGGAGCGCTCCCGGCATGGCTGATCTGCAGCCGCCCCCCG
This sequence comes from Solirubrobacteraceae bacterium, assembly GCA_034664565.1. Lineage (GTDB taxonomy): Bacteria > Actinomycetota > Thermoleophilia > Solirubrobacterales > Solirubrobacteraceae > Palsa-513. Next base: position 12,346 of record JAXDHJ010000037.1, read on the forward strand.
TCGGCGTCGGCGAGCGATCGGGCCAGGGCGAGGCCGATGCCGTGTCCGCTGCCCCGTCCCCGCGCGAACGCCGCGTCCGGATCCGGGCCGAAACCAGGGCCGCGATCGGCGACCTCGAGGGCCATCGCCCGGCCGACCCGGCGAACGGTGACCGTCACCGCGCCGTCACCGTGCACGAGGGCGTTCTCCATCAGGACCTCGGCGATCTCGCCGAGCACGGCCGGCGACATGCCGATCGCCGACGGCTCGGCATCCACCTGTACGTGGAGCGGCCGCCCGGCGGCGGCCAGCCGCCCGTGCCAGCGATCGGCCAGGTCGCGGACGAGGACACCGAGATCGCTGGTCCGCTCGGCCTGAGGGGTTCCGCGGGCGACGGACAGCAGCGTCTCGATGGTGCTCTGCAGCCGCTCGACCTGCGCGAGCGCCGAGGTCACCTCGGGTAACGGCTCGTCCTGGGCCAGGGCCAGCCCCTCGAGCTCGAGTCGCATCGCCGCGAGCGGCGTTCGCAGCTGGTGGGAGGCATTGGCGCTGAAGCTTCGCTCGCGGCTGATCAACTCGTGGATGTGGCGTGAGCTGCGATTCAGCGCATCCGCCACCTCGTCGATCTCCCGGATGCTCGTCGCCGGGGCTCGAGCGGCGAAGTCGCCCTCGCCCACCCGTCGCGCCGTCGCGGCCAGCGTCTCCAGCGGACGGGCCAGGCGCCGGCCGAGGGCGACCGCCGCCAGTACCGCCAGGCCCACCACCCCGGCCGCGAGTCCGCCCAGCGCCAGCCACGCCCGGCGGGTCCGGCCGGTGATCCCGCGCTGACTGCGCTGCGCCACCACCACGCCGGTGACCCGCTCCCCGCTGAGGACGGGCACGGCGACGACCAGCGTTGCGCTGCCGACCACGCCGGTCGGACGCCGGCTTCGCAGCGCGGCGCGCGCCGCCGCCCCGGCGCTTGCCGGGCCCCGGCCGGCGATCAGCGATCCGGCGACGCCGTAGATCGCGAGCTGGTCGCTCGAGGTCGGTAGCTCCACCCGGTCGTGCGCGCCGGCGGTGAGGTCGACGGCGCGCGTCGCGGCCACCGTGTCGCGCTGGAGTCGCAGCAGTTCCTCCGACCGGTAGCCCCGCTCGAGGGCGACCCCGAGGGGCAGCGCGAACAACGCCACCGCGCATGCCGCGACACCGGCGATGGCCAGGACCAGGCGACGCTTCACGGCAGCTCGAACCGGTAGCCGACTCCTCGGAGGGTGGTGATCGCCTCGGCTCCGAGCTTGTTGCGAAGCCCGAGCACGTGGGTGTCCAGCGTCTTGGTCGACCCCATCCACGCGGTGTCCCAGACCGCGGCCATGATGCGCTCGCGGGTCAATGCGACGCCCGCGTTGGCCACGAAGAGGGCCAGCAGGTCGAACTCCTTGGGGCGCAGCATCAGCTCCTGCGCGCCAAGCCACGCCCGGCGGGCCGAACGGTCTACCCCCACCGCGCCTGCCTGGAGCGCGGGACCGGCGTGGGCGGCGCTCGCCTCGGCGCGCCGCAGGTGGGACCGGATGCGTGCCAGGAGCTCGGCCAGGCGGAACGGCTTGGCCAGGTAGTCGTCGGCCCCGGCGTCGAGCCCGGCAACGATGTCGAGCTCGTGCCCGCGCGCCGTGAGGATGAGGATCGCCAGGTCGGGGTGGGCCGCCCTCAAGCGACGGCACACCTCGAGCCCATCCATGTCCGGTAGGCCGAGATCGAGAACCACCAGGCCGACGCCGTCGTCGGCGGCTCGGACCGCGCCGGTGCCCTGGGCCAGCCGGCGCACCGCGTATCCCTGGCCGGTCAGTACCCGAACCAGGCCCACGGCGATCGCCTCGTCGTCCTCGACGACCAGGATCCCCCGCTCGTCCATTCACCGGAGCGTAGCGCCCGCGCCAGGTTTGACCTGGCGCTGACCTTCGCGAACCGGGCCATGACATCGCTTGCCTAGTCTCGCCGTGCGATGAACCTGCGACTCCGTGGAGGTCCCGTGTCCAAGATGACTGCGCCCCTGCTTCTGGCCATCCTGCTCCTCGCCGGCTGCGGGTCCGCCTCGAGGACCGGATCGGGCTCGGCGGCCTCCACCCCCGCGAGCGGGAGCGCCGTGAACCCCAACGTGCCCGAGAGTCTTCCGCCCGGCGACATCCCCGACACCACGGCCTACGTTCCCTACGCGGTGCCCGGCGCCGGCTACTCGGTGAGCACGCCCGAGGGCTGGTCGCGGTCGAGCTCAGGCGGCGCCGTCTCCTTCACCGACAAGCTCAACGCGGTCAGGATCGCCGCCCAGCCGGCGCGTGCGCCGATCACCGTCGCCTCGGTGCGGCGCACCGTGGTGCCGATGCTCGCCAGGACCACCAAGGGGTTCAAGCTCCAGTCGGTCACCGCGGTCACCCGCCAAGGCGGCCCGGCGATCCGCACCGCCTACCTGGGCTACTCCAAGCCGGATCCGGTGACCGGCAAGTTCGGGGTCATCGCCATCGAGCGCTACGACTTCAGCCACCGGGGGCGCGACGTGATCGTCACCCTATCGGCGCCCAACGGCTCGGACAACGTCGATCCCTGGACCAAGGTCACCAACTCACTCAGGTTCACGAGATGAGCGCGGTGCTCGAAGCCCACGACCTGTATCGCTTCTTTCACGCCGGGGATGACGAGACGCTCGCCCTGAGGGGTGTTTCCCTCACCGTGGAGGCCGGGGAGCTGGTCGCGGTCACCGGCCCGTCCGGCTCCGGCAAATCGACGCTGCTCGCCTGTCTCGCCGGTCTGGACGAGCCCGACGGTGGCAGCGTGAGCGTCGACGGGACGCGCATCTCCCGCCGCCCCGAGGAGGAACGCGCCGGCATCCGCGGGGCCCGGATCGGCATGCTCTTTCAGCACGGCAACCTGGTCGGCCACCTCTCGGTCGCCGACAACGTCATCCTGGCGCAGCGCATCGGCGACCGGTCGAGTGGGGTGCGTTGGCGCGACGAGGTTCTCGAGCGATGCGGCATCGACCATCGCGCCGGGGCTCGCCCCGCGCAGCTGTCCGGCGGAGAGCTGGCCCGGGCCGGCCTGGCCGTGGCGCTGGCCAACGACCCGCCGGTGATCCTCGCCGACGAGCCGACCGGTGAGCTCGACGCGGTGACCGCCGCCCGCGTCCTCGATCTGCTGCGCGAGCGGGCCGCCGCCGGAGCCGGCGTCCTCATCGTCACCCACAGTCCGGCGGTCGCCGCCGTGGTCGACCGTGAGATCCGCCTGCTCGACGGGAGAGTCGCCGCGTGACCGAGCGAGCTCCACTTGTCCGCTGCGATGGCGTCGCCCGTACCTACGGAGCCGGACCCGCCGCGACCGTCGCCCTCCAGCCCACCGACTGCGCGGTGTTCGCCGGTCAGCGGATCGCGCTGGTCGGCCCCTCCGGCTCGGGGAAGTCGACGCTGCTGCATCTGATGGCTGGTCTCGACGATCCCACCCTCGGGGCGGTGAGCTGGCCGGCGATCGGCACCCGTGACGAGCTGCGCCCCGGTCGGGTGGCGGTGATCTTCCAGGGACCGAGCCTGCTTGCGCCGCTGACCGTCCTCGAGAACGCGGCGCTGCCGCTGGTCATCGGCGGAATGACCGACAAAGCGGCCCGGGTGACGGCACATGCCGCCCTGCTCACGCTGGACCTCGACGAGCTTGCCGACAAGCTCCCCGAGGAGATCTCGGGCGGTCAGGCGCAGCGCGTCGCGGTGGCCCGGGCGCTGGCCGGCAAACCCACGCTGATCCTGGCCGACGAGCCGACCGGTCAACTCGACCGCACCAACGGCGCCGCCGTCGTCGATGTGCTCCTTGCCGCCGCCAACCACGCCGGCTGCGCGCTGGTCATCTCAACCCACGACCTCGGCGTCGCCGAGCGCCTGCCCGAGCGCTGGGAGATGCGCAGCGGCGAGCTTCAGACCAACCTCAAGGAGGCGACGTGGTCGCGCTGAAATGGCTTCGCGGTCTGGTGGCGTACCGTCCGACGCGGATCATCGCCACCGCGCTCGGAGTGGCCGTCGGTGTCGCACTGATCGCCTCGATCGGGGCGTTCCTCTCGTCGACGAACTCGAAGATGACCCAACGCGCGATCGCCCGAATCGCCATCGACTGGCAGGTCGAGGCCCAACCGGGCGCGAATCCCGGCGACCTGCTGGCCAAGATCGGCGCCTTCCCCGGGGTCCGGCGGGCCCTGCCCGTGCGGTTTGCCGGCGCCCCCGGTCTCACCGCCACCACCCAGGGTTCGACTCAGACGACCGGCGCCGCCCGCGTCCTCGGTCTCCCCCAAGGCTACGCGGCGGCGTTCCCGAACGAGCTGCGGCTGCTGTCGGGAAGGCTCGACGGGGTTCTCGTCGCCCAGCAGACGGCGTCCAACCTGCACGTCGCCCCGGGGAGCACGGTGACCATCGCCCGGCCCGGGACGGCGCCGACCAAGGTCACCGTCGACGGGGTCGTCGACCTCCCCTATGCCGACTCGCTCTTTCAGACCGTGGGGGCGCCGGCCGGCTCCCAGGCGAAGGCGCCGCCCGACAACGTGATCCTGCTGCCCCGGTCGACGTTCGACCAGGTCGAAGCTCCGATCATCGCCAGGCGCCCCGAGTTGATCAAGACGCAGATCCATGCGACCCTCTCGCACGCCCTGCCCAGCAGCCCGAGCGCGGCCTTTGACACCGTGGCCGCCCGGGCGCACAACCTGGAAAGCCGCCTCGGCGGCACCGGCCTGGTCGGGGACAATCTCGGCGCCGCGCTCGACACCGCTCGCCAGGACGCCCTCTACGCCCAGATCCTCTTCCTCTTTCTCGGCGTACCCGGCGCGATCCTCGCCGGTCTCGTCACCGCGCTCATCGCCTCCGCGGGCGCCGACCGACGTCGCCGGGATTCGGCACTCCTACGCACCCGCGGCGCGTCGACCCGCACGCTGGTGCGGATCGCCATGGCCGAGACCGCATTTGCCGGCAGCCTCGGCGTCCTCGGCGGACTCGCAGCAGCGCTGCTCATCGGCAAGACCACCTTCGGCACGGCGTCCTTCGGTGCCGGGACCGCGTCCGCCGTCCTCTGGGCCCTCGGGGCCGCGATCGTCGGTCTGGGCATCGCCGCCGGGTCGATCGCCCTCCCGGCGCTCCGCGACGCCCGGTCGCTGACCGTCGCCGGTCAGCGCCGGCAGGTCGGGCGCACGGAACGGGGTCCGTTGTGGGCACGCTACGGCCTGGACTGCATCTGCCTCGCCATCGCCGGCTTCATCTACTGGCAGTCCTCGCGCAACGGCTACCAGCTGGTGCTCGCTCCGGAAGGTGTCGCCCAGGTGTCGGTCAACTGGTACGCGCTGCTGGCACCGGTGCTCGGCTGGATCGGCGCCGGGCTGCTCGTCTATCGCCTCGCTGACCTCCTGCTCAGCCACGGCGGCGGCCCTCTGGCCCGAGCCCTGCGGCCACTCGCCGGCGAACTCGCGCCGACCGTCGCGGCGACGATGAGCCGCCAGCGGCGACTGCTCGCCCGATCGGTGGCCCTGGTCGCGCTCACCGCCGCCTTCGCCGGATCGACCTCGGTGTTCGACTCGACCTACCAGGCCCAGGCTGAGGCCGACGCCCGGCTCTCCAACGGAGCTGACGTGGCGGTGACCGAATCCCCCGGCGTGTCGGTCGGCGCCGCGCAGGGCACAGCCCAACTGCGGAAGGTCCCGGGCGTCGCCTCGATCGAGCCGCTGCAGCACCGATACGCCTACATCGGCGCCGACCTCCAAGACCTCTTCGGCGTGCGGCCGCAGTCCATCACCAGCGCCGGGAAGCTCCAGAACGGGTGGTTCCAAGGCGGTAGCGCCGCCGGCCTGATGAAGATCATCGGCAGGGACCCGTCGGCGATCCTCGTCAGCGCGGAGACGGTCAAGGACTACCAGCTCCACCCGGGTGACCGGCTCAACCTGCGACTGGAGAACGGGGTCACCAAGCAGCTGGTGACCGTGCCCTTCCGCTACGAGGGGGTCGCCAAGGAGTTCCCCACCGCGCCCAAGGACTCGTTCTTCGTGGCCAACCAGAGCTACGTCGCCGCCAAGACCGGGTCGGACGCCGTCGGAAGCTTTCTCGTCCAGACCGACGGAACCAGCCCGGCGACGGTGGCGGCGCGCATCCGGGCGGTGGTGGGCGCCAACGCCGCGGTGACCGACATCGTCAACCAGCGCCACGTCGTCGGCTCGAACCTGACCGCGGTCGAGCTTTCCGGCCTCACCCGGATCGAGCTCGGGTTCGCGCTCGTGCTCGCCGCCGCGGCGACCGGCCTGGCCCTCGGTCTCGGCTTCCAGGAGCGGCGACGGACGTTCGCCATCGCCAGCGCCCTCGGCGCCCGCTCGCGCCAACTGGGCGGCTTCGTCTGGGGCGAGTCGATCTTCGTCACCGGCGGCGGCCTGATTTTCGGAACCGTCATGGCCGCCCTGCTCTCGATCACCCTGGTCGACGTGCTGACCGGCGTCTTCGACCCGCCGCCCGACGTGCTCTCGATCCCGTGGGGGTATCTGATCGCCGTCGCCGCGGCGGTGCTCGCCACCGTCCTCGCCGCCGGCGCCATCACCCTGCGGGCGCTCCGCCGCCCCGCCATCGAAGAGCTCCGCGACCTGTGACCCGCCCGGCCGGGGCGGGGCCCCGCGAGATCACGCCGCCCGGTGGCGCGGCACGCCCGGCTGAGCGCTCGTAGGGGCCGGCTCAGGCCCGGATGAGGACCGGCGTGCCCAGCGGCAGCAGGTGGGCGAGGCGGGTGATCTCGCGGTTGCGCAGATGGATGCAGCCGTGGCTCACCTTGGCCCCGATGCCGCCCGGGTCGTTCGTCCCGTGGAGGGCGATCTGGCCGGGGCCGCTGCCGAAGCTCTGCAGCACGTTCGAGTAGGCGGAGATTCCCAGCGCGTAGGGGCCGTAGGGACCGCCCGGGTCGGAGAGGCGGAACTCCTGGATGATGTAGTAGATGCCGCCCGGGGTCGGCGTGAGAACCTGCCCCACGCCGATGGGCTGACGGTCGAGGACGACGCCGGAGCGCCAGACGCTCAGACGTCGGCGGTGGACGTCGACCTCCACCCGATAGCCGTCATAGCGGAGGCTGACGTCGGCCTGGCGGATCCACCCGGTGCTCTGGTTGGGGCGCACCGGGAGGTAGACCTGGAGCCACCCGGGTCGGGCCTGCTTGACGAGCAGGACGAGGGGGAACCTCCCGTCCGGGCTGTGGAGCATCCGCACGAGGCGGTGGGACCCCGGCCCGCGGTAGAGGCCGACCCGGCCGTGGCGGGCCTGGGCGACGAGGCTGAAGCCCGGACGCCCGAGAGCACTGTGGCCGGGTGCGGGCGTGGCCACGAGCGCCCCGCCGCCCGGCGCCGGGCGCGGCGCCGGGGTGCTCGGCCCGGGCGCGGCCGCCGGGCGACCGCCGGCGGCGCAGCCGGCGCCGATGACGGCCAGCACCACCGCGGCGGGCAGGGCGAGGAGCCGACGGCGTTTCATCGCCCCTACAGTAGTCAAGCCGGCTCAGACGTCGCCGGTCTCCGGCGCCCCGGTCCCCTGGTCCACGTGCAGGGCCAAGGTGCGCACCAGCGCGGGGAGGAAGGCGCCCGCGGCGAGCAGGCAGACGATGCCCTGGCTGAGCATGGCTCCGGTGCCCGAGCCGCCCGAGAAGGCGAGTGATCCCGCGCTCTGGAGGAGGAGGAGGGCGGCGGCCACCCCGAACACGCTGGCCCCCACCGTGGCGGTGAACCCGTCGGGGAGGAGTTGGCCGTAGGTGCCCCGCCGACGCAGGACGCGCCGGGCGGCGCGGTGGAGGGCCAGGGCGATCAGCCCGAGGATCCCGGCGGCAAGCTGGTTGCCCACCACCTCCCCGAAGTGGTGAGCGGTGGCCGCCGCGGCGCAGGTGGGCGCCCGCGGCTCGTACTCCTGGTACTCGGCGCACCGGGCGGCGGTGTAGGTCACCCCGGGCGGATCGCCGGCCACGAAGCCCTGCCCGAAGACCAGGCCCAAGCCGGCGGCCAGCACCCCGCTGGCGCCGACGGCGATGAGGCCAACGGCACCGAGCAGGAGGATGCTGGCCACGAGCTCGGCGAGGATGGGGCGGGTGGCGGGGAGGGAGAAGGGCGGCGGCGGGAAGCGGCGGGCGAACTCTCGCGGGCGGCCGAAGCGTGCGATCGCCGCCGCGGCCGCGGCCTCCTCGCCCAGGCCGCCGGCCACCTCGGCGGCGGCGGCGTCGCGCAGGTGCTCCTCGGTCTCGGCGAGGATCCGCCGGACGTCCCGGGACCGCCCGCGGAGCTCGACCAGCAGGCGGTCCAGGTAGCGCTCGATCGGGTCCTCGGCCGGGCTCACGCCCGCCCCTCGAGGACGCGTTCGACCCCGGCGGCGAACCGTCTCCACTCATCGCGGCCCCCGCTCAGCGCTCGCGCCCCGGCACCGGTGAGCTCGTACAGGCGCCGCCGGCGCCCGTCGAGCTCCGCCCACCAGCTGCGCAGCATCCCTTCCGCCTCCAGGCGGTGGAGCGCCGGGTAGACCGTGCCCTCGGGAAGGTCGAACGTGCCCCCGCTGCGCTCCCGCAGCCGGGCGATCACCCGGTAGCCGTGGAGCGGGCCCCCGGCCAGCACGCCGAGGAGCAGGAGATCCAGATGTCCCCTGGCTCGCTCGCCGCCCATGCCCAGACAGTCTAGGTATAGGAGGGACGGAAGTCCAGCCGGCCATGGCATGGCAGAATGAAGGCAGTCCCTCGGTGCCCCCGACCCCCTGGGAGTGATGTCGCCCGACACCGGCTTTCCCCTGGCCGACGCGCAGAACGACTTCCTGCGCGCCCGCCGCCGCCAGGCCCTCTCCCGTCTGGCCCAGCGCATGCTGCGCACGCCCGACGACGTCGGGCTGATCCTCCCCTTCGAGGAGGTGGTGGCTGCCCTGGGGCGGGTCGGCGAGCGGTCGCTCGGCCTCCAGACCATCTCCCTGGAGAGCATCGTCGGCACCGTCGACCGCACCAGCGACTTCGACCGCGAGTTCCGCCCCACGAACTCGCGGGTGCGCTCGCGCTGGGAGTCCATCGCCCAGGCCGAGCGCCGGGGGGCGGCGATGCCGCCGATCTCCCTCTACCGGGTCGGCGGGCTCCACTTCGTCCGCGACGGCCACCACCGGGTGTCTGTGGCGCGCGCCCTCCGACGCACCACCATCGATGCCTATACCACCGAGGTCCTCACCCGCCTGGCCCCGGACGAGGCGATGACCGTCGGCGATCTCCCGCTCAAGTCACACGAGCGCCTGTTCCTCGAGCGGGTGCCCCTCACCCCCGAGCAGACCCGGCGCGTCGCGCTCACCGACCCCTGGGGCTATGCCGAGCTGGCTGAGGGCGTCGAGGCGTGGGGGTTTCGCCTCCTCCAGGAGCGCGGCACGCTGAAGGATCGGCGGGCCGTGGCCGCCGCCTGGTTCGAGGAGGAGTACGCGCCGGTGGTCGAGCTCCTCCGCGAGGCCGACCTCCTCGGCGAGGGAACCGAGACCGACTCCTACATGCGGGTGGCCGGCGACCGCTACCGGCTCCTGCGCACCCACAGTTGGAGCGACGAGGTCATCGCCCGCCTGCGCGCGTCGCGCACCTAGCCACGGCCAGGAGGTCGGCGTCGGACGCCGACGCTCAGTCCGACTTGAGGCGGAGAGTGACCGCGAGCACGATCACCGCCAGCACCTCGAGCGCCACCGCGATGATGATCGGCGTGCGCCACGTCGGCTCGCGATAGTCGAACAGGCCGCGGTCGGCATACCGGGCCACGGCGATGGAGACCAGCGAGCCGAGCGACAGGAGGATCCCGCCCAGCGCCCCCGGCAGGCGCAGGGGTCCGGCCAGCATCAGGCAGATGGCGCCCGCGCCGAAGCTGTTGAGGAGGAAGAGCACGCCGATGGTCGGCACGTCCTTGATGAAGTCGAGGTACTGCTCGAGGTGGACAACTCCCACCCCGATGATGAGCAGAGCGCCGACCACTCGCACCCAGCGCGCCATCAGCCCACCGTTACCGTTCCGGTCATGAACGGGTGGAAGGCGCAATGGTAGGTGAAGGTGCCCGCCGTGGCGAACTTCACCGTCTTCTTCTGGTTCTGCATGAGCGTCCCGGTGTCGAAGGCCGCGCCCTGGTCGGCGGTGGCCGTGTGGGGGGCCGAGTCGAAGTTGGTGAACGTCACCTTTCCGCCCACCAGGATCCTGATCTTGGCCGGGACGAAGGCGAAGCCCCGGATCGGCACCCGCGCCTTCTTCTTGGCGGGGCCCGAGGCGGCGCTCGCCGGCGCTGAGGAGCGGCTGCTGCCGCCGTCGATCAGCCCCACCGCCGCGGCGCCGGTGACGAGAATCAGCGCCACTCCCAGGAGTGCCAGCAACTTGCCCATGTGAGTTGTTGCGGCTGACCCCCCGCGGGCGGATCACCTGCATCTTGATCGGGTCGGCCGCTGCCGGGAGGCTCATGAGATCGGGCGGGCGTGCCGATGGGAAGTAGGTGAGGGGTCCTCCCGAGGAAGTCGCTGGGCCGGCGACCTCCGCCGGGGGCCCGGTCGATGCCGCCGGCGAGCCCGATGTCCTGCGCCTGGTCCGGATCGCCGCCGAGGCCGTCGGGGCTCCGCTCCCGAGCGAGGTTTGGCTCACCCTCGACTCCGCGGTCGCCCTCCGGCGCGAACGGCGCGGCCCGGTTCTCCGCATCGGCGCTCCCTGGCTGGCCGCCACCGCTCGGGCCGACCTGGTCCTCGCCGCCGCCCACGCCCTTGCCGCCGGCCCGGCCGCCGGCGGCCCGCCCGCCCTCCTCCTGGGCGATGAGGATCCGATCCGCCCGATGCCGTCCGGCGGGCTGGTGGCTCGCTCGCCAGGTCGGTTCGCGCGCGCGGCCGGCCGTCTGCGGCGATCGGCCTCTCGCCGACGCCTGGCAGCAGCGGATCGGGCCTGCGTGGCGGCGTTCGGACCCGACGCGTTCGACCACTACCTGCGCGCCGCCTATCGCCGGGACCACTTCTCCGCCTATATGGCCGGCGACGTCGAGCCGTGCCTGGCCGAGGGCTTCGCCCCGCCGATCCTCGACGGCTGGGTCGACCTCCTCGCCGAGCCCGGGTTCCGTGAGCGCATCGCCGACGGGCTGGCCGCCGCCCGACTCGCCGAGCGCCGCGAGCGCGCGGCAGCGGGCGTGGTGGACGGGGTCCCTCCGCCGCTCGGCGCCGTCGCCCTCGAGACCCCGTTCCCCCGGCTCGAGCGACGGCTCCTCGCCGCCGCCCGGCCCGACCGCGGCGTGCTCGTCGACCTCAGCTGGGACCGCGCCGTCCATGCCGTATGGCTCCCCCGCCTGCGCCGGCGCGTCGCCGCCGGCGCCAGCGGCTTCGAGCCGTTCCGCCTCGGCCACATCACCGAGGCCCTGGCCGGCCCCCCCGGCGCCTGCCCCCCCGTCTCGACGGCGCGGGTGGAGACGGTGTCGGCGACGGTGGTCGAAGCCCTCCTCGAAGAGGGCTGGACCCTCGAGGTCCCCCTCGGGTCCCCGCTCCAGTTGCGCCGCGGCGAGCTGACCATCGCGCCCTTCGCCCTGTGCGCCGCCGCGGGCGCCGGAACCCTGCCCGCCGCCGAGTGGGCGGCCTTCGCCGAGGAGGCCGCCGTCGCCGATGTGCTGGTCGTTCCCGCCCGTCCGGCTCGCGGCCCGGTGCTGCGGCCGCTGCCCGTGTCTGCGCCCGGGCCGGGTGCGGGCCCGGGGCCGCGGCGATCCCCGCCGAGTCGGATCCCGGCGGGCGGGGCCGGGCGGCACCGGCGCCGGCGCCTGCCGGCGGACTGACCCGCCGGGACAGAGCGCGCGCCGCTCAGCTCACGAGCTCGGCGAACAGGCGCTCGAGCGTGTCCGCCGGGTCGACGCACAGGCCGACGTGCACCGCCCCGGGCTGGATGACCGTGCTCGACGGCGCCACCATCCAGCCGAAGCGCTCGGACGCCGGGAGGGCGGCGATGGGACCGGCGGTGGGATCGCCGCCGGCGATCCGCACCAGGGCGTCGAGGTGGGGGCGCACGGCCTCCGCCGCCAGGTCGGGGGCGAGGGCGGCGAGGCGCAGCGCGTCGAGGGCGACGCGGACCCCGAGGAAGCGGCGCGACCGGCAGAAGAGCACCACCCCGGCGTTGACGAACTCGCCCCGCTCGAGGTTGGGGACGACGCGGATGGTGGCGTAGGAGAACGGGCTACGCCCCGGCTCGGGCACGCTCGGCCTCCTCCACGAAGCGGCGGGGCGCCTCCAGGCGGCGGGCCAGGTAGTCGACGTAGGTCGCGCCGGAGGCATGGGTCAGCCATTGCGGGGGGACGAGGGCCACCACCTGCTCGAGGAGCGCCCGATCGACCCGGGGGGCCAGGCGCTCGTCGGCTCCGCCGATCGGCCCCGCCGCCGCCAGGAGGACGTGGTCTGCGATCTGGGGGAACGGCCGTCCGGCATCCTCGGCCGGGTGCCAACCGCCGTGCTGGCGAAACAGGGCGGCCCCGTGATCGATCAGCCACAGCTGCCGGTGCCATACCAGGAGGTTCGGGTTGCGGGCGGTGCGATCGACGTTGGTGGTCAGCCCGTCCAGCCAGACGATGTCGGCCGCCACGTCGGCCTGTGGCTGGGGCCCGGCGGCCGGCGAATAGGGGAGGGCACCGGGGAGGAAGTCGATGCCGAGGTTGGTTCCCGGACTGCTGAGGATCAGCTCCTGGATCTCGGGATCGGGCTCGGCCCGGCCGAGCGCCGGGTCGATCTGCACCCGCACCAGCTCGGGCACCGGCAGACCGAGGCGGCGGGCTATCTCGGCGACGATGACCTCGGCGACCAGGGCCAGCGGGCCCTGGCCGGCGCCGCGGAACTTGACCACGTAGAGGCCGTCGTCGCTGGCCTCGACCAGGCCGGGAAGAGACCCACCCTCGCGCAGGGCGGTGACATAGCGGGTCCCCACCACCTCGCGCAACTCGCTCCGCCCCGCCGGGCCTCGGTCGGCGCCGCCGTCCGTGTCTGGCCAGGGCCGCGCCACGCCGACACCGTACACGCCGCCCGTCCCCCCTCGCGGGGGCGCGGGCGCCGCGCACCCGTGCGCCCGGCCCCGGTGCCGGCGGTCCTCCCCGGGCTAGCCGGTGAGAATGGCGGCGCCGGTCTCCGCGTCGAAGAGGTGGAGCTTCTTGGGGTTGAACCAGAGCTTCGCCTGGCGCCCCTGGCGGATGTCGCTCGCCGCGTCGATCCGGGCCACCACCTGGCCCGGCTCTCCCGGAACCTCAGCCCGACCGGAGTCGGCGGCGAGCTCGGCGAGCTCGTCGGAGCCGACGTGCTCGGCGTCGACGGTGAAGTAGGCGAAGCTCTCCGAGCCCATCGACTCGAGCACGTCGACCTCCGCGGTGAACGTGGTCCCGGTGTGGCCTCGCTCGGCGGCCACCGCGGCATCCTCGAAGTCCTCCGGGCGCAGGCCGGCGATGACCTGGCGGGGCCCAGCGGCCCCCCCGGCCGGCGCTCGGTCGAGGCTGACCTTGCCCAGGGGCAGGGTCAGGCTCTTGCCCTCGAGCGTCCCGGGCAGGAAGTTCATGGCCGGCGAGCCGATGAACCCGGCGACGAAGAGGTTGACCGGGGTGTTGTACAGCTCGCGCGGGGTGCCGACCTGCTGGAGCGCCCCCCCGCGCATGACCGCCACCCGGTCGCCCAGGGTCATCGCCTCGGTCTGGTCGTGCGTCACGTAGACGGTGGTCGTCCCCAGGCGCTGCTGGATCCGCGAGACCTCGGTCCGCATCTGCACGCGGAGCTTGGCATCGAGGTTGGACAGCGGCTCGTCCATGAGGAACGCCTTGGGCTCGCGGACGATGGCCCGGCCCATGGCCACCCGCTGGCGTTGGCCTCCCGAGAGGTTGGCCGGCTTGCGGTCGAGGTGCTGGGTGAGGTCGAGAATGCGGGCGGCGTCCTGCACCTTCTCGTCGATCTCGCTCTGGGGGACCTTGGCGAGCTTGAGCGCGAAGCCCATGTTCTCCCGCACCGTCATGTGCGGGTAGAGGGCGTAGCTCTGGAACACCATGGCGATGTCGCGGTCCTTGGGCGCCTTCTGGTTGACCACCTCGCCGGCGATGCGCAGCTCGCCGCCCGAGATGTCCTCGAGCCCGGCGATCATTCGCAAGGCGGTCGACTTCCCACATCCGGAAGGTCCGACGAGGATCATGAACTCGCCGTCCTCGATGGTCAGGTCCATGCTCTTGACGGCCTCGAAGCCGTCCGGGTAGCGCTTGGTAACGCCGTCGAGAACGATCTCGGCCACAGCTTTCTCCTTTATCCCTTCACGGCGCCGGCGGTCAGTCCGGCCACGATTCGGCGCTGGAAGATCAGGACCATGATGATGATGGGCACGGTGACCACCACGGCGGCCGCGGCGATCGATCCGGTCGGTTGCTGAAACTGCGAGGCCCCGGGGAACGCGGCCAGCGCCGCCGGGACCGTCCGCGCGTGGTTGGTCGAGGTGAGCGACACCGCGAAGACGAAGTCGTTCCAGCAGAAGAGGAAGACGAGGATGGCCGTGGTGAACACGCCCGGGGCCGCCAGCGGGGCGATGACCTTCCAGAAGGCCTGGAACGCCGTGGCCCCGTCCATCTGCGCCGCCTGCTCGAGCTCGCGCGGGATCTCCCGGAAGAACGCCGAGAGGGTGTAGATGCTGAGCGGAAGGGCGAAGGTCATGTAGGGGATGATCAGGCCCTGCCAGGTGTCGAAGAGGTGCAGGGAGCGCCAGAGGTTGAACAGGGGTCCGACGATGGAGATCGGCGGGAACATGGCGATGGCCAGCGCCCCCGAGAGGATGGCGGTCTTGCCCGGGAAGTCGAGGCGGGAGATCGCGTAGGCGGCCATCGCGGCGAGGGCGACGGCGATCAGCGTGGCGATGATGGCGATCCCGATCGAGTTGCGCAGGGCATCGGTGAAGATCGTCTGGTTGAAGATGCCCTTGTAGTTCTCGAACGACCACTTGGCCGGCAGGAAGTTACCGTCGGCCAGGGTGCTCGGATCCTTGAGCGAGAGCGAGATGATCCAGAGGACGGGGATCAGCGAGAAGGCGACGACTACGAGGATGCCGGCGCTCCAGAGCGTGCGCTCCCGGGGCGTGTACTTCATTTCGCCTCCCCCTGTTGACTGGCCGAGACGCCGAGCACCTTGATGAAGAAGAAGGCGAGGAGCGCGACCAGCAGGAAGACGAGGACCGAGACGGCCGAGCCGAGGCCGAGGTTCAGCCGGTTCAGGAGCTGGTTGTAGCCGAGGATGGAGACGGTCTCGGTGC
>JAXDHJ010000038.1:0-36696 GCA_034664565.1 Solirubrobacteraceae bacterium
CCTGGGTGATGGTGGCCGAGCTCGTCGAGACCAGCCGCCTCTGGGGGCGCACGGCGGCGCGCATCCAGCCCGGCTGGATCGAGCCGCTCGCCGGACACCTGCTCCGGCGCAGCTACGACGATCCCCACTGGGACCGCCGCCGGAGCACGGTCATGGCCACCGAGCGGGCCACCCTCTACGGCCTGCCCGTGGTCGCCGGGCGCAAGGTCGCCTACCACCGGATCGACCCGGCCTTCGCCCGCGAGCAGTTCATCCGCCGCGCCCTCCTCGACGGCGACTGGGACGCCCCCGTCCCCGAGTTCCTCCGGCGCAACCGGCGCCTGACGGCCGAGGTCGAGGAGCTCGAGCACCGGGCCCGCCGCCGCGACATCCTCGTCTCCGACGAGGTCCTCTTCGACTTCTACGACCAGCGGATCCCCGCCGACGTCGTCTCCGCCGCCCACTTCGAGCGCTGGTGTTCGCGCCGGCGCGGTGGCGGCCGACGCCGGGGCGCCGCCACCAGCGCCGGCCCCGCCACCGCCACCGAGCCCGGGGCGGGCGCCGAGGACGGGCGCCTCGACTTCCCCCGCGAGCTCCTGGTCAACCCCGACGCCGCCGACGCCCTCGACCCGGCGGCCCGTCCCGACGCCTGGCGCCAGGACGACCTCGTCCTCCCCCTCAGCTACCGCTTCGACCCGGGGGAGGACGGCGACGGCGTCACCGTCGAGGTCCCCCTCGAGGCCCTGGCCCGGCTGCGCCCCGACGGGTTCGACTGGCTGGTGCCCGCCCTGCGGGAGGAGCTCGTCACCGCCCTGATCCGCTCCCTCCCCAAGGACCTGCGCCGGCCGCTGGTGCCCGTCCCGGCCCTGGCCGCCGAGATCGTCGCCGGCCTGCGCCCCCGCCACGGACCGGTGCGCGAGGCGGTCGCCGCCGAGCTCGAGCGCCTGCGCGGGGTCCGGGTCCCGCCCGGCGCCTTCGACGCGGCGCGGCTTCCCGCCCACCTGCGGATGACCTTCCGCGCCGTCGACCAAGCCGGCGCCCCGATCGCCGAGGACGGCGACCTCGAGCGCCTGCGCCGCGCCCTGGCCCCCCGCCTGCGCGCCGCCCTGGCCGAGGCCACCCTCGGGCTCGAGCGCCACGGGCAGACCGCCTGGACGTTCGGGACCCTGCCACCGGCGGTGTCCCTACCGGGCACCGGGGACGCCGTCCGCGCCTACCCGGCCCTGGTCGACGAGGGCGACGCCGTCGGCGTCCTCGCCTTCGAGACCGTCGAGGCCCAGGCCACGGCCATGCATGCCGGGACCCGCCGGCTCCTGCGCCTGACCATCCCCTCCCCGGCCCGGGCGGCCGAGCGGAGCCTCGGCGGGCCGGCCACCCTCGCCCTGGCCGCCGCCCCCCACGGGAGCCTGGCCGCCGTGCTCGAGGACGCCACCATCGCCGCCGTCGACCACCTGGTGGCCGGGGCCGGCGGCCCGGCCTGGAACGCGGCCGACTTCGCCGCCCTGCGCGACCGGGTCGCCGCCGACCTCCCCCGGGCGGCGGCCGAGATCCTCGGCCGGGTGGTCGAGATCCTCGGCACGAGGGCCGAGGTCCACCGCCGGCTCGAGGCGCTGCCCCCCGACCCCGGGCTCCACCCGGCCCGGCTCGACGTGGCCACCCAGCTCGGCAGCCTCGTCTTCCCCGGCTTGGCCGCCGCCACCGGCGCCGCCCGGCTACCCGACGTCCACCGCTACCTCCAGGCCGCGGCCCGGCGCCTGGAGCGCCTGCCCGACACCAGAGCCGTCGACGCCGACCGGATGCGGGTGATCCACGAGCTCGAGGAGGACCACCGCCGGCGCCTGGCCGCCCGGCCGGCCGAGCCGGCGCTCCACGAGGTGACGTGGATGCTCCAGGAGCTCCGGATCAGCCACTTCGCCGAGGCCCTCGGCGCCCGGGGGCAGGTCTCGGTCAAACGGGTGCGCCGGGCCCTGGAGGCGGCCGGCGCCGGCGGAGAGACGCGGCCCCCGGCTTGACAAGCGAGCCTCCGTTGCTAGCTTGGACCGTCTTGCTCGAGGACCAGCCAGGCGGCCGGGCGGCGGCGAGTGACGGGGCACCGGGCATCCACGTCGAGGGCCTGTCCAAGTCGTACAAGACCTCCCACGGCGTCGTCCACGCCGTGGCCGGCATCGACCTCTCGATCCCCCCGGGCCAGACCCTGGCCCTGCTCGGCCCGAACGGGGCGGGCAAGTCGACGACGATCGACATGCTCCTCGGCCTGAGCATCCCCGACGCCGGCCGGGTGTCGGTGCTCGGACGCCCGCCGCGGAGCGCGGTCGAGGCCGGCGTGGTGGGGGCGATGCTCCAGACCGGCGAGCTCATCCGCGACCTCACGGTGGGTGAGCTCATCGCCATGGTCGCCGCCCTCTACCCCCGGGCGATGACGGTGGAGAAGGTCCTCGACCTGGTGGGCATCGCCGAGGTCGCCGACCGGCGCACCCAGAAGCTGTCCGGCGGCCAGACCCAGCGGGTCCGCTTCGCCGTCGCCCTCGTCGGCGACCCCGAGCTGCTCGTCCTCGACGAGCCGACGGTGGCCATGGACGTCGAGAGCCGCCACGCCTTCTGGGCCACCATGCGGACCTTCGCGGCGAGGGGCCGGACGGTCATCTTCGCCACCCACTACCTCGAGGAGGCCGACGACAACGCCGACCGGGCGGTGCTCATGGCCCACGGGCGGATCGTCGCCGACGGGCCACCGACGGAGATCAAGGCGCGGGTCGGTCGGCGGACGATCAGGGCCACCCTGCCCGGCCCCGAGGAGGCCCGCCTGCGCGCCCTCCCCGGCGTGGTGGCGGTCGAGCGCCACGGGGACGCGGTTGCCCTGAGCTGCACCGACTCCGACGCCGCCATCCGCGCCGTCCTCGCCGAGTTCCCCCAGGCCCGCGACATCGAGATCGCCGGGGCCGGCCTCGAGGAGGCCTTCCTCGAGCTCACCGCCGAGAAGGCCGAGCCGGAGCCGGCGCGGTGATCGCCCTCGCCTACACCCGCTACGAGCTGCTGCGCACCTTCCGCAACCGCCGCTTCCTCATCTTCTCCCTCGCCTTCCCCCTCATCCTCTACTACGTGATCGCCGCCCCCAACCGCGGGGTCGGCAACCTGGGGAGCACCGGGGTCTCCCTGCCCCTCTACTACATGGTCGGACTGGCGTCGTTCGGGACGATGGCGGCGATGATCTCGACCGGCGCCCGCATCGCCGGGGAGCGCACGACGGGGTGGACCCGCCAGCTGCGGATCACCCCGCTCTCGACCCGGGCCTACTTCCGGGCCAAGGTCCTCACCGCCTACGCCACCGCCCTGCTCACCATCGTCGTGCTCTACTCGGCGGGGATCTCCCTCGGGGTGAGCATGCCGGCCCGCTACTGGCTGGAGATGACCGGCCTCGTCCTCGTCGGCCTGCTCCCCTTCGCCGTGCTCGGCATCCTCCTCGGCCACCTCCTGACCGTCGAGTCGATGGGGCCGGCCATCGGCGGGGTGACCTCCCTGCTCGCCCTGGTCAGCGGAACCTGGTTCCCGCTCTCGAGCCACGGCTTCCTCCACGACCTGGCCCAGGTGCTGCCGTCCTACTGGCTGGTCCAGGCCAACCGGGTCCCGGTCGGCGGGGCGGCGTGGGGGACGACGGGCTGGCTGGTGGTCGCCGTGTGGACGGTGCTCCTCACCGGCCTGGCCCGCTTCGTCTACCGGCGCGACACCGCCCGCGTCTGAGCGGTGCCCGCTTCCCGGGCCGGCCTCGCCCTGATGACGGCGGCGGCCACCACGGCCTGCGGGAGCCCGGCGCCCGCACCCTCCCGCCCGCCGCCGACCCGCCAGCCGGCGACCCGCCAGCCGGCGAGCGGCCCGCCGGCGGCGGTCGACCGCCTGACCCTGGCCCAGCAGGTCGGCCAGACGGTGATCCTCTCCTTCGCCGGCCGCGACGAGCCGGCCTACGTGGCCCGGATCCTCCGCGCCCGCCGGGCGGCCGGGGTCATCCTCACCCCGGAGAACATCGCCTCGGGGGCTCAGGTCCGCGCCCTCACCCGAAGCCTCGAGCGCTCGGCGGGCGGCCGGGCGCTGGTGGGAGCCGATCAGGAGGGCGGCGCCACCCGGGCGCTCGGCTTCGCCGCCGCCTCCGCCGCCCAGCCCGAGCAGGCGGGGCCGGCCGCAGCGGGTGCGGCGGCCCGGGCGGGCGGGCGCGATCTGCGCCGCTACGGCCTGAACCTCGACTTCGCCCCGGTGGCCGACGTCGCGGCGGGGGCGGGGTCGATCATGCGCGGGCGGGCCTACCCCGGCGGGCCGCCGGAGGTGGCGGCGTCGGTGGCGGCCGCGGTCGCCGGCTACACGGCGGCGGGGGTGGCGGCCACGGCCAAGCACTTCCCGGGCCTGGGCGCGGCGGGGGCGAACACCGACTCGAGCCCGGTCACCGTCCCCACCTCGGTGGCCGGTCTGCGTCATGGTGATCTGGAGCCGTTTCGGGCGGCCATCTCGGCCGGGGTGCCGCTGATCATGACCTCCCACGCCGTCTATCCCGCGGTCGATCCGGGGCGGATCGCCTCGCAGTCGCCACGGGTCATCGGCGGCCTCCTGCGCGGGGGGCTCGGCTTCCGCGGGGTGGTGATCACCGACTCGATCGAGGCGGCGGCGGTCCGCCGGCGCTCGAGCGTGGCGGTGGCCGCGGTGCGCTCGATCGCCGCCGGCGCCGACATCGTCCTCATGACCGGGCCGGGGTCCTACCACCTGATCTATCCCCGGCTCCTGGCCCGGGCCCGCCGCTCGCCGGGGTTCCGCCGGCGGGTGCGCGAGGCGGCGGCCCGGGTGCTCGCCCTGGAGCGACGCCTCGGCCTGCCGGCTTGAGCCGCGTCCGGGGCGACCGCCGCCCCGGCGCACGTGAAATGCTTGCGTGGATGCGCGGGATCGGGGGCTAGATGCGGGCGATGGCGCTGCGCCGCTACGGCGGCCCGGAGGTGCTCGAGGAGATGGACCTTCCCGAGCCGAGGGTCGGCCCCGACAGCGTGCTCATCCGTGCCCGGGCGGCCGGGGTCAACCCGGTCGACTACAAGGTCCGCGAGGGGCGCCTGGACGAGCGCATCCCCTCCCACTTCCCCCTCGTCCCCGGGTGGGACGTGGCCGGGGTGATCGAGCGGGTGGGACCGGCGGTGCGGGGCTGGGCGCCGGGCGACGAGGTGATGGCCTACAACCGCCAGGACCATCTCCAGTGGGGCACCTACGCCGAGCTCGTCTCGGCGCCGACCCGGACCCTGGCCCGCAAGCCGGCCTCGGTGGACTGGGAGGCGGCGGCGGCGCTCCCCCTGGCCGGGCTGACCGCCTACCAGGCGCTGACCGAGGGGCTGGAGCTCGCCCCCGGGGAGACGGTGCTCGTCCACGCGGCGGCCGGCGGCGTCGGCTCCATGGCGGTGCAGATCGCCCGCATCCTCGGCGCCGAGGCGACGGGCACGGCGAGCCCGGCCAACCACGACTACCTGCGCTCCCTGTGGACTCATCCCGTGGCCTACGGAGACGGGCTGGCCGAGCGGGTGCGCGCCCTGCACCCGGCCGGCGTCGACGCCGTGCTCGACCTGGTCGGCGGGGAGACCCTCCAGGGGAGCCTCGAGCTCCTGCGCCTGCCCCACCGGGTGGCCTCCATCGTCGACCCGGCCGGGGTGGCGAGCTCGGCGGGCGCTACGTGTTCGTCGCCCCCGACGCCCTCCAGCTCGCCCAGCTCGCCGCCTGGGTCGACGAAGGCCGCCTGGCGGTGGAGGTCGCCGCCAGCTTCCCCCTCGCCGAGGCCGCCGAGGCCCAGCGCCTGCAGGCCGAGGGCCACGTCCGGGGAAAGATCGTCCTCACCATCTAATAGACGCGCTCGAGTCGGGGATTGGGCCGGTGGCGGCGGCCGGCCTTGGCGCAGTGGCGCCCGTCGAGGCAGACCACGTCGGCGGTGAAGTCGTTGCTCCCGCGCAGCAGCGCCGACCCGACCCCGTAGGCGTCGACCGGCGCCCCCGCGGCCTCGAAGGCGGCGATCCGCTCGGGGTCGAAGCCGCCGGAGACGACGATCCGCACCCGCCGGTGGCCGTGGTCGTCGAGCGCCCGGCGCACCCGCGCCACCAGCTCGGGGCTGACCCCGGCCGGCGCCGCCGGGCCGAGGTCGGCCAGCCCGCGGTCGACGAGGTCCTCGGCGGTGTCCAGGCGCACCCCCCAGAGATCCTCGCCGAGGGCGTCGGCCACGGCCAGGGCGGTGGCGATCGAGTCGTTCTCGAAGTCGACGAGCACGGTGACCCCGTCGCCTTCCGGGCTCTGGCGGGCGAAGGCGCGGGCGGCGGCCACCGTGTCGCCGGCGTAGGCGGCGATCAGGGCGTGGGGGAGGGTGCCGACGCCGCGCCCACCCCACCAGTCCCCGCCGGCGTCGGTGGAGACCCCGGCGGCCCCGGCCAGGTGGGCGGCGAAGCCGTCGCCCGGCTGCACCGGCCAGTGATCGTGGCGGGCGGCGAAGAAGAGCACCGGCTTGCCGGCGGCGGCCGCCACCGCCCGGGCCACGTTGCCGGCGACCAGCGTCCGCCGGGCCAGGCAGCCGAGGAACACCGTCTCCAGGTGGGCGAAGACCGAGTAGTCGCCCACGATGCTCAGCACCGTCTCCAGCGGGGCGATGGCGTCACCTTCGTGGAGGGCGTGCACCTCGAGGCCCTCCCAACCCGCCCGCCATCGCCCCCCGGCCTCGGTGCCCGAGCACAGCTCGAGGACGGCCAGGGCCTCGTCGATCCCGGCCAGCGCGGTCGTCCGCTTCTGGAACACCTGCATGGTCACCCGAGGATGGCGATCCTCGGCCTCGAGCACCCGCTTGGCCAGGCGCAGGTAGGCGTCGCTGTGATGGCCGGCCCGGATCGCCGCCACCGGGAGCCCGAAGGAGTCGGCAGGCTGACGGCGGGCCATCGCTTCGTCCGCGGGCCGGGGCGGTCCCCTCAGCCGACCTCGTCCTCGGCCAGAGCGTCGACCGGGAGCTGCTCGGTGGCGTGGACCGAGCACAGGAACGGCTCGTCCACCTCGCGCGAGACCTCGATCTCCGGGGTGGTCAGGGTGGCGCCGCACACCTCGCAGCGCCGGGCGAGGTTGTCGTCGACTGTGTGGTCTTCCAGGGTCACCGGCTACCTCCGTCTCGGTTGCAGGAGCACGGCCGGCTCCCGGTGGGCGGAGCATGGCACGCCGGCCGAGCGCGCGGCGGCCCGGCCCCGCCGCACCCGCCCGGCGACCCGGAGGCGCTCCGCAAGAACACCGTCGGCGGCCGGGGTGGCCTGCCTTGACAGGCGGGAGCCGCGCGCCTAGCCTCACCCGCAACTTGCCAGGCCTGAAGTCAGCGCGATGAGCCGGGTGTTCACCCTGGCCGCCGGCCGGCGAGCCAAGTGGATGGTCGCCGCGGTCTGGCTCGTCCTCGCCGCGTTCGCCGGGTCGGCCTCGACGAAGTTCCAGAACGCCCAGAAGAACGACCCGGCCTCCTACCTCCCGGGCAGCGCCGAGTCCTCGCGGGCCCTGGCCCAGATCAAGCAGATCTCCGGCGGGGACGAGGTCACCGCGGCGGTGATCGTCTTCCATCGCCCCGGCGGGCTGCACCCCGGCGATCTCGGCGCGCTCGCCGCCGACCGCGCCACCCTGAACGCCGAGCTCCCCCGCGACGGCACCCCCGCCCCGCCGCCGATCCGCTCGAGCGACGGCCAGGCCGCCCTGCTCACCTTCGGGCTGCGCCTGCACGACAACGACAAGGCGCTGAGCAGCGAGGTCAAGCGCATCGCCGAGGTCGTCCACCGGGCCCCGCCCGGCCTCGAGGTCAAGGTGGCCGGCCCGGCCGGCGCCTCCTACGACGCCCAGCAGGTGTTCAAGAGCATCAACGGGACGCTCCTCCTGGTCACCGTCGCCCTGATCTTCGTCCTCCTCGTCCTCATCTACCGAAGCCCGGTGTTCTGGTTCATCCCCCTCCTCGCCGTGGCCTTCGCCGAGGCCACCGCCGAGGGGCTCGGCTACCTGCTCACCCGGGCCGGGGTCACCGTCAACGGCCAGTCGGCCGGCATCCTCACCGTGCTCGTGTTCGGCGCCGGGACCGACTACGCCCTCCTGCTCGTCTCCCGCTACCGCGAGGAGCTCCACCACCACGAGGACCGCCACGCGGCCATGCGGGTGGCGCTCGGGCGGGCCGGACCGGTGATCTTCGCCAGCGCCTCCACGGTGATCCTCGCCCTCCTCTGCCTCCTCGCCGCCCAGGTCAACGGCAGCCGCGGCCTCGGGCCGATCGCCGCCATGGGGGTGGCCCTGGCCATGCTCAGCGGCCTGACCCTCCTGCCGGCGCTCCTGGTCATCTTCGGGCGGCGGGCCTTCTGGCCCTTCGTGCCCCGCTACAGCGCGGCGCCGGAGGCGACCACCCGCGGGGTGTGGCGGCGGATCGCCGGCCGCGTCGACACCAGCCACCGGCCGATCGCCCTGGCCGCGACCGGGGTCCTCGGGGTCATGTGCCTCGGGGCGTTCGCCCTGAACACCGGCCTGACCAGCGGCAACTCCTTCCGGGGGAGCGTCGAGTCCAAGCAGGGCCAGACCATCCTCGCCGCCCACTTCCCGGCCGGGACGAGCGCCCCGGTGCAGGTGGTGGTGCCCGACGCCGGCCGCGTCGCCGCCGTGCGGGCGGCGATCGCCCGGGCGCCGGGGGTGGCCCCCGGGGCGGAGTCGGTGGGCCCCCCGGTGAGCCGGGACGGGAACACGTTCTTCACCGCCACCCTGGCCGCCAACCCCTCCAGCCAGCGCGCCTTCGACCTGGTGGCCCCGCTGCGCCGGGTGGCCAAGGCGGCCGGCGGGCCGAGCACCCTGGTCGGCGGCCCGACCGCCCTCGAGTCCGACCTGCGGGCATCCTCGACCCGCGACAACACGGTGATCGTGCCCATGATCCTCGTCGTCGTGTTCCTCATCCTCGCCCTTCTCCTCCGGGCCCTGGTCGCCCCCGCCCTCCTCGTCGCCACCGTCCTGCTCTCCTACGGCGCCGCCCTCGGGCTCGGGGCCTTCCTGTTCAAGCACGCCTTCGGCTACCCGGGCGAGGACCCGTCCCTGGTGCTCTTCACCTTCCTCTTCCTCGTCGCCCTCGGGGTCGACTACAACATCTTCCTCATGGCCCGCGTCCGCGAGGAGACCCTCCGGTCGGGCACCCGAGCCGGGGTCGTCCGCGCCCTGGTGGTGACCGGGCCGGTCATCACCTCGGCCGGGATCGTCCTCGCCGGCACGTTCTCCGCCCTGGCCTCCCTGCCCCTCATCGCCTTCACCGAGATCGGCTTCGTCATCGGCTTCGGCGTCCTCCTCGACACCTTCCTGGTGCGGACGATCCTCGTCCCCGCCCTGGTCGTCGAGCTCGACCGGCGGGTCTGGTGGCCGTCGGCCCTGGCCCGCGATGGCGGGGCGCCAGCGCCGCCGACCGAGGTGCCGCCCACCAGGGCGAGCGCCGTCGGCTAGCTCGCCGGGACCCCGTCGCTCGTCCCCGCCGCCTGCTGCTCGCGCCACAGCGCCGCGTAGAGGCCGTTGCCGGCGAGGAGGTCCTCGTGCGCTCCCGACTCGACGATCGCGCCGCCGTCGAGGACGTGGATGCTGTCGGCGTGGGTGATCGTGGCCAGCCGATGGGTGACCAGGACGGTCAGCCGCCGGCTCCCGGCGAGGGCTCGCACGGTGTCGCTCACCGCGCGCTCGGTGATCGCGTCGAGCCCAGTGGTCGCCTCGTCGAAGATGAGCAGGTCCGGCCTGCGCACCAGGGCCCGGGCGATCGCGATGCGCTGGCGCTCTCCACCGGAGAGCCTGACCGCGCCCTCGCCGAGGCGGGTGTCGAGGCCCTCGGGCCCGCGGGTGAGGATCGACGTCGCCGCCGCCTCGTCGAGGGCACGCAGGCAATCCCCGTCACTCGCCTGCGGCCGGCCGATCTGCAGGTTCTCTCGCAGGGTTCCGGCGAACAGCTGCGTCTCCTGGGCCACGAGCCCGACGCGTTCGCGGAAGGCGTCGAGGTCGACGGCGCGCAGGTCGCGCCCGTTGACCAGCAGCGCTCCCTCGCTGGGCGCGTAGAGCGCGACCAGAAGCTTGACCAGCGAGGACTTCCCGGCACCCGAACGGCCGACGAAGGCGACGGTGTCGCCGGCACGCAGCTCGACGTCGATGTCGCGCAGGGCCGGCGCCTGAGCCCCATCGTAGGCGAGCGACACGCCCGCGAAGACGACGCTGGTGATCGGACCGAGCGCCTCGCGGCCGTGGCCCCGATCCTCCCCCGGTTGGTCGAGCACGGTATCGAGGACGGAGAACCGCGCCCGCGCCTCCTGGTAGCGCGCCACCGCGGCCCCGCTCTCGGCGATCGCGGCGAAGATCAGCGACGTGTAGAGGAAGAGCGAGAGGAATTCGCCCGTGGTGATCTCCCGGTGGTAGACGAGCCACAGCATCACGCCGAGAAACACGGCGCGCATGCTGTGGAAGATGATGCCCTCGAGGAAGGTGAACCGCCGCACGAGGCGGAGCTTTCCCATCTCGAGCGAGAGGATCCGCTCGTTGAGGGCGTGGATGCGCGCGATCTCCCGTGTCTCGGCTCCGAGGCTCTTGAGCACCTCGACGTTGCGCACCGCCTCGGTCGCCGACCCGCTGAGCGCCGCGGTCTCGAGCGCGATCTCGCGCTGGCGACGGCGGATCGGCAGGCTGATGGCCAGCATCACGGCGCCGGCCAGCGGCAGGCCCACCAGGTGCAGGACGCCGAGCAGCGGATGCAGGGTGAAGGCGTAGATCGACACCGCGAGCACGCTGACCACGCCGAGGTAGACGTTCACCGCCCCGCCGACCCCGTTCTCGGCGTCCTGGCGCGAGCGCAGGATGATGTCCAGCAGCTCGCCCGAGCGTCGCGTCTCGAACGCGCGATAGGGAAGCAGCAGCGAGTGGGCGATGCTCTGTGCGTAGAGCATCGCGCCAACCCGGCGCGCGACCACGCCGATCGAGTACTCCTGCATCGTGCGAAACGTCCGCGCCATCAGGCCGACCACGACCGAGGCGACGATGAGGACGAGCACACCGCGAAGGAACGCCGGCTGCGACAGGCTCCCGGCTCGCAGAACGTAGCGGTCGACGAGCACCCGGAGGATCTGTGGATCGGCCAGGACGAGCAGCCGGGAGACGGTGGCCAGCGCGAACGTCACCGCCAGCGCCCGTCGCTGCTGACGAATGTAGGGGATGAGGGTGCGCATGACCGGCCGGCAGAGTAGAGCACCCCTGCGGCTAGAATCACTCGGTGAGCCCCGACGAATTCCTCCGGCTCGCGGCGTTCGGCGCGCCGGCGCGCGCGCCGGGCGCGTTCGATCAATGGTCGCGAGCCCGGGGGCCGGATGCCCTCGATCCCCGCGAGCTCCGTCTCCTGGCCCCCGTCTACGAGAACCTCCGCCGGGCCGGGATCGCCGATGTCGAGATCGCCCCCGTGGTCAAGCAGGTCGCCCAGTCGACGCTGATCGCCACCCACCTGGTCCTCCGCGACGCTACGGCGGCCGTCGAGCGCCTCGCCGCCGACGGGTTCGATGCGCTGCTCCTCAAGGGCGCGGCCCTCGTCGCCGGCGGCTACTGCACCGCGGCGGCACGGCCGATGTCCGACTTCGACCTGCTCGTCGGCGCGTCGCAGGCCGTCCCGGTCGCCCTCGTGCTCGAAGCGGCCGGATGGCGGCCGGATGCCCCGGTCGACGCCGCCTCGATCGGCTTTCGTCACGCCATGCGCTTCAAGCAGGGCAGGCGGTCATGCGACCTGCATTGGTGGGCGTTGTGGGATTCGCGCGATGACGCGGCCGACGAGCGCTTCCGGGCCGGCGCCGAGATCGCCTCATGGCACGGGGTGGAGGTGCGCATCCTGCGCCCCGAGCACCAGCTGGCCCAGATCGTCCTGCACGGGACGCGGACCTGCAACACCCTGGCCTCGCACTGGGTGGGCGACGCGCTCGCAGTCCTGCGTACCCGCGGGGACGAGTTCGACTGGGATCTCTTCGGCCGCGAGGTCGAGGCCCGTGGGTTCTCCCATCCGGTCTCCGAAGCGCTCGCCTACCTGGTCGACGCCTTCCATGCCCCGGTCCCCGCGGCAGTCATCGATCCGTCGCGATCCAAGCCCCCCTCCCGCCGGCGCCGCCGCCTGCACAGCCCACGTCCGGGGCGCTGCCCGAACGAGCGCATCGCGTTTCTCGAGGCCCTGCTCGATCTCGCCCTCGCCGCGCGGACCCCGCAGCGCACCCGCCTGCTCTGGCTGCTTGTCAACCTGCAGTACGCGTTCGGCGCCCCCAGTCTCGCGCGGCTCCCGGCTGCGATGATCCGCCGCGGCGCGCACGCCCTGGCGCGTCAGCGGCGCGGGGCGAAGCGCACGAGCACCATCTCCTCGGCGTAGCCGCGCGCGCGGTACTCGGGGGTGTGGCGCCGCAGCTCGCGGATCTCCCCCGCCCCCGGCGAGCCGGGGGCGACCTCGACCCAGCAGACGCTGTACGCGGCCCCGTCGGCGAGCAGCAGCGACTGCGCCTGGGTGATCCAGCGGCCGTCGCCCAGGCGCAGCGGCCCGTGGGCGTGGGTGACCGACGAGCACAGGTCGTAGGTCAGGTAGGACGTGGTGCTGGCCAGCTGGATCCGCGGCGCGCGCAGGACCCCGGGGCCGGTGGCCAGGAGGTGGATCGTCTTCTCCTCGAGCGACAGGGCGAGCGTGGCCGTCGCGCCCGACGGAGCGCCGGGAGCCCGCAGGACGGCGATCTCCTCGCAGGCGAGGCTGGCCGGATCGAAGCGGAAGAGCGCGCTCGAGGTCCACAGCACCCCGTAGAAGGCGCGCTCGTCGGCGTCCCACACGATCTTGCGCCACATCTCCGGCCGCGGCGCCGCGCCCACGACCTCGATCGAGGACTCGGCGAGGCGAAGGATGCGCCCGGCTCCGTCTGACCAGAACACCGCTCCGCTGATCGGATCCACCGCCAGGCTGCGGCAGATGCGCACCCACGTCCCGTCGGCCCGGGAGCCGGTCTCACCGATGCCGAGCGCCGGGCCGTGATCGCGCAGGGTCAGGGAGCGGAGATCGAGGGCGAGGAGGAGGCCTCGCGGCCAGGTGAGTGCGTAGAGCATGGAGCGCCCGGGATCGGCGGTCATGGCGATGATCCCCTCCCCGGCAGGCGCCTGGGCCAGGGGGACGACGCGCCGGTCCTCGATCGAGAAGAACCAGCCGCCCGGATAGGGGGCGTGACCCGGGGCGCTGCCGGGCCGCTCGACCGGCGCCCGGGGATCGTAGTAGCCGAGGTGCGCGGCGCCGAGCATCGCGTCGCCGACGGCCACCAGATCGACGTGCACCTTCCCGTGGGGTATCGCCCGCGGTCGGGATGAGGCAAGCGCGGCGTCGAGATCGGCGACGGGGGACACCGCCGAGGACTCAGGGTCGAAGGTGAACAGGCGCGCCCCGGCGTCGAGCCGGTGGGTGCTCACCGCGCAGTGGATGACGCCGTCCCGGCCCCGGCCGATCCCGTTGTAGGCGACCTCGCCCCGGGGGAAGCCGAGATCGAAGGCCTCGGCCGGATGCGCCGCCGGCAGATCGCGCTCACGCAAAAAGGATCCGCGGGCCCGGGCGCGGGCGAGACGCAGCGGGAGAAGCCCGCGATCGAGAGGCCGTGGAGTCACCTGGGGCGCCGCTAGATTACGCGTTTGCCACCGATGCGCGTCCTCCTCTGGTCCGAGCTCTACCGGCCCTACATCGGCGGCGCCGAGATTTTCGCGGCACAGCTCGCCGGCGCCCTGCGGCCGCGGGGGGTCGAGTTCCTGGTCGTCACCTCCCACCACGATCGCGACCTCCCCGACCGGGACGTCGAGGAAGGGATGACGGTGCGCCGGCTGACCTTCCGCGCGGCGATCGGCGGGCGCGACGTGAAGCGCTTCGCGGGCATCACCCGGGAGGTGGCGGCGATCAAGCGCGACTTCGCCCCCGACCTCATCCACGTCAACGCCGTCGGTCCCAGCCTCATGTTCCACTTGCGCACCACCGAGGCCTGCCGAGCGCCGGTCCTGGTGACCCTCCAGCAGGAGGTGCTGGCCTCACAGCGCGCCGGCTCGGGGACCCTCCTCGCCCATACGGTGGAGAGCGCCGACTGGGTGGTCGGGTGCTCGGAGGCCGTGCTCGATCAGGTCCGCGGGGCGCACCCGTCGGTCCTCGGGCGCTCCTCGCGCATCTACAACGGGTTCGAGCCACCGCCCGTGGCCCCGACCCCGCTGCCCGAGCGCGCGCACGTGGTCTGCCTCGGGCGCCTCGTCCCGGCCAAGGGCTTCGACATCGCCCTGCGGGCCTTCGCCCGGGTCGCCGCCCGCCGACCCGCGGCCCGCTTCACCATCGCCGGCGACGGCGCCGCCCGGGATGACCTGCGAGCCCTGGCGGCGGAGCTCGGCCTGGCCGAGCGAGTCGCCTTTCCGGGCTGGATCGAGCCGAACGATGTTCCCCGCCTGCTCAACCAGGCGAGCATCGTGGTCATGCCCTCGCGCCGCGAAGGGATGCCGGTGGTCGGCGTCCAAGCCGCCCTCATGGCCCGGCCGATCGTGGCCACACCGGTCGGAGGCCTGCCCGAGATCGTGCGCGACGGCGAGAGCGGCATCTTGGTGGCAGTCGAGGACGCCGGCGCCCTGACCGAGGCGATCCTCGGCCTCCTCGACGACCGCACCGCGGCGACGGCGATGGGCGCCCGAGGTCGGCGCCATGCGCTGCGAGATCTCGACTGGGGTCAGACGGTGTCGAACTATCATGAGCTCTACCGCGCCCTGGCCGACTGATGCTAAATCGCTCCGACTGCCTCGAACCCAATCTCAGACGCGCAGCCGCAGAGGTGATCGACGGCGAGGCGATCATCATCGACCTCGAGAGCGGCGTCTACTACAGCATGCCGGGAATCGGCGGCGAGATATGGACGATGATCGCCGCCCGGCGCAGCATCGACTCCATGCTGGAGGAGATCCTGGCCACCTACGACGTCGCCGCCGATCGGGCGCTCGGACACCTCGAGGAGGTAGTCGGCCGGCTCCTAGCCGAGGGACTGGTTCAGGTCTCGGGCACCGAGGACAGTGCCCGCGTCGTGGCGAGGGACGCCCCGCGCCGGCCCTACACGCCGCCGAAGCTCGACGCCTACCGCGACATGGAGGACCTGCTCGCGCTCGATCCGCCGGCGCCGGGCATGAACCAGATCTTCTGGAACGACGGCGGGCTCAGATAGCGGCTGCCGGGCAGACGCCGGTCGCGGAGGTCATCGACCGCCGCGTCGCCGCGGCACTCGACGGTGGCGAGGTCGAGTCGTGGCGGCTGGGTATCGCCGGGGCCGTCATCGGGATCACCGTCGAGTCCGGTCTGGCCCCATCGGTCCTGACGCCCTTCGGTCATCTGCGCGCGGCGGGCGGCGAGCCGGCGGCTCTGGGCCTGGAGGTCGCTGCGCTGCGCGAGCGCGACGTGCCGGCCCTCGGCCTCGAGGCCGTTCCCGACAGCGGTCGGGTGATCTGCGCCGGGAGCTCGGTGGTGCATCTGCACCGCGATTGCGCGGTCGTATTCGACCGCTCCGCCGGGCGCATCCGGGCGCTCCTTCGCACCACCGACCGCATCGCGTCGTGGCAGCGGGCCAAGCCGCTGCAGGTACCGCTGTCGATCTTCTTTGCCGACCGGGGCGTCGACCTCCTGCACGGGGGCCTGACCTCGCTGCGGGGGACCGGG
Source organism: Solirubrobacteraceae bacterium (assembly GCA_034664565.1). Taxonomy (GTDB): domain Bacteria; phylum Actinomycetota; class Thermoleophilia; order Solirubrobacterales; family Solirubrobacteraceae; genus Palsa-513. The sequence goes on from JAXDHJ010000038.1 coordinate 15,713, forward strand.
GTGCTGATCGCCGGCGCGCCCGGCTCGGGCAAGTCGACGCTCGCGCTGGCCGCCCTCCTGCACGGGCTCGACTTCCTCGGCGACGACTGCGTCGCCGCCCAGGAGACGGCCGGCGGCTTCGCCGGGTACAGCGTCTTCGGCTCGAGCTGCGTCGAGGCGGGCCATCTCGCCCGGTTCTTCGCGAGGGCACCCGCCGGGCGCAACGGGGGCGGCAAGACGGTGCTGCCCCTGGCGCAGTGGTACACCGAGCGGATGCCGCGCGCTACGACCATCGCCGCCATCCTCCTGCCCCGGGTGACCCATGCCGAGCGCGTGAGCGTTGGGGCGGCCAGTCAGCGGGAGGCGTTGCTCGCCCTGGCCCCGAGCTCGATCCTCAAGCGCGCGGTCCCGGCCGGCGCAGCGCTGGGGCGGATGGCCCGTCTCGTGGGCGCGGTGCCGGCCTTCTGGCTCGAGATGGGGCCGGTGGCGCAGGCCGGGGCTCGGGTCGGCGCGCTGCTCGAGGAGCTCGCGACGTGAGCCTGGTGAGCTGCATCGTCGCCGTGTTCAACGGCGAGCGCTATCTGGCCGAGACGCTGGACAGCGTTCTTGCCCAGACCCACCGGCCGATCGAGGTCATCGTCGCCGACGACGGGTCGACGGATCGGACGGCGCAGATCGCCCGGACCCACCACCGCGGACTGGTCTACGTCCACCAGCCGAACGCCGGCCACGCCGCCGCGCGCAACCTCGGCATCTCGGTGGCCGGCGGCGACTACCTCGCCTTCACCGACGCCGACGACCTGTGGCACCCACAGAAGCTGGCCCGTCAGCTCGAGCGCTTCACCGCGCGCCCCGAGCTCGGCGCCGTGTTCACCCACCTGGAGAACTTCCGCTCCGGCGACGCGCAGGCCGGCGTCGACGAGAAGGCCCCGGGGCCGATACCCGGTTACACGAGCGTCACCATGCTGGCGCGGCGTGACGCCTTCGCCCGGGTCGGCCCGCTCGACGTAACCCTCAAGCACGGCAACGACCGCGACTGGTTCTGCCGGGCGGCCGAACACGGCGTGGCGATGGAGCTGATGCCCGACGTCCTGGTCCGCCGGCGCCTGCACGCGTCGAGCCGCAGCGCCGAGCTCGGCGCCGCGAGCCGGGCTGAGTATCTGCGCATCCTCAAGGCGTCGCTCGATCGCCGTCGCGCCGGCGGACGGGACGTGGCCGAGTACCCGTTTCGCTCCCCCCGGGCCGAGTAGACGATGCCGCGCACGCGCGTTCTGCCGGGTCGGTGGCAATCGGACCTGCTGGCCGCGATCCTCCTCGACGGGGCCCCGGCGCGCGAGGCGTGGGAGCGGTGGACGCGGTTCGCGGGCGACCCGAAGCGGGTACTCGGCGCGGACGCCGTCATGGCGCGCCCCCTGCTCGCGCTGCTCTACGACTCGGTTCGCCGCAACCGGCTGGCCGTCGACGGCGAAACGGCGACCTATCTGCGCAGCGCCTTCTTCGCGGAGTCGCTGCGCAGCCGCGCCTACCGCGAGATCCTCGACGAGGTGGTGGGCGTCCTGCGCGCCGCCGAGATCCGGTTCCTGCTCGTCAAGGGAGCCGCCGTCGGCGCGCTCTACTATGCCGACCCGGCACTCCGCCATGCCCATGACATCGAGATGCTGGTCGAGGACGTCGGGGTGGTGGGCGCGGCGCTCGGCCCCTGCCGGTTCGGCCCGGCCGGCGCCGGACTGGTCCACGAGTCGGGGCTGCCGCTGCGCCTCCACACCCGCCTCCTGGGGCCAGCGCCGCTCTGGGAATCGACGACGCTGGCCGCGGGCGCCGGCACGCTGGACCCGGCGCACGCCCTCGCCCTCGCCCTGGTCGACGCCGGCGGCTCGTGCCGGTGGGCCTGCGATGCGCGCATGATCGTCGGCGCCGCCCAAGTCGACTGGAGCGCCTTCGCCGATGCGGTCATCGCCGTCGACGCCGCTCGGGCCGTCCACGCCCAGGCCCGCTGGCTGGTGGAGAGGCTCGGGGTCGAGATCCCGGCGGCTGTCCTCGCCTCGCTGGCCGTGCGCCAGAGCCCGATCGAGCGGACGCTTCGCGCCGTGCGCAGACGGACGGTCCCCCCCGGGGTCGGGGGGGCGCCGCCCGCCCCGCGTATCCCGTAGCGGTACCCCCCGGGCATGAGCCCGAGAGACGCCGCCAGCCTCCCGTCGGAGGTGTGGCCCTGTCCTAGACTCGCGGGGTGCCTGTCCCGCGCACCGCCCCGGCCACCCCGCCGCTCACGCCGCCGGCCGCCCTGGCCGGCGTCCCCCCCCAGGGCCTCTTCGTCCTCGGGGCTCTGGCCCAGTACATCGGCTCGTCGTTCGCCGTCCTTCTCTTCGCGGTGGTCCCCGCCTCGGGCGTGGCCTGGCTGCGGGTGCTCACCGCCGCCGGCGCCCTCGCCGTCTGGCGCCGGCCGTGGCAGACGCAGTGGAGCGCCCGCCGCCTGGCCCTGGTCGCCGCCTTCGGCCTCACCCTGACGGCGATGAACCTGTGCTTCTACCTGGCCATCGACCGCCTCCCCCTGGGCACGGCGGTGGCCCTCGAGTTCTGGGGGCCGATCGCCGTGGCCACCCTCGGTTCGCGCAGTCGCCGGGACGCCGGGGCGCTCGTCCTCGCGGTGGCCGGTGTCCTCCTCCTGGCCGATGTCCATATCGCCGGCACGCCGGCCGGGGTCGCCTTCGCCGTGGCCGCCGGCGGCTTCTGGGCCGCCTATGTCGTGCTCGGCCACCGGGTGGCCGCCGAGCCGGGCATGCGCCCGCGCGACGGCCTGGCCGCCGGCATGGCCATCGGGGCGCTGGCCTTCGCCCCCTTTCTCGCCGGCGGCGCCGGCCCGGCGCTGGCCGCCCCGTGGCGCCTGGCCGCCTGCGTCGCCGTCGGCCTGCTCTCGAGCGTGATCCCCTACGCCCTCGAGCAACTCGCCATGGTCCGCCTGCCCCGGGCACGATTCGCCCTCCTGCTCTCACTGCTGCCGGCCACCGCGGCGGTGGTGGGGGCGGTCATCCTCGGGCAGCTCCCCGGCGCTCTGGAGGTGGTGGGCATCGCCTTGGTCGTCGCCGCCTCGGCGCTGCGCAGCCACACCGAGCCGTGAGTGGCCGCACGGTCACAGACCGCCGGGAGCGGCGGCGCGAGGAAGCTCTACCCGTCTCAAGCCAAGCCGGGAACGGCCCTCCGTTTTGCGGTCTCCTCGGTCCGAGCGGCGCCCTACGGCAGGGTGAGCTTGCCGCCGTACCGGCCCGCCCCGACGCTCCCGGGGGCCGTGCCGGCGGGCTGGGAGCCGTACAGCTCGAGGTGGCCGGAGGCCCCCTTCATCTGGCGAGTTCCGCTTTCGAACTTGCAGATGACCCCGCCCTGCTTGTCGCCGGCCGGACTGAGGTCGAAGACGTAGCTTTCGGCGCACGGCAGATCACCGAGTCTGGTGTGGATGATGAACTTCCCCTCGCCGTAGAACACGCCGGGCCGATCGGGGCCCAACGCCGTGTTGGTGGTGACCGACTCGTCCCACGACCCGCTCACGAAAGGGCCGCCGTGGAAGACCCCGCGCACGCAGAACAGGGCGGCGCAAGGGGGCGGGGCGAGGTGGAAGGTGAAGGTGCCCGAGAAGGCACGGGTCTTGCTCTTGCTCCTGCTCGCCGCTGTTGCCGACGTGATCGCAGCTCCTGCGAGAAGCACAGCGACCAGGCCGATGGCGATGACCGTTCGGCGTAACACTGGTATTCCCTCCTTCGCATGGATGTGGCCCGCCCAGTCTACGTCCGCTCTGCCCAGCGGTGGGAGTAATTCCCGAGAACCCAGCAGCCGCTCGTGGCCGGCAACCTCCCCGTCGATCGGCCGGGATGGAGCCCTCGAAACGCCCTCCCCCGGCGCCAGCGGCCGCTCCTCGGCGGGTCGCCTTCGGGTTGATCGCCGTCTCCTCGCTCGCCGACCTCCTACGCCAAGATCTGGCCGCGCCAGCGCCGCGCCAGCCCGGAGGCCAAATCGGCCAGGCCGGCGCGGGCGGGGCCGACGCCCCGCCACAGGGTGGCCGGCTCGTGGGCCTGGAGCGCACCCGGCGGCGGCTCGGGATCCCGCATGCCCGCCAGGCTCAGCGCCTCGAGCATCCCCGCCCCGCCGCTCACCACGCTCGAGGCCAGCAGCCACCCGGGGTCGGTGTCCACCGTCTCGTCGAGTACCGGGCGCTCCTCCAGGGTGATCCGTGTATGGGCGCGTAGCCGGCCCGGCCGCTCGCCGGCGCGCCCGAGGACGATCGCCTCCCCGAGGAGCACCGCCGCTCCGCTCGCCAGCTCGATCCGCGTCTCGCGCACGGCATGGCAGCCGGCGGCGGCGATCAGCGGCTGGCCCAGCCAGATCAGCCGGGCGCCGGCTCCCAGGCGGGCCACCGTGGACAGTCGGGCCGGCGGTCCACCGCGAGCGTGGTGGGCAACCGTGGCCCCCAACTCGAGGATCTCCAGGGCGCAGCCGGCCTCGAGATCGATCTCGAGAGTGACCTCGTCGCCGCCGAGCAGGGACGCTCGGCTGCCCACCAGCGCCACCCGCTCCACACCTCCGGACGGCCCGAGCGGCCGCGGTTGCCAGGGCTCGGTCCCGGCGACCTCGGCGATCACCGACTCGGCCCCGCGGCGGCGGACCCCGACGGCGATCCGCGCCTCAAGTGCGGTCGTCATCGCGGGGCGTGGCGATGGGGCGCCGGCGCCCCAGGGTCGGCGCTCACCAGGGTGCCGCGGCGCCACGCCTCGAGCTGCCTCCCGACCCACGCGCACAGCCCGGCCACCCCCGCCGGGTCGCGCAGGCTGACCGCCAGGGTCGGGCGCCCGCCGCGCCGGCGGTTCGAGTCGGCGAGCATGAGCGCGACGTCGGCCCCGACGTAGGGTGCGAGATCGACCTTGTTGATGACGAGGAGGTCTGACCGCGCCACCCCCGGCCCGCCCTTGCGGGGGACGTCGTCGCCCCCGGCGCAGTCGAGGACGAAGATCTGGGTGTCGGCCAGGGCGGGGCTGAAGGCCGCGGTCAGGTTGTCGCCACCGCTCTCCACGAACACCACCGCCAGCGGTCCCTGCGAGCGCTCGAGCTCCTCCACCGCCTGGAGGTTCATGGAGATGTCGTCGCGGATCGCCGTGTGCGGGCAGCACCCGGTCTGCACCGCCTCGATCCGCTCCGGGGCAAGCACCCCCTGCTCGCGCAGAAAGCGGGCGTCCTCGGTGGTGTAGATGTCGTTGGTCACCACCCCGAGCTCGAGCTCCCCGGCCATGACCCGGCACACAGCGGCGATCAGCGAGCTCTTGCCCGTCCCCACCGGTCCCCCCACCCCGATCCGAAGCGCGCGCCTACCTGCCCCCGGCAACGGGGGTTGCTCAGCTGGCAAAGAGCCTCCCCTCGCCGGCTCCGTGGGACAGGGCCCGCCGGTCCAGGAGCGGCGTCGCCGTGCTCGGGATCCCCGTCGCCACCGCCTCCCCGGCCAGCTCCTCGATCTCCCCGGCCAGGGCGGCCACCCACCCGCTGGCCCGTGCCCCGTCGAGGGGCAGGAGCTTGACCGCCGCGCCCGCCACCCCGGCCGCGTCCTCGTAGAGGCTGAGCCGGGCCGCCGCCCGCCGACCGAGGCCCGCCGCCCGGCACACCGCGCCCAGGGCGACCGCCCGCGGAGTGAGCACGCTCGCTCCCCGGTAGGCGGCGAGGATCGCGTCGTCGGGCCAGAGCACGGCCGCCGTGCGCAGCAGCCCGAGGCCGAGGCTCCGGTCGGCGGCGCGCACCGCCGCCACCAGCGAACGGGCGGCCGCCTCCCCGTCCAGGGCGAGGAGACCGGGCAGGTCCGCACCCACCGCGGCCGCGGCCAGCGCCGCCTGGCAGCGCCCCACGGTGTGCAGGCGCGCCCGCATGAAGGCCGCCACCTCGCCCGGCCCGAGGCCCTCGGCGACGGCCGCCTCCAGGCCCCCCGAGTGGGCGTAGCCCCCGCTCGGCGTCCGCGCGTCGCCCAGCAGCAGCTCGAGCACCGCGCTCAAAACAGGGAGTACCGCTGGGCCAGCGGCAGCTCCTCGGCCGGCGCCGGGACCACCGCCTCGCCGTCGACGGTGACCACGAAGGTCTCCGGGTCGACCCGGATCTCCGGCAGGGCGTCGTTGTTGGGCAGGTCGCGCTTGCCGATGCCCCGGGTGTCGGCCACCCCCACCAGCCGCCGCCCCAGGCCCAGCCGCTCGGCCAGACCCTCCTCCAGGGCGGCGGGGGAGACGAAGGACAGCGAGAGGTCGGGGGCGGCCCCGGGCGCGGCCCCGAACATCGGCCGCCCGAGTACCGGCTGGGGCGTCGGGATCGATGCGTTGGCATCCCCGATCGGGGCCCAGACGATGACCCCTGACTTCAGCACGAGGCGTGGGCGCACGCCGAAGAAGGCCGGATCCCAGAGCACGAGGTCGGCGACCTTGCCCGGCTCGACCGACCCCAGGTGGGCGTCGATGCCGTGGGCCACCGCCGGGCAGATGGTGTACTTGGCCACGTAGCGGCGCGCCCGGTGGTTGTCGGCCGGCCCGTCGCCCGCCAGCGGGCCGAAGCGCGCCTTGGCCACGTGGGCGGTCTGCCAGGTGCGGATGATCGTCTCCCCGGCCCGGCCCATGGCCTGGGCGTCGGAGCCGATGATGGAGATCGCCCCCAGGTCGTGGAGCAGGTCCTCGGCGGCGATGGTGCTCGCCCGGATCCGGCTCTCGGCGAAGGCCAGGTCCTCGGGCACCCTCGGGTTGAGGTGGTGGCAGACGATGAGCATGTCCTGGTGCTCGGCCACCGTGTTCACCGTGTGGGGCCGGGTCGGGTTGGTCGAGGAGGGCAGGACGTTGGCCTCGGCGGCGATGGCGATGATGTCCGGGGCATGGCCGCCGCCCGCCCCCTCGGTGTGGTAGGCGTGGATCCCGCGCCCGGCGATCGCGGCCACCGTCGACTCGAGGAAGCCCGCCTCGTTGAGGGTGTCGGTGTGGATGGCCGTCTGCACGCCGAAGCGCTCTGCCGCCCGTAGGCAGGCGTCGATGGCCGCCGGGGTCGACCCCCAGTCCTCGTGGAGCTTGAAGCCGCCCGCCCCGGCCAGCGCCTGCTCGGCCAGCCCCTCGGCGCTCACCGTGTTGCCCTTGCCCAAGAGCAGGACGTTGACCGGCTGGCCGTCGAGGGCCCTGTGCATCATCGCCAGTGCCGACGGGCTCGGCGTGCACGTGGTGGCCCGGGTCCCCTCGCTCGGCCCGGTGCCGCCGCCGATCAGGGTGGTGATCCCGCTGGCCAGCGCCTCGGTGACGATGGTCGGGCTGATGAAGTGCACGTGACAGTCGACCCCGGCCGGGGTGAGGATCCGCCCCTCGCCGGCGATGACGTCGGTGGTCGGTCCGATGCGCAGCGCCGGGTGGACGCCGTCCATGATGTCGGGGTTGCCCGCCTTGCCCAGGGCGACGATCCGCCCGTCGCGGATGCCGATGTCGGCCTTGACCACGCCCCAGTGATCGAGCACCACGGCGTTGGTGATCACCAGGTCGGGGGCTCCCTGCCCGTAGGTGGTGCCCCCCTGGGCCATCGACTCGCGAATGGTCTTGCCGCCCCCGAACACCGCCTCCTCGCCGCCCACGCAGCGATCCTCCTCGACCTCGATCCACAGGTTGGTGTCGGCCAGGCGGACCCGGTCGCCGACCGTCGGCCCGTAGAGCTGGGCGTAGCGCTCCCGGTCGATCTCCGTCATGGGCTCCCCCGGCGAAGCCGCAGCCCAGGAACCCGGCCGAGCCCGGCCAGGGCCACCAGGCTCACCTCGCGTTCGAGTCCCGGCTCGAAGCGCATCGACGTCCCCGCCGGGAGGTCGAGGCGAAAGCCGGCGGCCGCGGCCCGATCGAAGCGCAGCGCCGCGTTGACGTCGGCGAAGTGGAAGTGCGAGCCGACCTGGATCGGCCGGTCACCGGTGTTGAGCACGGGCAGCGTCCGGCGCTCGCGGCCCGGGGCGAGGTCGATCGTCCCCGGCGCCACCGCCAGCTCCCCGGGGATCACGGGACCGGCTGGTGGATGGTGACGAGCTTTCGCCCGTCGCGGAAGGTGGCCTCGACCTGGACCTCCTCGAGCATCTCGGCCACCCCTTCCATCAGCTCACCCCGGCCGAGCACCGTCCGGCCGTCGCGCATCAGCTCGGCCACGCCCGCCCCCTCACGGGCGCGCTCGATCACCCAGCAGGAGAGGAGGGCCACCGCCTCGGGGTAGTTGAGGGCCACGCCCCGCGCCCGCCTGTCCCGGGCGACCATGCCGGCCACCGCCAGGAGCAGCTTCTCGGTGTCCGATGGGCTCAGGTGCATGATCCGGTGGCCTCGCTGCCGCGGCCCGGCGGCGCTCATCCTAGCGGGGGTCCGCCCGCCCCCGGGCGCCGACGCCGGCGCCCTCAATGGCCGATCTGCCAGGGTCGCCCGGCGGCGGTCGGCCCGGGGGGAGCCGGGGCGCCGCCGTGGAGGTGGCGGCCGGACGGGAGCCCCCCGGCCCGGGGGACGCCGGCCTCGGCGCGCTCGATCCGCTCGCGCCCCGGCCGCCCGACCCCGTCGAGCTGGCGGGCCCGGCGCGGGCTGCGACCGCCGGGGGCCGAGTAGCTGCGCGGGGCCAGGGTCCCGCAGGTCGGACACAGGGCGGGCGCTCCCGGCGCCCGGAGGTTGGCGCGCTTCTCGAAGCGCCCGCACCAGGCGCAGCGGTATTCGTAGTTGGCCATGTCAGTGGGGGAGGATGTCGCGGTCGAAGATGGCCAGGGGTATGCCGAGGGTCACCGCGCAGTTGGGGATGTCGACGATCCCCCCGATCCGGCCCTCGACCGGGGCGGCGCCGAGCAGGAGGTAGGCCTGCTCGCCGGTGTAGCCCATCGCCCGCTTGAGGTATTCGATGGCGTTCAGGGCGGCCCGCCGGTAGGCCACGGTGGCGTCCATGTAGTAGTTGCGCCCATCCTCGACGCAGATGCCCTCGAACATCAGGTACTCGCTGTAGTGGGGCTCGACCGGACCCGGCTTGAAGATCGGGTTGCCGTGGGGATTGGCCGCCGCCAGGCCGTACTTCTCGACGCCGCCCTTTATGAGCTCGAAGCCGAGGTCGATGAACCCGGGCATCTCGATCGCCCCACAGAAGGTGATCTCCCCGTCCCCCTGGGAGAAGTGCAGGTCGCCGATGGAGAAGAGCGCGCCCTCGACGTAGACCGGGAAGTAGATCCGGGTGCCCCTGGAGAGGTTCTTGATGTCGACGTTGCCGCCGTGGTCGCGCGGTGGCACCGTCCGCGCCGCCTCCCTGGCCACCCGGGCGTGCTCCCTCCCGGTGAGGGTTCCCAGCAGGGCGTCCTTCTCGAGGGGCGGGAGGGCCAGCGGCGGATCCTGGACGACGTCCCCCATCGGATCCCCGGTCACCCGCGAGGGGTTGCGGGCGATGAGCTCGGCCTCGCGCCGGTTCCACTCGGCCAGGAGGTCGTGGGACGGAGCACATCCGAGGAGGCCGGGGTGCGAGAGGCCGGCCATCCGCACCCCCGGCAGGTGGCGCGAGGAGCAGTAGATGCCCTCGATGTCCCAGATCGCCTTGGCCGAGTCGGGGAAGTGATCGCACAGGAAGCCCCCGCCGTTGCCCTTGGCGAAGATGCCGGTGTAGCCCCACTCGTGGCCCGGGAAGGGCCCCATGTCGAGGATGTCGACCACGAGGATGTCGCCCGGCTGCGCCCCGCGGATGGCGAACGGACCGCTCAGCATGTGGCACTTGTCGAGGTTCACCGCCGCCACGTCGCACGGGGAGTCGCTGTTGTGGATCTGCTCGTCGGTCCACTCCTTGCACTCGATCCGGTAGGCGCCCCCCGGGTCGATGGTGGCCACCGGGGGGATGTCGGGATGCCAGCGGTTGTGGCCCGGCATCGCCTGCTCTGACATCGGCACGCTCAGGTCGCGGTCGATGCTGAAGATCACCTCTGGCATCCGGATGTCCTCTCTCTCGGTTGTGTGGGGGGGCGCCGGCGGCCCGGCCGACGCCCCCACACATCTGGTCGCGCCGGATCTAGACCGCCGTTGCGGTCGCTGGGGGCGCGTCGGCCATCGGCAGGGCGCCCGCCGGGGCGGCCTTGCACATGTCGTGGCAGGTCTTCTCGAGCGTGCAGCACAGGGAGCAGATCGGCCCCGAGTGGAACGGGCATCCCGCCATGTCAGGGAGCTCGTAGCGCTCGCCGCACACCACGCACTCGATGTCGGTCTCGATCTCTCCCGCCGCCCCGTCCTCGATCGCCTCGCCGCCGCCGAGGGTGTCGGTCCGGGCGATGTAGTACTTACCCTTGGTGGCGATGGCCAGAAGCGGGGAGAGGACGATGGCGATGCCCAGGGCGAGGAACGGCGAGTAGGCGGCCAGGGTGTCCCCGAAGGCGTTGTAGAAGGCGAGGATGGAGATGATCGAGGCCACCGTCATCGCCCCAAAGCCGACCGGGTTGATGGCGTAGAGGTGGGCTCGCTTGAACTCGATGTAGGACGGGCTGAGCTTCAGCGGCTTGTTGATGACCAAGTCGGCCACCACCGCTCCGATCCAGGCTATGGCCACGTTCGAGTAGAAGCCGAGCACCGTGTTGAGGAAGCCGAACACTCCGACCTCCATCAGGGTGAGGGCGATCCCCACGTTGAAGAACACCCACACCACCCGCCCCGGATGCCAGTGGAGAACCCGGGAGAAGAAGTTCGACCATGACAGCGAGCCGGAGTAGGCGTTGGTGACGTTGATCTTGATCTGCGAGAGCAGGACGAAGAACACCGCGACCCCGACGATGATCCCGCTCGGCAGGAAGTTGCCAAACCCGCCCAGGTACTGCTCGATCGGCTCTCCGGCCTTGGTCAGGCCGACCTTGGAGGCGACGTAGAAGGCGAGGAACGCCCCGCCCAGCTGCTTGAGGGCCCCGAGGATGACCCAGCCGGGGCCGGCGGCGAGCACGGCGATCCACCAGCGCCGGGCCGTGGCCTTGGTCTTGGTCGGCATGAAGCGCAGGTAGTCGACCTGCTCGCCGATCTGGGCGATCAGGGAGAGGGCGATACCCGCCCCCAGGCCCATGGAGATGCCGTTGAAGTTGGCGTCCCTGGCGTGGCCCTTGAAGTTGGTCCATGCGGAGAACTGGTGCGGGTCGTTGATGAGGATGGCCACGAACGGGGCGAACATGAGGATCAGCCAGATCGGCTGGGTCCACACCTGAAGCTTGGAGAGCAGCGTCATCCCGAAGCAGACCAAGGGGATGATGACCAGCGCCCCGAGCAGGTACCCGAGCCACAGGGGGATGCCGAAGCCGGTCTGGATGGCCTGGGCCATGATCGAGCCCTCGAGGGCGAAGAAGATGAATGTGAAGCTGGCGTAGATCACCGAGGTGATGGTCGAGCCGAGGTAGCCGAAGCCGGCGCCCCGGGTCAGGAGGTCCATGTCGATCGAGTACTTGGCCGAGTAGTAAGCGATCGGGACGGAGGTGAGGAAGATGACCACCGCCGCCAGGAGCACCGCCACCAGGGCGTTGGTGAAGCCGTAGGTGATGGCGATGGAAGCGCCGATGGCGAAGTCGGCGAGGTAGGCGATGCCGCCGAGCGCCGCCGTGGCCACCACGTACTCGCTCCAGCGGCGAAACGTGCTCGGCGCATAGCGCAGCGAGTAGTCCTCGAGGATCGGGTTCTCCACGAGCTTGGCGAACCGCCGCTTGACGCGGGGGCCCTGATCGGGCGCAGCGGTGCTGGACATGGCACCTCCTGGTCGGGCCTCGGCGCACCGCCCTCCCATCCCCGGCGATGCGCCCTGTGGCGCTCAGTGTTGCGACTTGCCGCGGGGCGGCGCTACGACCGCCGGGCCAATATTCGAGTTCTCGGTTCGACAGCCGGTTGGGGGCGGTCCGCTTCCGGACCGGGATGTGTCCGTAGCGACCACCCTCGACCAACACGGCTCACCGGTAATCCCTCAGGCCTGGCCATCCGTGATGGCCGTTCTCCCTCCCGGTTGGGCCGCCAGTATTCCGGGAGCCGGGCGCCGGGCGGAGCGGGATCATGTCGGCATTTGCGGTCGCCGGCGAGATCTGCTCACCGGTGGCGCCACCCTCGCCGCGGTCGAGCTGATGGCCGCCGTCCTCCCCCCAGCGGGCCGCGCGGCAGCTCTGGCTCCAGGCCCACCGCCCCCAGCCCGGCCGGCAGATGGTCGAGCCCGGCTGGACCGGCGGTCCAGTACGATCGGGCACATGGTCGACTGGTGGACACGGTGGCGTCGGGCGCGCCGGCGCCGGCGCGAGATCGGACGGGCGCTGCGCGCCGAGTTCGAGATCGAGCGTCCGCGCGGCCTGGCGGCGCTGCGCGGCCTGGCTCAGGGCGTCGGCGAGCTCGAGCGGGCCCGCATGACCGCCCACGCCCGCGCCCTCGGCCAGCATCCGGCGCGGCGCCGCTCCCCGCCCGCACGAGCACGCGCCGCACTCCTTCCCGCCGCTAGCTCCCGCCCGTCGCGGCGCCCGGGAGCGCAGCCGCCTGCCCGGCCAGGAAGGCGCGCCACCCGCCCCACGCGGTGATCTCCACCGAGGTCTCGGCCACCCCCGAGTCGCAGACGAAGCCGGGAACGCTCGATCCGTCGGCCAGCTCGACGGCGCCGATGGACAGCGGCGGCGCCACCCCGGCGGCCAGTTCGGCCAGTCCGGCCGGGGCCAGGCGCCACACCTCCACCTCGATCCCCCGGCCCTGGCCCGGCTCGGCGCGGACGAGGCCCGGCTTGGGCGGCTGCGCGTCGGCGAGCTCGAACAGGCGATAGACGGGCGCGGTGGCGCTCAGCGCCTCGAGCCGGGCGCCCCGGTCGGTCAGCTGGCAGTTGAGGGGCTGGCCGCTCAGGTGGGCGCCCGCCACCACCAGGAGCGCCGTGGCGTCCGGCGCCGGTCCGGCCGGCGGCGGCTCCTCGCCGAGCCAGGCGGCGGCCAGGCGCAGGACGAGCTCGTCGGCGTCGCGCGGGGCGATGAGGGACACCCCGAAGGGCGGTCCGCCGTCCCCGGGCACGCCCGGCACGGCCACCGCGCAGAGGTCCATCAGGTTGACGAAGTTGGTGTAGGTGCCCAGGGCGGCGTTCCGTCCAACCGGGTCGGCGGCGATCTCCTCCGGGGTGTAGATGGTCGGTGTGGTCGGCAGCAGGAGCACGTCGATCCGCTCCCAGTCGGGCGCCGTCGCCCGGCGCAGCTCGGCCAGGCGGTAGGCCCCGCGGAAGGCGTCGACCGCGCTCGGGCGCGCCCCGCCGGCGATGATGTCCCCGACGACGGGGTCGACCGCCTCCGGGTGGGCGAGGACGAACTCGCCGACCGCCGCTGTGCGCTCGGCCACCCACGCGCCCTGGTAGAGGAGGCGCGCCGCTGCCAGGTAGGGCTCGAGGTCGATGTCGACGAGCTCGAAGCCGAGCTCCCCCGCCCGCTCCACGGCCCCGGCCCACGACACGGCCGCCCGGGCATCGCCGAGGAAGTCGAGCTGCCCGGCCTGCGGGACGCCGACCCGGGGCCCGGCGGGGACGCCTCCCCCGCCGCCGGCTGGTGCCGGGCTGCGCGAGTAGGGGTCCTCCGGATCCTCGGCCACCGCCGCGGCGAACACCAGACCGGCATCGGCGGCGTTCCCGGCGAAGATGGAGACGCAGTCGAGGGTGCGGCAGGCCGGGAGGACCCCGGCCGTGCTCAGCAGTCCGAGGGACGGCTTGAGGCCGACGATGGCGTTGAACGCCGCCGGCACCCGCCCCGAGCCGGCGGTGTCGGTGCCCAGGGCGAAGCTCACCAGGCCCGCCGCCACCGCCACCGCCGAGCCGGAGCTCGAGCCGCCGGACACGTAGCGCCCGTCGCTCACGCTGCGGCACGCCCCGTACGGCGTGCGCGTACCCACCAGGCCGGTGGCGAACTGGTCCATGTTCGTCTTGCCCAGGGGAATGGCCCCGGCCTCGATCAGGCGCTCGACCACGAAGGCGCTTCGCCGCGGCAGGTAACCGAAGGCCGGGCAGGCCGCCGTGGTCAGCGCCCCGGCCAGGTCGATGTTGTCCTTGATGGCGAAGGGGATGCCGTAGAGCGGATGCCGCGCCCCCGGCGCGCCCAACCGCTCCAGGTACCCGGCCACCACGTCCCAGTCGAGCAGGGTGATCCACACCGGCTGTGGGTAGTCCTCCGCCCGGCGGTGGGCGGCCCTGATGACCGCGGCCGGGACCCGCTCGCCGCTGGCGTAGTCGGCGAGCAGGCCCCGGATGCCGAGGCCGTGGTTCATGTCCGGCGGGACCGGCCGGTCAAGCAGGCACCGGCTCGGCGCCGGGGACCCCGACACGCCCGTCGGCGTGCCCCTCGGTCGACGGACTCGACACCGCGGCCGCCGCCGCCGCGTCGGCGGCGTCGATCGGGTCGCCCAGGTCGGGCACCCGGCGCGGGACCTGGAGCCGGGCGAAGGCCAGGCACACCACGCCGGCCATGGCGTAGCCCAGGGCCACCTTGGGCGAGATCGCCCAGCCCACCTTCGGCCCGTGGATCAGGCCCACGAAGGCCAGGCCGGCCCCGAAGAAGCTGTACCCGGCGGCCATCTCGAAGCGCCGGTCGATGATCAGGGCGCCGATCGCCCCCAGCACCATGCCGGCCAGGATCGCCCCCTGACCGAGCGAGACCAGGCCCCCGTAGATGACCCCGGCGTTCTCCAGGTTGGCCAGGCCCACCTTGGCCGCACTGGTCCCCGCCGCCGAGAGCGTGCTGTCGACCAGACCTGAGGCCCACTGGGCGACGTTGGGGATGATGGCCAGGACGATGGCCGCGAAGTGCGCTCGCGGCACCGAGGCGAAGGCCTGGGCCCCGATCACCAGGCCGATGTACAGCAGGATGGGGACGATCGCCGGGATCGGCAGTACGGCGGCCAGGAGGGGAAAGAGCCCGATCGTGCAGAACAGGAAGATACCCACGCCGGTGGCCAGGGAGTAGGTGATCCGTCCGCCGGCGGCCTTCCAACCCGGGTGGCCGATGTACACCGCCGGCGGGAAGGGGCTGCCCAGCGCCGAGCCGATCACCGCGCCCGTCCCGTCGGCCAGGAGGACGTGGCGGAGGTTGTAGCTGTCCCCGGCCGCGGCCGCGCTCTCCACGTTGCTCATCGCCTCGGTGAAGTTGTAGATGCCGAGCGGTATCGCCGTGGCCAGCAGCGGCGAGATCCCGTTGAGGCCGTTGATCAGGTGGTTGATGTTCAGCGACGGCAGGCCCAGGGCGATCTCGTGGACCGAGTTGCTGACGTCGGCGGTGTTCATGTAGCCGCCGATCCAGGCGATCGCCGAGCCCAGGAGCAGGGCGGCGAGCCCGACCGGGAAGTTCCGCGGCAGGCGCACCCCCGAGACGAAGCCGATGACGATGACGAAGAAGGCCGGCAGGGCGATCCACAGGGCGCCCCACATCTGAGCCGCCGGGCGCATGGAGATGAAGGTGATGGAGATGCCGGCCAGCGTCCCCAGCAGCGCCGCCCGCGGGGTGAAGCGACGGATGGTCGGCCCGACGAAGGCGCCGATGAGGATGATCACCCCGATGATGAACGCCCAGGCGATGCCGCCCTCCCACGCCTTGATCGGGTCGTGGGTGCGCAGGTAGATGGGCAGCATGATGACCAGGGAGACGATGAACATGTGGGGCACGCTCGGTCCGTAGGGGAGCGCCGTGACCGTGTCGCGCCCCTCCTTGCGCGCCAACCGGCGAGCGAGCATGAAGTAGAAGATGTTGCCCAGGAGGAGCTCGACGCCCAGGGCGGGGAGGATCACCCGGAAGGTGTCGTGATGGCTGAGGTGGACGACCCCGGCGGTCAGGCCGGCGATCACCAGCACGTTGACCAGCATGTTGATGCCCAGGCCGAAGAAGGCGTTCAGATCGCCCCGGGTCCACAGCGGACCTCCGGGGCCGCTGAGGTAGGCGCGGCGCGGTTGGATCGAGGCGGCGCTCGACATTTTTCTACTCCCCCTGGCTGATGGCGTGGACAAGCTGCTCGGTCGGCGCGGCGCCACCCTCGGGGCCGCCCGCCGGGTCGGCGTCGGTCGCCAGGGCGTCCAGCAGCGCGCCGGACGGGGCGACCCAGCCGAAGATCCCTCCCTGGGCAGCGATCATCCGCAGCCCGACCTCGTGGAACTCGGGGAAGTAGGAGCCGCAGCAGTCGGCGAGCACGAGGCATTCGAAGCCGCGGTCGTTGGCCTCCCGCACCGTGGTGTGGACGCACACCTCGGTGGTCACCCCGGTGACGATCAGGCTGGTGATGCCCTGGTTGCGCAGCAGCAGCTCGAGGTCGGTGGCGTAGAACGCCCCCTTGCCCGGCTTGTCGAGGACGACCTCGCCCGGGGCGGGCGCCAGCTCGTCGACGATCCCGTGCCCGAGCTCCCCGCGGATCAGCACCCGGCCCTTGGGTCCCGGGCTGCCGATGCCGAACTCGAGGCGCCCGCGGGCGCGCTTGCTCGGCGGGCAGTCGCTCATGTCGCTGCGGTGCCCCTCGCGGGTGTGGATGATCAGGAGTCCGCCGGCCCGGGCCGCGGCGAGCACGGCGCGCAGCGGCTCCACCACCGCCTGGAGCAGGCCGACGTCGTTGCCCAACCCCTCGCCGAAGCCGCCCGGCTCGAGGAAGTCGCGCTGCATGTCGATGATCACCAGCGCCGTCGTCGCCCGGACCAGCCGGAACGGATACGGCTCGGCGGAAACCGAGGCGACCGCCGCCGCCTCCTGCTCGAGGCCAAGCTTGGAAGTCATTGGACCCTTTCTCCGGGGGCCGGTCCGACCCCGCTGTATACATCTCCGTCGACAGACCGGGAGTGGGAGAAACCTACGACCGCCGGCCGGCCGAAACCATGGACCGTCGGCACAAACCGCCATGGACCGAGGGGCCATCGCTTCCGGCCCGCCCGCTGTATACGGTGGTGTCCACAGGCCGGGGGCAGACCCCTCTGACCCGATCCCTCGACCGCCGTTCCGGAGGCCCGCCGTGGATGAGCTCGACACCTATGCCCGCGCCGCCGCCCGCCTCGGCGCCCTGGAGATCGAGGACGCCTGGTGGCCGGGCGTCCTGCGCCACCTCGCCGGGCTCTTCGAACGGGCGGCCCTCGTCGCCGCGCCGGCGCCCGACCCCGCCGAGGAGGGCGCGTGAGCCTCGGCGACGCGGTGGCCATCGCCGCCCAGGTGCGGGGCGGCGAGCGCTCGGCGCTCGCCGTGGCCGAGGACACCCTCGCCGCCATCGCCGCCGGCGACGGAGCGCTCAACAGCTTCACCTCGGTGCTCGGCGACCGCGCCCGCGCCGACGCCCGCCGGGTGGACGAGGCGCTGGCCGCCGGCCTCGACCCCGGGCCTCTGGCCGGCGTGCCCTTCGCGGTGAAGAACCTGTTCGACGTCGCCGGCGAGGTTACCGTCGCCGGGTCGAAGATCAGCGCCGCCGACCCGCCGGCGGCCGCCGACGCCGAGGCGGTGGCCCGCCTGGGTCGAGCCGGGGCGGTCCTCGTCGGCGCCCTCAACATGGACGAGTACGCCTACGGCTTCACCACCGAGAACGCCCACTACGGTCCCTGCCGCAACCCGCTCGACCCGAGCCGGGTGGCCGGCGGCTCCTCGGGAGGCTCGGCGGCGGCGGTGGCGGGGGGTCTCGTCCCCCTCACCCTCGGCTCGGATACCAACGGGTCGGTGCGGGTCCCGGCCGCTCTGTGCGGAGTGTTCGGGCTGCGTCCCACCACCGGTCGCATCTCCTGCCGGGGGATGTTCCCCTTCTGCGAGACCCTGGACACCGTCGGGCCCCTGGCCGCCAGCGTCCGCGACCTCGCGCTCAGCTTCGAGCTCCTCGACGGCGCCCCTCCCGGCGGTGCTGCGCTCGCCCCCCGGGCCGCCGAGGCCGCGCCCGGCCCCGACGGGATCGAGGGCCTGCGCCTCGCCGTAGCCGACGGCTACTTCGCGCGCGGGGGGATCCCCGCGGCGCTCGAGGCGGTGTCCGAGCTCGCCGACGCCCTCGGTGTGACCCGGCGGGTGAGCCTCCCCTGGGCGGCCCAGGCCCGGGCGGCGGCCATGGTCATCACCGCCACCGAGGGGGCCCACTCCCACCTCGAGTCGCTGCGCACACGGCCCGGCGACTTCGACCCCATGACCCGTGAGCGCTTTCTCGCCGGCGCCCTGGTGCCCGCCCGCTTCTACCTCGAGGCCCAGGAGCTACGCCGGCGCGTGGCCGAGCGTGTCGCCGCGGTCTTCGCCTCGGTCGACGTCCTCCTCGCCCCGGCCACGCCCTTCCCCGCGCCCCTGATCGGGCAGCGCGAGGCGGTGGTGGACGGCGAGACCGTCCCCACCCAGTCCTACCTCGGTGTCTACACCCAGCCGCTCTCCTTCGCCGGCCTCCCCGTCCTCACCGTGCCGGCCGGCGCCGTCGACGGGCTCCCGCTCGGCGTCCAGCTCGTCGGCGCCCCCCGCGCCGAGGCCACGCTCCTGCGCGTGGCCGCCGAGCTCGAGGCCCGTGGCATGGTCCGGGTGCCCCAGTCGGTCCTCCCATGGAAGTGAACCTCCCCGAGATCGTCGCCGAGGTCCGGGCCCAGTTCGAGCGCTACGAGGCGGCCTTCGTGGCCAACGACATCGAGGCGCTGGACGCGCTGTTCTGGAACGACCCCCTCACCGTCCGCTACGGGGCCGGGGAGAACCTCTACAGCCACGAGGCGATCGCCCGCTTCCGCGAGCAGCGCTCCCCCGACGACCTCGACCGGGAGATCCTTCTCTCCGTGGTGACCACCTTCGGCCGCGACGTCGGCGTGACCTCGGCCGAGTTCCGGCGGACCCTCTCAGGGCGCCGGGGGCGCCAGTCGCAGACCTGGGTGCGCACCGACGACGGGTGGCGGATCGTCACCGCCCACGTCTCCCAACTCGAGCCCCAGCCCGCCGCCCGGTGACCGGCCGGAGCTCCGGCGCCCCGCGCCCGAAGGCGGCCCGCCCGCGCAGCAGCGACGTCTACGACGAGCTCCGGCGCGGCCTGCTCTTCGGCGAGTACCCCCTGATCGAGCGCCTGGCCGAGGTCAGCCTCGCCGAGCGGCTCGGAGCCTCCCGCACCCCGGTGCGCGAGGCGCTGATGCGCCTGGAGTCCGAGGGCCTCGTCGTCCGCCGCCCCCAGGGCGGCTTCTACCCCCGCAGCCCCAACCTGGCGGGGATCCGCGACCTCTACGAGCTGCGGCGGATCCT
Source organism: Solirubrobacteraceae bacterium (assembly GCA_034664565.1). Lineage (GTDB taxonomy): Bacteria > Actinomycetota > Thermoleophilia > Solirubrobacterales > Solirubrobacteraceae > Palsa-513. The sequence goes on from JAXDHJ010000038.1 coordinate 34,875, forward strand.
CGAGCTCGCAGCCCTCGCGCGCCCCGGCGAGCACGGCGAGCACCACGACGAAGCGGCGCTGCGGACGCTGCACGACGATTGGACCGAGCTGGCCGCCAATCCGCCCGAGCCCGATCCCGGCCTCGTCGCCGTCGACGAGAACTTCCACCTGCGCCTGGCCCAGGCCGCCGGCAACCCGGCGATCGCCGAGCAGCTCCAGGTGGTCGGCGACCGGATCCGGGTGGTGCGGATGCAGAACTTCGTCCACCGCGACCGCATCGAGGTGACCACCGCCCAGCATCTGGTCATCCTCGAGGCGGTCCTGGCCGGCAAGCCGGCGGTGGCGGTGGCGCGGATGGCCGAGCACCTCGACGAGGCGATGGTGCAGGCGGCGCAGCGGGCGGCCCGGGCGATCGAGCGGATGATGACCGCCGGCGCGCTCCTAGGCCTGCCGGCCACCGGCCGGTAGGCTCCGGCTCGACGCCGAGGTCCGCCCCGGCACCGTCGTCCTCCCCTGCTCAGCCCTTCACGTCGATGCCCGCCGAGGAGGCATTGTTGGCCGGGTTGGGGTCGGGTCCGCTGGCGCTGACCGTGGCGGTGTTATCGATATGCGCCGGGGTGTTGACCTCCCCGCCGGTGGTGTCATCCAGGCACACCAGGTCGAAGGTCGCCGTGAGGTCGGCGTTGGTCGGGTTGAGGACCTTGAACACCCGCGTCTTGGGCTCCGGATCGTTGCCGAGCGAGATCAGCCCGGAGGCCAGGGAGCTGGTGGCCACGATGCCCTTGGCGGTGTCCCCGCAGATGACCTGGACGGTGACTGTCTGGCCGGCCGGGATGTTGGCGGTGACCGAGGGGTGGGTGAGCCTGAGGCCGTTGGTATGACCGCCGACCGCCCCCAGCAGCGTGCTCAGGCAGCGGATGGAGAAGGTCGCGGTGGTGGCGACGGGCACCTCGACGGTGAAGCTCCATCCCGTGCCGCTGTCCTCGCTGGCCACCACGCGGGCATCGCCGCCCTGGAAGAGGAAGCCGGGCGCGATAGCGGTCTGACCGGGACCGCAGGGGAGCACCACGGTGGTGCGCCCGGCGGGGAGCACCTGCGTGTCGGTCACCGGCACCGAAACGATGAATGGATGGGTGTCCACCGCGATGCACACGCCGAAGACCTTGGCCTGGGCGCGCCCACTGGCGTCGTTGCGCAGCGTCGTCTGCCAGGCGCTATCCCCGATCTGGCGATTCTCGATGGCGTGCACGTCGGCCAGGGTGCCTGTGCCCTGATCGACGGCGTCCACCCGGAAGGAGCCGTCGGTCATCAGGCCGCCGGCGCAGGAGACGCTGGCCGTCTTGGTCTCGCCCGGATTGAGATCGATCTGCTGCTCGACCTTGGTCGTGGTGATCAGGTGGGTGGCGTTCGGGTCGACGGTGACCCCGCGAGGATCGACGGTGGCCTTGATGTGGAAGGTGGCCCCGGCGCCGCTGGCCAGGTCTCCCGCGTTGCAGGAGACCGTGGTCGCGGTGTGCGAGCACGCGGGGTCGGCGGAGAGGAAGCTCACTCCGACCGGGAGCGTGTCCGAGGCGACCACACCGGTCGCCCCGCCCGGGCCTCGGTTGACCACGGCCAGGGTGTAGGTCACGGTCTGCCCGGCCTGCGGCGTCGCGTTGTCGACCGTCTTGGTGATCGCCACGTCGCCCCCAGCCGGAGTCGGCGTGGTCGCCGTGGTTGCCGTGGCGGTGTTGTTGCCCGGCGTCGGGTCCGGGGTCGTCGAGGAGGCGCGGGCGGTGTTGGCGATCGACGCCGGCGCGTTGGCCGCGACCTTGGTGTCGATGGTCACCGTCGAGGCCGCCC
>JAXDHJ010000039.1:0-9145 GCA_034664565.1 Solirubrobacteraceae bacterium
GGACCTCCTCGAGAGCTTCCAGCCCACCCCCCAGGCCAGGCCGAAGGTGTTCTGCCGGCGCTGCGGCGGACACCTGTTCAGCGGCGATCCCCTCGCCGACGACGAGGTGGCCATCCGCCTCGGCGCCCTCGACGGCGATCCCGGGATCCGGCCCGAGTACCGCCAGTACGTCGACTCGGCGGTGGCCTGGGAGCCGATCCCCGACGACGGGCTGCCCCGCTACGGCCAGTCGCGAAGCGCCGGCTGACCGACCGGCGGGCGACCCGGCAGGCCGGAGGCTCCGAGCCGTGCTCCACATCCACCGCGCCGAGCGGGCCGACGGCCTCGCCCTCGCCCTCGGCTCCGTCCTCGCCGTCCCCCCGCCCGACCCCTTCGCCCGCGAGGTGGTGTCGGTGCCGACCCGGGGCATGGAGCGGTGGCTGACCCAGCGCGTGTCGGCCCGCCTCGGCGCCACCCCGGGACGAGCGGACGGGATCTGCGCCAACGTCGACTTCCCGCCGCCCCGCCGCCTCGTCGGCGACGCCGTGGCCGCCGCCTGCGGGGTCATCCCCGACGAGGACCCGTGGCTGCCCGACCGGGCGGTCTGGCCCCTGCTCGAGGTGGTCGACGCCAACCTGGCCGAGCCCTGGCTCCACAGCCTCTCGGTCCACCTCGGCGGCGCCGATGACCCCGTCCGCCGAGCCCGCCGCCTCGGCACCGTCCGCCACCTCGCCGACCTCTTCGACCGCTACGCCCTCCACCGGCCCGAGATGCTTCGCGCCTGGCGGGAGGGCCGGGACACCGACGCCGCCGGCCGCCGCCTCCCGCCCGGCGCCGCCTGGCAGGCCGAGCTCTGGCGGGCCCTGCGCGAGCACATCGCCGAGCCCGGGCCGGCCGAGCGCCTCGACCGGGCCTGCGCGCGAATCGCCGACGATCCCGGCGCCGTCGGCCTCCCCGAGCGCCTCTCCCTGTTCGGGCTGACCCGCCTGCCCGCCGGCCTCCTCCACGTCCTGCGGGCGGTCGCCGCCGGACGCGACGTCCACCTCCTCCTCCTCCACCCCTCACCCGCCCTCTGGTCCGCCGTGGCCGAGGCCGCCGCCGGCCGCCGAGCTCCGATCACTCCCCGGCGCGAGGACCCGACGGCCGAGCTTCCCACCAACCGCCTCCTCGCCTCCTGGGGCCAGGACGCCCGGGAGATGGAGCTCGTCCTCGCCGCCGGGGCCGGCCATGACCAGGTCGACCACCACCACCCCGTCGACCACCCCGCCGGCACCCTCCTCGCCCGCCTCCAGGCCGACGTCCGGGCCGACCGCGCGGCGCCGGGCGCCCCCCTCGCCGGCGGGCCCGACCACCGCCCGATGCTCGACCCCGACGACTCGAGCGTCCAGGTCCACGCCTGCCACGGCCGAGCCCGCCAGGTCGAGGTCGTCCGCGACGCCATCCTCCACCGCCTGGCCGAGGACCCGGAGCTCGAGCCCCGGGAGGTGATCGTCATGTGCCCGGACATCGAGACCTTCGCCCCCCTCATCCAGGCCACCTTCGGCGCCGGACACGGCGCCGCCGACGATGACCCGGACGACGACCCCGGCCCCGGCCCCGACCCCGACCCGGCCGACCCCCGGCCGGTCGATCTCCGCGTCCGCCTGGCCGACCGGGCACTGCTCCAAACGAACCCGGTGCTCGGCGTGGTCGCCCAGCTGCTCGAGCTCGCCGCCCGGCGGGCGACCGCCTCCGAGGTGCTCGACCTCGCCGATCGCGAGCCGGTTCGCCGCCGCTTCCGCCTCGACGACGACGATCTCGCCCGCCTCCAGGACTGGGTCGCCGGGAGCGGCATCCGCTGGGGCCTCGACGCCGCCCACCGGTCGGAGTTCAAGCTCGACGCCCTCAGCGCCGGGACCTGGCGCGCCGGCCTCGACCGGATCCTTCTCGGGGTGGCGATGACCGAGGACGACCAGCGGCTGGTGGCCGGCGTCCTCCCCCTCGACGACGTCGGCAGCCGGGAGATCGACCTCGCCGGGCGGGCGGCCGAGCTCGTCGACCGCCTCGAGGTCGCCGTCGACGCCCTGAGCACCACCCAGCCGATCGACGCCTGGGCCCGGGCCATCGCCGCCGCCGCCGACGCTCTCACCGCCACCGGCGAGGCCGACGCCTGGCAGCGGGCCGAGCTCGAGCGCCTCCTCGGCGACGCCGTCGGCCAGGCCACCACCCCGGCCGGCGTCAACCCGACCCGGCTCGCCCCGGCCGAGGTCCGCGCCCTCCTCGCCGAACGCCTCGACGGCCGCCCGACCCGGGCGAACTTCCGCACCGGGCACCTGACCGTCTGCACGCTCGTCCCCATGCGCTCGGTCCCCCACCGGGTGGTGTGCCTCCTCGGCCTCGACGACGGCGTGTTCCCGCGCCAGGCCCCGCGCGACGGCGACGACCTCATGCTCGACGACCCCCACGTCGGCGACCGCGACCCCCGGACCGAGGATCGCCAGCGGCTCCTCGACGCCCTCCTCGCCGCCACCGACCGGCTGATCGTCACCTACACCGGCAACGACGAGCGCACCAACACCCCGCGGCCGCCGGCCGTCCCGGTCGGGGAGCTGCTCGACGTCATCGACGCCACCGTGCGCACCGCCGCCGGCCGGGCCCGCGACCAGGTCCACGTCGGCCACCCCCTCCAGCCGTTCGACCCCCGCAACTTCGCCCGGGGCGGGCTCGTCCGCGGCCGGACGTGGAGCTTCGACCCTGTCGCCCTCGACGGCGCCCGCGCCCTGTCCGGCCCCCGGGCCGAGCCGGCCCCGTTCCTCGAGGACCCCCTGCCCCCGCTCCCGAGCGGCCACCTCGAGGTGGAGAACCTGGTGCGCTTCGCCCAGCACCCGGTCAAGGCCTTCCTGCGCCAGCGCCTCGGGATCAGCGTGGCCCAGCGCTCGGAGGAGGTCGAGGACGCCCTGCGCACCGAGCTCGACGGCCTCGGCCGGTGGGGGGTCGGCCAGCGCCTGCTCGAGGCCATGCTCGCCGGGGTCGACGGGCGGACGGCCAGCCTGGCCGAGATCGCCCGGGGCACCCTCCCGCCGGGGGCGCTCGGCCGGCCGGTGGTCGAGGAGGTGTTCCGCGTCGCCCACGCCCTGGTCGCCGCCGCCGACGCCCTGCTCCCGGCCGGGGCCCCGTCCACGTCGATCGACGTCCGGGTCCTCCTCCCCGGCAGTCGCTCGCTCACCGGGACCGTCCCCGGGTGCAGTGGCGAGCTCGTGCGCACCGTCACCTACTCCCGCCTCGCCCCCAAGCACCGCCTGACCGCCTGGGTGCGCCTCCTCGCCCTCACCGCCGCCCATCCCGAGCGGGCCTTCGCCGCCGCCACCGTCGGGCGCGGCCCGGGCCGGGCGCCGGTCGCGGTGGCCCGCATCGCCCCCCTCGCCGCCGACGCCGCCGGGCGCCGGGCGGCGGCCCTGGCCGAGCTCGCCGTCCTCGTCGACCTCTACGACCGGGGCATGCGCGAGCCCCTCCCCCTCCCGTGCGCGACCGCCGCGGCCTACGCCGAGGCCATCGCGACCGGCGCCGATCCCCGGGCGGCGGCCGGCAGGGCGTGGACCACGGAGTGGAACTACGAGAAGGAGGACATGGAGCCCGAGCACCAGCTCGTGCTCGGCGGGGTGGCCAGCCTCGACGACCTCCTGGCGCCGCCACCGCGCCCGCAGGAGCGCTGGGCGCCCGAGGAGACCACCCGCCTCGGGAGCCTGGCCCGGCGGCTGTGGGACGGCCTGCTCGCCCGCGAGGAGATCGCCTACCGATGACCGAGCCCTTCGACGTCTGCGGCCCCCTGCCCACCGGGGTCACCGTGCTCGAGGCGAGCGCCGGGACGGGCAAGACCTACACCATCGCCGCCCTGGCCGCCCGCTACGTCGCCGAGGGCACGCCGCTGGATCGGCTCCTCCTCGTCACCTTCACCCGCATGGCCACGGGAGAGCTCCGCGAGCGGGTCCGCGAGCGCCTGGTCAGCGTGGGTCTGGGTCTGGAGCGGGTTCTGGCCGGAGGGGCCCCCGGCGACCGCGACGAGGTGGTCGGCCTACTCGGCCGGGGGCCGCGCGAGGAGGTGGAGCGCCGCCGGCGGCGGCTGGTGGCGGCCCTGGCCCACTTCGACGCCGCGACCATCGCCACCACCCACGGGTTCTGCCAGGAGGTGCTCGGCGGCCTGGGGATAGCCGGCGACCTCGAGCGGGACATCACCTTCGTCGAGGACATCGACGATCTCGTGGCCGAGGTGGTCGACGACCTCTACGTCCGTCGCTTCCACCGCGGCGAGCCGCCGCCCTTCCCCCGCGCCCACGCCGCCGCCATCGCCAAGGTGGCCATCGACCACCCCCTCGCCCCGGTGGCCCCGGCCACCGGGACCGTGCCCGAGATGCGCCGCCGGCTCGCCCTCACCGTCCGCGGCGAGCTCGAGCGGCGCAAGCGCCGCCTGGCGGTGATGACCTACGACGACCTCCTCACCCGCCTCGACGACGCCCTCGGCGGGGACGGGACGGCCGCCGCCCGGCTGCGCGCCCGCTACACCGTCGTCCTCGTCGACGAGTTCCAGGACACCGACCCGATCCAGTGGGACATCGTCCGCCGGGCCTTCGGCGACGGGTCCGGCGCCCTCGTGCTCATCGGCGACCCCAAGCAGGCGATCTACGCCTTCCGCGGCGCCGACGTCTACGCCTACCTGGCCGCCGCCCGGGCCGCCGAGCGCCGGGCCACCCTCGAGGTCAACTGGCGCAGCGACCAGGGGCTGATCGACGCCTACGACGCCATGTTCGGCGGGACCCGGCTCGGCCATCCCGGCATCCTCTACCGCCGGGTCCGGGCCGCCGAGGCCAACCAGGCGCCGCGCCTCTCGGGCGCCCCGCGGTCGGCGCCGCTGCGCATCCGGGTGGTCCATCGCGAGGACCCCACGGTGACCACCACCCCCAAGGGCTTCGCCCAGCTGCGGGGCGCCCGCGAGCACATCGCCCGCGATCTCGCCGCCGACCTCGTCGCCCTCCTGGCCAGCGGCGCCGAGATCGAGCGCCGGGCCAAGGACGGGACTCCGCTGGCCCCGGCCCGGGTGGCGCCCGGCCACGCGGCGGTCCTCGTGCGCACCAACCGCCACGCCGCCCTCATTCGCGACGCCCTCGACGACGCCGGGATCCCGGCGGTGATCAACGGCGCCGGGAGCGTGTTCGCCACCCCGACCGCCCGCGACTGGCTGCGCCTGCTCGAGGCCATCGAGCGTCCGTCGCTGAGCAGCCGCGCCCGCGCCGCCGCCCTCACCTGCTTCCTCGGCTGGAGCACCGAGCAGGTGGCCGGGGCCGGCGACGAGGCCTGGGAGGCGGTCCACCGCCGCCTGCACGACTGGGCCCGGGTCCTGCGGGCCGGCGGGGTCGCCTCGCTGACCGAGACGATCGGCGTCGGCGAGCGCCTGCCCGAGCGCATCCTCGCCCGCGCCGGGGGCGAGCGCCGGCTGACCGACCTGCGCCACGTCGGCCAGCTCCTCCACGCCGCGGCGGCCACCGAGCAGCTGGGGACGACCGCCCTCACCGCCTGGCTGCGCCGGCGGATCGCCGAGGCGGAGACCGACACCGGCGACGAGGAGCGCAGCCGCCGCCTCGAGTCCGACGCCGAGGCGGTCCAGGTGCTGACCATTCACCGCAGCAAGGGCCTCGAGTTCCCCATCGTCTACCTCCCCTTCCTCTGGGAGCTCGGCTTCGGCTCCCGCGACCCCCAGCCCGTCTACTTCCACGACCCGGCGGCCGCCGACGCCCTGACCATCGACGTGAGCCTGGCCGGGGCCGACTTCGCCCGCCACCGGACCCAGAGCGTCGTCGAGCAGCGCGGCGAGGACCTCCGCCTCGCCTACGTCGCCCTGACCCGGGCCCAGCACCAGGCGGTGCTCTGGTGGGCCGGCTCCTGGGACAGCCGCCACTCCCCCCTCGGCCGGCTCGTCTTCGCCCGCGACGAGGACGGCAACGTCGCCTCGTGGGGCGAGTCGACCCCGGCGGACGCCGAGGCGGTGGCCCGCTTCGAGGCCCTGGCCGCCCGGGCGCCCGGACGTATCGGCGTCGAGCGCTCGGTCCTCGGGCTCCCGGTCCGGTGGTCGCCGACCCTGCCCCGGGCGGTGGCCCTCGCCGCCGCCGTGTTCGACCGCGGCCTCGACCTCCGCTGGCGGCGGACGTCCTACAGCGACATCACCGCCGGCACCTTCGAGGCCCGGGTGGCCAGCGAGCCCGAGGAGACGGTGGTGGTCGACGAGCGCGAGGCCGGCGGCGAGGCCGGGGCCGGCGGCAAGACGGGGGCGGGCGGCGAGACCGGGGCCGGCGGCAAGACCGGGGCGGGCGGCAAGACGGGGGCGGGCGGCGAGGCGGGGATGGGGACGCCGTCGCTGCTCGGGGAGATGGCGGTCGGGGTGCGGGTGGGGACGCTGGTGCACCGGGTGCTCGAGGCCAGCGACTTCGCGGCGGCCGACCTCGCCGAGGAGCTGCGCGGGCAGATCGCCGCCATCGGGGCCCGGCGCCGGGTGGAGATCGGGGACCCGGGGATGGTGGCGGCGGGGCTGGCGGCGGCGATCGCGACGCCGCTCGGGCCGGTGGCCGGCGGCGCGCGCCTGTGCGACGTGGGGCGAGCCGATCGCCTCGACGAGCTCGACTTCGAGCTCCCCCTGGCCGGGGGAGACGCCCCGAGCGGCAGGCTGACCCTGGCGGCGATCGCCGCCGTCCTGCGCGAGCACCTGCCGCCAGGCGACCCCCTGGCCGGCTACCCGGCGCGACTCGGGGATCCGAGGCTGCGCCAGAGCGTGCGCGGCTATCTGACCGGCAGCCTCGACCTGGTGGTCAGGCTCCCCGGCCCGGGGGGAGCGCCCCGCTTCGCGGTGGTCGACTACAAGACGAACTGGCTGGCCGGGGCCGGGGAGGAGCTGACGGCATGGCACCACCGCCCGGCCGCCCTGGCCCGGGAGATGGTCCGGGCCCACTACGGCCTCCAGGCCGTGCTCTACACGGCGGCCCTCCACCGCTACCTGCGCTGGCGGCTGCCCGGCTACCGGGCGGAGCGCAACCTGGCCGGGGTGCTCTACCTGTTCCTGCGGGGCATGAGCGGCCCGGCCACGCCGACGGTCGCCGGGGCGCCGTGCGGGGTCTTCGCCTGGCGGCCGTCCGGGGCGCTGGTGGAGGCGCTGAGCGACGCGCTCGACGGGGAGCGGGTGCCGGGGTGAGGGTGCCGGGGACCGAGGCGGACCCCTTCGACGTGCGCCGGGTGGCGCGGGCCCCGGGGCTGCTGGCGGTGTTCAACCAGGCCGGGGTCCTCGGTGCGGCCGACGTCCACGTGGCGGCCCGGCTGGCCAGGCTCGCCGGGGAGACGGACGAGGCGGTGGTGCTGGCGGCGGCGCTGGCCGTCCGGGCTCCCCGCCTCGGCCACGTCCTCGTCGACCTGGCCGGGGTCGCCGAGACGGCGACCGTCGAGTCCGAGGAGGAGGCGGTCGACCTCTCGCTGCTGCCGTGGCCGGCGGCCGGGGAGTGGCGCCGGCGGGTGGCGGCGAGCGGGCTGGTCGGCGTCGGGGAGGGGGCGGGCGGCGGCGGCGGGGACCGGGGGCCGGCCGGGGGCCGGGAGCCAGGCGGGGAACCGGGCGGCGACGGGCCCGAGGGCGAGGGGGCGGCGAGCCGGCCGCTGCGGCTCCTCGGCAGCTGGCTCTACCTCGACCGCTACTGGCGGGAGGAGCGCCAGGTGGCGGATGACCTGGGGGCGCTGGGGGCGACACCGGCGCCGGACGGGGTGCGGATGGAGGTCCTGCGCGACGGCCTGGAGCGGATGTTCGTCGGGGCCACCGAGGGCCGCCAATGCCAGGCGGCGGCCACGGCGGTGCTGCGCCGCCTGGCCATCGTCGCCGGGGGGCCGGGCACGGGGAAGACGACGACGGTGGCCAGGATCGTCGCCCTCATCGCCGAGCAGGCGGCCGCCGCCGGGGCCGCTCCGCCGCTGGTGGCCCTGGCGGCGCCGACCGGCAAGGCGGCGGCGCGGCTCGAGGAGGCGGTGCACGAGGAGGCGCGGACGCTGGCGGTGGACGAGGCGGTCCGGGGGGAGCTCCTGGGCCTGCGGGCCTCCACCCTCCATCGCCTCCTCGGCCGCCGCCAGGACGCCAGCCAGAGCCGCTTCCGCCACCACCGGGGTGAGCGGTTGCCCCACGACGTGGTGATCGTCGACGAGACCTCGATGGTCTCGCTGTCGATGATGGCCAGGCTGGTCGAGGCCGTCCGGCCCGACGCCCGGCTCATCCTCGTCGGCGACCCGGGCCAGCTGGCGTCGATCGAGGCGGGGGCGGTGCTCGGCGACATCGTCGGGCCGGCGAGCGGGAGCCCGCGCCTGGGCGGTCCGGCGCGGGCGCGCCTGGCCGAGGCAACCGGCCACCCGGTCGACGCCGTAGACCCGGGGCCGGGGGCGGCGATCGGGGACGGCATCGTCGTGCTCGAGCGGATCCACCGCTTCGGGGGCGGGATCGCCCGCCTGGGCGAGGCGATCCGGCGGGGGGACGCCGACGCGGCGATCGAGGTGCTGGAGGACGGTCCGGAGGGGGTGAGGTGGATCGCGGTGGACGCGGCCGATCCGGCCAGCGAGGGGGCCCTCGAGCCGGTGCGCCGGCGGGCGGTGGCGGCGGCGAGAGCGGTGGTCGAGGCGGCGCGGGCCGGGGCGGCACGGGATTCGATCGCCGCGCTCGGGTCGTTTCGAATCCTCTGCGCCCACCGGCACGGAGCCCCGGGGGTGGCCACCTGGACGGGGCGGATCGAGTCGTGGCTGACCGCTGAGATCGACGGGTTCGACGCCGCCGGCCGCTGGTACGTCGGGCGGCCGCTGCTGGTCACCGAGAACGACTACGAGCTGCGCCTCTACAACGGCGACACCGGGGTCGTCGTGCGCCTCGGCCCCGACCGGGTGACCGCGGCCTTCGAGCGCCAGGGCGAGGTGCTCACCTTCAGCCCGACCCGGTTGGGAGCGCTCGACACCGTCTACGCCATGACCATCCACAAGAGCCAGGGCTCGCAGTTCGACACCGCCGCCGTGCTCCTGCCGGCGCCGAGCTCGCGCATCCTCACCCGGGAGCTCCTCTACACGGCGGCCACCAGGGCGCGGAGCCAGCTGTTGATGGTGGGGACCGAGGAGGCGATCCGGGCCG
>JAXDHJ010000040.1:0-37456 GCA_034664565.1 Solirubrobacteraceae bacterium
GCCGAAGACGCCTACGGGCATCAGCGGCTTAGATGAGGTGACCGGCGGCGGGCTGCCGCGGGCGCGTCCGACGTTGGTGTGCGGCCCTGCGGGGTGCGGCAAGACGCTGCTGGCGATGGAGTTCCTCGTGCGCGGGATCACGGAGTTCGGCGAGCCGGGGGTGTTCGTCGCGTTCGAGGAGTCCGCGGACGATCTCGTCGCGAACGTCGCGTCGCTGGGGTTCGACCTCGCGCGGTTGCAGGCCGACGGGCTGCTCGTCATCGACCACGTCGAAGCTGTGGGCGCGGATATCGAGGACACCGGGGACTGGGACCTCGAGGGGCTGTTCCTGCGACTCGGGGCGGCGATCGACACCATCGGGGCCAAGCGCGTCGTCCTCGACACGGTCGAGACGCTCTTCGGCGCATTCAAGAACACCGACATCCTGCGCGGCGAGCTGCACCGGTTGTTCAGCTGGCTCAAGCAGCGCGACGACACGGCCGTCATCACCGCCGAGCGCGGCGACGGGACGCTCACCCGCCACGGGATCGAGGAGTACGTCTCGGACTGCGTCATCGTCCTCGACCACCGGGTGACCGAGCAGACCTCGACCCGTCGCCTGCGCATCCTCAAGTACCGAGGCTCCCTCCACGGCACCAACGAGTACCCGTTCCTCATCGGTGAGTCCGGGGTCTCGGTGGTACCGATCACCTCGCCCGGCCTCGGCAACAGCGTCTCGACCGAGCGGATCTCCACCGGCGTGGCCCGCCTCGACGCCATGCTCGGCGACGGCGGCTACTACCGGGGGAGCACGGTGCTCGTCAACGGCACCGCCGGGACCGGCAAGTCGACCCTGGCCGCGCAATTCTGTGACGCCGCCTGCCGCCGCGGCGCCCGGGCTCTGTACTTCGCCTTCGAGGAGTCACACGCCGAGGTCATCCGCAACATGCACTCGGTCGGCATCGATCTCGAGCAATGGGTCAAGGCCGGACTCCTGCGCTTCGAGTGCTTCCGGCCGAGCGTCCTCGGCCTCGAGGCCCATCTCTTCCGGATGCAGAAGCTGGTCGGTGAGTACGACCCCGCGGTGGTGGTCATCGACCCGATCTCCGATCTCCTGCGCATCGGGACCGGCGCCGACGTCGCGGCGATGCTCACCCGGCAGGTCGACTTCCTCAAGGCCCGCGGGGTGACCGCCCTGTTCACCAGCCTGAACTCCGACGCCGACCCCACCCCGACCGACCAGCAGATCGCCTCGCTCGTCGACACCTGGCTGCTGGTCAAGACCGTGGAGGGCAACGGGGAGCTCAACCGACTCCTCTACGTGCTCAAGTGCCGGGGTACGGCCCACTCCAACCAGATCCGCGAGTTCCTCCTCACCGGTAACGGCATCGAGTTGGCCGACGTCTACCTCGGACCCCAGGGCGTGCTCACCGGGTCGGCTCGCCAGGCCCAGGAGGCCCAGGAGGCCACCGAGAGCGCGGCCCGCCGGGAGGACCTCGAGCAGCGGCGGGTCAGCCTCGAGCGGCGGCGCGAATCGGTTCTGGCCCAGACCGCGGTCCTCTGGCGGGAATTCGAGGACGAAGCCGACGCCGTCGCCCTCCTGTTGAGCCATGGCTCGACCGGTGCCGAGGATCGGGCCGGCCAGCGCGCCGAGCAGGGCCGTCTGCGCCAGGCCGACCCCGCCGAGCCGGACGGCGGCCTCCCCCCCGCCGTGGTCGAGGTCTCCCGATGACCGCGCTCAGCAGCACAGACGCGGCCCCGGTCGAAGGCGGGGATACGTGGTACCTGCGCCTCTACATCGCCGGTCAATCCCCCCGATCGCTGCACGCCCTGGCGAACCTCAGGTCGCTGTGCGAGGAGCACCTGGCCGGCCGCTACGAGATCGAGATCATCGACCTCGTCGAGCACCCGGCGCTGGCCCGCAGCGACGAGATCCTCGCCATCCCCACCCTCGTCCGTCGCCTTCCCCCACCGCTGCGCAAGATCATCGGCGACCTCTCCAACACCGAGCGCGTGCTCGTCGGCCTGCGCCTGGCGCCGGCCTCGCCGCGATGACCCGCTACCACCTGACCCTGTTCGTCAGCGGAGCCTCCGAGCGCTCCTCCCGCGCCATCGCCGACGCCACCGCGGTGTGTCACCGCCACCTCAGCGGCGACTACCAACTCTCGGTCGTCGACGTCCACGACGACCGCAGGGCCGCCGCCACCAGCGGGGTGCTGGCCGTGCCCACCCTGGTCAGGAATCGCCCCCTTCCCACCCGACGGATCACCGGCGATCTGTCCAATGCCGAGAAGGTGCTCCTCGCCCTCCAGCTCCCGCCGACCCGGGCCGCACCGGCCCACGGCGGCTAGCAGCCGTGACCCCCCGGCCGCTGCCCACGCTGAGGACCGAGGCCGCCCGGGTCCGCCGCCACCCCGGCCCAGCCGGACCGGACGCCCTGGCCCGACTGGCCGAGGCCGAGGACACGCTGCGAGCGATCGGCGCCGGCGAGGTCGATGCCTTCGTCGTCGCCGACGGCGACGCCCGACGCCACGTCTTCACCCTGTCGACCGCCGACCGGCCCTACCGGATGTTCGTCGAGAACATGCGCGACGGGGCGGCGACCCTCTCGGCCGACGGCCTCATCCTCTACGCCAACCGGCAACTCTCCGAGCTGCTCGCCTGCCCCCGGGAGGCCATCGTCGGCTCGCCGCTGGCCACCTTCGTCCTCGGTGGCGCTCCCATCGATCCCGAGGACCTCAGAGGCCGGGACGGGCTCGGCGCCACCCTGGAGTTCGAGCTCCGCGCCGCCAACGGCCGCGCCGTCCCCGTCCAGGTCGGAAGCTCACCGCTGGTGGTGGACGGCGACGCCCTCACCTGCCTGACCTTCACCGACCTCAGCGTCCACAAGGCCAAGGACCGGGAGATCGCCCGCCTCGGCGAGGTCCAGGCCGAGCGCATGACCGACCTCCAGGGCGCTCAGGCCGCCCTCACCCGGCTGGCCACCCATGACGCGCTGACCGGGCTGCCCAACCGGGGCCTGCTCGTCGATCGCATCGACCAAGCCCTGGCCCACGCCAAGCTCTCGGGTCGATGCACCGCCGTCCTCTTCGTCGACCTCGACCGCTTCAAGCAGGTCAACGACACCCACGGTCACGCCGCCGGAGACGCCGTCCTGCGACGGGCCGGGGAGAGGCTGGTCGCCGCGCTGCGACCGATCGACACCGTCGCCCGGATCGGCGGCGACGAGTTCGTCGTCCTCGCCCCCGAGGTCACCAGCCAGCCGCACGCCGTCGAGATCGGCGCCCGGCTCGTCGACGCCCTGACCGGGAGCCCCCACTCCGGCGAGAGCCCTGAGCGAATCTCGGCGAGCGTCGGCGTCGCCGTCTCCCACGGCGGACGGGGAACCGCGGAGACCCTGCTCGAGGAAGCCGATAACTGCATGTACCAGGCCAAGGCCCTCGGTGGAGGCCGCGCCGCGGTGTTCGATGCCGTCCTCGCCCGGCGAGCCAAGCGCCAATCCTCGGCCCGGCTGATGCTGGAGTCGGCCCTCGACGACCACCGGGTCATCGTCTACTACCAACCCGTCGTCGACATCCCCACCGGCCGGGTCGCCGGCTTCGAGGCGCTTGCCCGGCTCGCCGCCCCTGATGGGTCGATCACGCCGCCGGCCGAATTCATCCCCGTGGCCGAGGACAGCGGCCTGGTCGTGCGGCTCGGCGCCCAGGTGCTCGACCTCGCCTGCCGCGAGGCGCGCGGCTGGCAGCCGCCGCCCGCCCCGCCCGGCCACCGGTTGACGGTCGCCGTGAACCTCTCGTCCCGCCAGTTCGACGCCGGCGATCTCATGTCGCTGGTAGCGCGGACCCTCGAGCAGACCGGCCTCACCCCAGGCTCGCTCCACCTCGAGATGACCGAGACGGCGATCATCGATCTCCATCCCGGCCTCATCGCCCAGCTGGCGCGGATCCGGAGCCTCGGGGTGCAGATCGGCCTCGACGACTTCGGCACCGGGTATGCCTCGCTGACCCACCTGCGCCGGTTGCCGCTGACCTTCGTCAAGATCGACCGGTCCTTCGTCCAGGGTCTCGGCCGCAACGATGAGGACGAGCGCATCGTCGCCGCCGTCGTCGACCTCGCTGCCAACCTCCGCCTGCGATCGATCGCCGAGGGCGTGGAGACCGAGGACCAGCTCGACCGGCTCCGAGAGCTCGGCTGCGATCAGGCCCAGGGCTACCTCTTCGCCCGGCCGCTGCCGGCAGGCCACGCCCTCGAGGTGCTGCGATCCGGCCGCGGTGAGCCCGTCGACGGCCGGTCACCTCGACCGGCTCGGTGAGAGCGATCCATCGGTTGGAGGCGCGCTGCTTTCCTGGTTGATCAAGAAGGTCCTCACCCACAATCTCACGCGGCTCAACGCCGGCGACTGCCGGCCGGCACTCCGGCTCGACGCCAGGGACGTCAGGTTCCGCTTTCCCGGCGAGAGCTCTTGGGCGACCGAACTCCAGGGCAAGAAGGCCCTCGCGCTCTGGCTCCAGCGCTTCGTCGATGCCGGCCTGCAGATCTGCGCCGACGAGATCGTGGTCAAGGGCCCACCCTGGGACATGACGCTCTGCGTCCGCGGCCGCGTCCACCTCAACTCGCCCACCGGCGCCACCGTCTACGAGAACCGCTACGTGATCTGGGGCCGCCTCGGCCGGGGGCTCCTGCGGGAATACGAGGTCTACGAGGACACCGAGAAGACCCGGGCCCTCGACGAACACCTCGGCGCCGGGCCGGTCCCTCCCCGCCTCGTCTGACCTCGGATCCGGCCCCCTTGGCGATCGGCCCTTCGCCCGCCGGGACATTGCCGGCGGGGGGCGGCCAGGCACGTCCGGCGGTGCCCGGTGCCGGCCGCGGCCCGCGGGGTGGGACGCCGCTGGCCGCTCGGGCGGCGCCGGCCCTATGCTGGCCGGCGATGGCGGAACTCGTGCTCGGCCCCATGCTGCGCTACGTCAGCGAAACGGCCGCCACCGTCTGGCTCGAGGCCGACGGTCGGTGCCAGGTCGACGTCCTCGGCCACCAGAGCGAGACCTTCCACGTCAACGGCCGCCATTACGCCATCGTGGCCATCACCGGCCTCGCCCCGGACTCCACCACCGAGTACGAGGTGCGCCTCGACGGCGTCCGCTGCTGGCCGGCGCCCGGCGGGGACTGGCCGCCGTCGCTGATCCGCACCCTTCCCACCGCCGGCCCGCTCGAGCTCATCTTCGGCTCCTGCCGGGTGACCCGTCCCCATCGCCCCCCGTACACCGAGAGCCCCGACGATCACGAGCTCGGGACCGGCATCGACGCCCTCTACGCCCTCGCCCTGCGCATGCGCGCCCAGGACCCCGCCCGCAGGCCCCACCTGCTCCTCCTCCTCGGCGACCAGGTCTACGCCGACGAGGTGTCCCCCGAGACCGCCGACTTCATCCGCGCCCGCCGGGACGTCGAGGTGGAGCCGGGGCTCGAGGTGGCCGACTTCGAGGAGTACGCCTGCCTCTACCGCGAGGCCTGGTCTGATCCCACCCTGCGCTGGCTGCTCTCGACCCTGCCGACGGCGATGATCTTCGACGACCACGACGTCCACGACGATTGGAACACCTCGGCCGCCTGGGTGGCCAAGATGGCGCACGAGCCGTGGTGGGCCGACCGGATCTCCGGCGCCCTGGCGACCTACTGGATCTACCAGCACCTGGGCAACCTCGCGCCGGAGGAGCTCGACCGGGATCCGCTCCTGCGCCGGGTGCGCGAGGCCGCCGACGCCGGCCCGCTCCTGCGGGAGTTCGCCCTCGAGGCCGACTGCTCCGGCGGAGGCGGACTGTGGAGCTTCGCCCGCGACCTGGCCGGCAGCCGGCTCATAGTCCTCGACGGCCGCGAGGGCCGGATCCTCGACGAGGGTCGCCGCCAGATGTTCGACGAGCCCGAATGGCGCTGGGTGTGCGAGCAGTCCACCGGCGACTTCGACCATCTCATCCTGGCCAACACCCTGCCCGTCCTCCTCGCCCCGACCTTCCACTACATCGAGGCCTGGAACGAGGCGATCTGCGCCGGGGCGTGGGGCGGGGCCGCCGCCCGGATCGGCGAATCGATCCGCCAGGCCGTCGACCTCGAGCACTGGGCCGCCTTCCAGGACTCCTTCCGCCGCCTCCTCGCCCTGACCCGCGCGGTCGGTGCCGGGGGGCTCGGGCCGCCACCGGCGTCGATCCTCTATCTCGGCGGCGACGTCCACCAGGGGTACCTGCACGAGGCGTCCTTTCCCGCCGCCGCCGGCGTGCGCAGCAAGGTCTACCAGGTGGTCTGCTCGCCGTTCCGCAACCCGCTCAGCCGCCGTGAGCGCCGCCTGTTGACGGCCTGGCGCCGCTCGAGGACGCTCGGCCGGGTGGTCCGCCTCATGGCCCGGGCCGCCGGCGTGGCCGATCCGCAGGCCACCTGGCGCCTGGCTCAGGCGCCGACCTTCGACAATCAGCTGGCCGTCCTGTGCCTCGACGGCCGCCGCGCCCACCTGCGGATCGAGCGCACCCATGCCGGCGACGGCCGGGACCCCAGGCTCGAGGCGACGCTCGACCGCGACCTGGCCTGATCGGCGCCGGCGGCCGGCGGGGCGCCGTCACGGGGTGATGTGGCGCACCGCGAGCCCGTGCTCGGCGGCCAGGCGGTCGGCGATCAACGACCGGTGGCAGGCCTGGGGATCACGCTCGACGCAGAGGAGGGCCCCGGTCGCCGCGCTCGGCAACTCGGCCACCAGCAGGCCGAGGTCGACCGGATCGAGGATCTCCCGAAGGTAGCGCTCGCGGTAGGCCGCCGCCAGCTCCACCCGCGAGCGCTTGCCCACCCCCTGGCGGGCGTCCTCGCGGTACTGGAGCTGGCGCAGCTCGGTGGTCGGAGCGAGCTCCCGGTGATGGCGGTAGGCGATTCCGGCGGCGGCCAGGGCCGCGGTCAGGCGGCCGGCGTTGGCCCAGGCGTACTGGCCGCCGCGGACCCCCCGGCGCTGGCGCACGTCGATGATCAGGCCGATGTCGTCCCGGCGCAGAGCGGCAAGAAACGTCTCGGCCGAGAAGCCGTAGACCCCCACCGTGGCCACGCTCGCCCCCGGCATCAGAGGAGCGACCCGCTCGGCACGTAGGGGACGAGGGCGCCGACCCCGCCGTCGACCCAGATCGGCCCCCAGGGCTGGACGTCGAGACCGGCGGCGAAGAGCACCGGGTAGGCCCAGCGCTGCCCCTCGGTCAGCCAGGCCACCTCGAAGTCACCCGGACCCGCCCGGGCCAGCACCCCGGCCAGGAGCTCGGCCGCGGTGGCGGCGTCGGTCGCGCACAGGGTGGTCAGCCGCTCCGCCTGTCCCAGGGCGTAGCCCTGGCCATCGGCCGTCTCCACCACCCACAGGCGCGCGCCGGCGCGCATGAGGAAGGCCAGGTCGGAGCCCCGGGCCGATCCACGCACCCGGCGGTCGACCGCCTCGCACAGCCCGATGTCGCGCTCGTCGCCCTCGCGCACCCGGCGGCTGGTGCGCAGGCGCCGGTGGTCGACCACGCCCCGGGCGGCGACCGTCGGCCGCGGGAGGAACCCGGCCCGGGCGTAGAGGTGCTGGGCTCGGGGATCGGTCGAGGCGAGCACCATGCGAGCGTCTCCGGCCTCGGCGTAGGCCAGGGCCCGGGCGAGCAGGAGACCGCCGAGTCCGCGTTCCTGGGCGGCCGGGTCGACGGCCAGGAGGGTGAGGCCCCAGAGACCCTCGCGCCGGGTGGCCACGGCGACGCCGTGAACCCGGTTCCTGAGCCCGACCGCCACGAAGGCCCCTTTCGGGTCGGTGCCCACCGCGTGCTCGACCCGCCCCCGGAAGAACGGCGATCCCAATGCCGTGCGCAGGTCGAAGGCGGCGGCATGGATCTCGTCGACGCGATCGAGGTCGTCGGGCTCGAACGGTCGGATGACGGCCACGCCGCCACGGTATTGGATCGATTCCGCCTGCCCGTGCCGCCCGGCCCGGGGCGGGGCGATCCGGCACTCCCGGGGTCAGGCGAGGCCGCCGTCGCTGCGGCAGGCGCTCGGCGTTCCTCCGTTCTTCCTCCACACCCCGTCGGCGCACTCCACGGCGTAGCCGGTCCCGCGGCTGAAGCCGGGGCCGCAGACGTGTGTGCTGCAGAAGCCGCCCGGCGGGTTGTAGCGATCAGGGGGCGGGACGTCGTTGGGGGCCGGTGGGGCCGCCGTGGTGTCGGTGGTCGTCGTGGCGGTGGTCGTCGTGGGGGTGGTCGTCGTATCGGTGGTGGCCGGCGTCGTGCCGGTCAGCGCCGTCGTCGTCGTATCGGTGGTCGTGGTGTCGGTGGTCGTGGCCGCGGTGGTGCTCGCGTCGCTGGTCGGGGTGTCGGTGGTGACCAGCGGGGCCAGGCTCCCGAGGCGGATGGTCTGGGTGCTGACCACCGTCTGGACCCGGCCGGCGCCCCCCGACGAGCGCCCGGCGGTACTGCCGATGGCGATTCCCACCACCGCCCCGAGGATGCCGCCGAGGACGGCGCCGATGATGAGCAGGGTCAACGGGTTGCGCGGCTGCTCCACACCGCCAGGCTACGGGGCCGGGCGGCCACTTGCCAGTCGGTGCTCGTCCAGGCCCTCGACGGGCTCAGTAGCGCACGGATCGCGCCTCCCGGCTGCGGCCCGCGCGGAGGCTGAGCCTCACGCTTCCGTGGCCCTTGGGCAGCGCCAGCGAGAAGGGCCGGCAGGCACGCAGCCGGCGATGCCCTGCCGATCGCAGCGGGCGGTGCGCCGGGTGCACCTGGTAGGTCAGCTGGGCGTCGCGTCGAGGGGTGAAGGTCAACGTGGCCGACGAGCGATGCCGGCGAACCTCGGTGGCCCCCACCACCCGGCCGGAGTGGGCCGCCCGGCAGACCACCGGTGCGCTCGGCGGGGCCGGGGTCGGGGTGGGCGTCGGGGTGGGAGCAGGGGTCGGCGTCCCGGCGGCGGCGAACAGGTCCGACCCGAACGGGGTGAGACCGGCCTGGCCGGCGAAGCCGAGGTGGGGAAGTCCGAACAGATCCTCGATGCTGCGCAGGAGGCTGTAGTGGTTGTAGGGAGTCTGCGTCACCGTGCCCGGGACGATGAACGGCGAGAGCAGCACGGCTCCGGTCACCCCTCCCCCGGGACCACCGCCCCCGGGCATCAGCGTGTTCGGTCCCGGGAGCTCGCCGCAGCATGCCGTCGAGTCGCTCACGCCTTCGTCGAAGATCACGGCGATCAGCCCATCCTGGCGGTAGGCGGGGGAGGCCTCGATCGCGGGCACCACCGCCTTCAGGAAGGCGTTCGCCGCCGGCAGGCCGCCCGGTCCCCCGTTGGCACAGTTCGCGTCGTGGCCGTCGTTGCAGAGGTTCGGAGTGATGAAGGTGAAGTTGGGCGTGGTCGCCGCGCCACCCAGGTCGCCGGCCAGGTTGCCGAGCGGGACGACGTGGGCATCGCACCCGGCCTGGTTGTCGATGATCGAGTGGAAGTAGACGAACGGGTCGTGGCGGGTGGCGTACTGGTCAGCGGCAGTGGCCACCTCGGTGAGGTCCGGCGCACCGAGGGCGGGATGGGCGCAGGTCGCGGGCTCGCGAGTCGGGTCGGCGCCCATGCCGTCCATGTAGCCCCGCCAGGAGAGGCCGGCGGCGGTGAGCTGGTCGGGCAGCGTCGGCACGCTCGCCGGGTAGACGCAGCCGGAGCCGACGACCTGACCGTCGGCGGCGGGCGTCCCCGGCGTGAAGTCGGTGAACGTCGGACAGTCCTGCTGGGTCGCCGGGTTGGGCGCCTGGCCGGAGATCATCGCCAGGTAGTTGTCGAGCGAGGCGTGCCCGATGCCGGTGTAGTTGGGCACGAACGCCCCCTGCTTGACGAGGTCGGTGGCCAAGAACGGCGCCGGCGAGCCGGGTCCGAAGGTGGTGAGGACCGATTCGTTCTCGAGCACGACGACGAACACGTGCTTGATCGGGGGAAGAGCGGCACCCGCTGGGGTCGAAGAGCCAAGAGCGATGGCGGCCACGAGGACCATGGTGACTCTGCTGAGCGCACGCGTTCGGGTCACGGCGATACACCTCCAGGGCACGGCGGCGGCCGACGAGAGCATCACCACCGCCGGGACCGGCGCCGCCGAGGCTCCTCGCGCGACATGATGACGACTGCGATGGTCCGGCGATCCCGGCGGCCCGCGAGGGCTGATGGCGAGCTTTGACGCGCTGGGCAGCGATGGCCTGGACCCGGGCGCCGTCGACCCGGCTGTCCGCCGCTTCTACGAGCGCACGTCGGAGTACCGGCTCTCGGTCGCGGCAGAGTGGAGCAGGTCGTTCCGTGTCTTCGGCTGGGCGCTCGCGGCCCTGTTTCAGCAAGCGCCTCGGTCAGCTCAACGTGCCGCTGTCGGCGCGGTCGACGAGCGCGGACATGACGAGCTCGGTGTTGGCCCTCGAGGACCGAGTCACCGGCCAGGTGCGTTACACCGCGTGGGTTCGGCGCAACCGGATCTCGGGTGAGACTACGTCGACCCGGCGGCGACGCTCCGCGCCGACCACGACTTCCACATCTGGGGACGCCGGTTCATGCGCCTGCACTACACGATGCAAACCGGCGTCTAGTCGGTCACCGCCGGGCCCAGGGCGAGCGTGTTCCCCTCGCTGTGGCGCAACCCCGGCGGCGCGGTCCCCGGGTCGGCCGGCGCCATCAGTCGTTGCCCCGGACGGCTGGGGCGGGCGGCCTGGCGGCGAACTCGACGATGACCGGGACGAGGATCTCGGGGTCGGTCGCGTGGCCCTGGCCTTCCAGCAGGTGGTGGCGCCCGTCGGGAGCCCCGTCGGCGAGGCGGATGGCGGTGTCGATCATGAACGGCGGGCTCATGCCTCCCGAGATGGTGAGCACCGGGGCCTTGACCTGCTCGAGCAGCTCGGTCGGAATCGCGGCGCCGCGTTCGATGTCGCCCATCGCCGCCGAGTCGTAGGCGAGCGTCGGGGCAAGCGCCTCCTGGCTCGCGCGGCCGGGACTGTGGCGCCTGGCCTCGATGAGCGCTTGGGGCATACCGGTGAGGGCCATGAAGAGGTCGAGCGCCTCGCCGCGCCGATCGTCGGCGAGCAGCGCTCGCAACTGCCGGCCGTACTCGCGGGCCGCGCTCTGCCAGCCCGCGTCGTCGGGGCGGTAGGGGGCGTCGTGGAGGATCACCGCCGTGATCGCCAGCCCGTGCGCCGCCGCGTGGAGAACCAGGGCGGCGCCGGAGGAGTGCCCGTAGACGGCCGCGGTGCCGCCGGCCGCCTCGATCAGCGCGCCGATGTCCTCGATCTCCCGCTCGAGCGCGAAGGGCGGCGTGTCGCCGCTCTGCCCGCGGCCGCGACGGTCGAAGTTGAGCACCGTGAAGCTCGGGGCGAGGGCCTCGGCGGTCGGCCGGGTTATCGACCGGTCGCAGGTGGCGCCGCCGACGAGGATGAGCGGGGGGCCCTTGCCCAGCCGGTCGAAGGCGATCCTGGTTCCGTCAGCTGAGATCACGTGCTCCATGTAGCTCCTTGCTCGTGTACGGGCGCGGCCGGCGGTGTCCGGATCGCCGTGCCCTGTAGACCGTCGGCCCCGCGGGAATTCATCGCTGTCGACGCACCCGGGAGCCCATCGTGCTCGGTGGGCCGACTCGCGAGTCCGGCGCGGTCACGGCCGCGCCCGCCCGCCCCTGAACCCCGGGTGAGCGCCGGCGGCGCCCCGCCTTGCCGCCGGCGGCCTCGGATGGGGCCATACTGATCGGGGATGCCACGGCTACGACTCTCCCATTGGTTCGGGCTCCTCGCCCTCTCGACGGTGCTGTCGCTGATCGGCGCGCAGGCTTTCGCCTCAGCGGCCGGGAGCGGCCGGCGGGCCGTGGCCACCGCCGCGTGCGCGAACGCCGACCTCGTCCCCGCGGCGAGCAACCTGCCGCAGATCAACCGGGCGCTCTTCTGCCTGGTCAACCAGCGCCGCGTCGCCGCCGGGTTGCGCCGGCTGCGGTCGAACAGCCACCTGGCGAGCGCCGCCCTGCGCCACAGCAGGGACATGGCGCGGACCGTCACCTACAGCCACATCGGACCGGGCGGCGACACGCTGATCAGCCGGATCAAGGCCGCCGGCTACACACGGGGCAGCCGGAGCTTCGTCACTTCGGAGAACCTCGCGTGGGAGCCCACGCAGCTGAGCACCCCGGCCTACGTGGTCGCCGCCTGGATGGCGTCGTCCGTGCATCGCGGGAACCTCCTCAACCGGTCCTTCCGTGACACCGGGATAGCCGCCGTCCTGGGGCCGCCGTCCCACTTCACCCAGCACGGCGAGGCGGGAACGCCGATCACCGAGGTGTTCGGCGCCCGTCATTGACCGAGCGCTCCGGCGAGACGGCTCGGACCGAGCTCACGGTCCCGATCAGCCTGCGCGCTCGGGAACGCCATCCGGCCGCTACGATCTGCGGGTGGCCCTCGGCGACGAGAAGTACATCCTTCTCACCACCTTCCGACGCGATGGGACGCCGGTGGCGACGCCGGTGTGGGTGGTCAAGCTCGACGACGAGACGATCGGCTTCTGGACGAGCTCGGGCTCGGGCAAGGCCAAGCGGCTGGCCCACACCGCGCGAGTGACGGTCACCGCCTGCGATGGCCGCGGGCGGGTCAAGGACGGCGCGGAAGTGGTCGACGCCACGGCGCGACTGGTGACCGGGAGCGAGTTTGACGCCATCCGCGAGCGGGTCGTCGCCAAGTACGGCTTCATGACCAAGGTCACCAAGCTCCTCGGAACGCTCGCCGGCGCGGCCCGGGGCAAGCGCATCCCGTATGGCGACCGAGGCGTGATCGTCACGCCGGCGCCGCCGGCCTGACCGGCGCCCTCAGAGCACCGGGCCTGCGATCCGAGGGCGGCGGGCCACGTCCCCCGGCGCACGGTGAGGCCCGCCCGGGGGCCTGTCCCCGTCCGGCGCCGCCGGGAGCCCCTCTCGCCCGGCGTATCATCCGCGGCTGGTCCCGCAGCCTGGAGGGTCAATGCTCAGACGTCAGCTTCGCCCGCTTTTCGACCGTGTCGTGATCAAGGAGCTCGAGCCCGACCGCTTCCGCCGTTCGGGACTCGTCGTTCCGGCCGGCTCCAACGAGCCGCCCCCGCAGCACGGCATCGTCCTCGCCGTCGGCCCCGGCATCGACTGGTGGGCGTCGGCCGGCCTCGAGATGCCGGTCCGCCCGGGCGACCACGTCGTCTTTCCGGCCTCGGCCGGCGCCTGGGTCGAGGTCGACGAGGAGCGACTCCTGGTCTGCGGCGTCTCCGAGCTGCTCGGGGTGCTCGAGCAGTCGCACGACTGCCCCCACTGCGCCGGCAGCGAGCTCGCCCCCGGTGAGACCTGCCCGGTCTGCGGGCGCAGCGGCGCCCCGGCGTAACCCTCCCGACCGCCCGCCCGCCCTCCCTCCCTCGCTCCCTCCCGGGCGCCTTCTCTCCGGCGCCCGATCTCCGGGGCGCCGTCGGCGGCCGTCCTCTCTCCCGGTCGAGGGCGGTTACCGGGGGCCGGTGGCCAGCAGCCGCTGGACCTCCTCGTCGGCGGTCGGCGAGAAGTCCTCGTACCAGGCGCCGACGGCGACGAACGGCTCGGGCGTGTGCAGGCAGACGAGCTCGTCGACCAGCGGCGAGAGGCGGGCGCATGTCTCGGTCGGCGCCACCGGCACGGCGGCGACCACCTGCCCGGCCCCGAGCTCGCGCAGGGCGCTGACCGCGGCGCGCATGGTCGCCCCGGTGGCCAGCCCGTCGTCGACGACGACGACCAGTCGTCCGCCCACCGCCGGGGCCGGCCGGTCCCCGCGGTAGTGGCGCTCGTGCTCGGCGAGCTTCTCCGCCGCCCGGGCGGCGAGCCCCTCGAGCTCCTCGACACCGATCCCGGCGGCCTGGATCACCCGTTCGTTGAGTACCCGCACCCCGCCGGAGGCCAGCGCCCCCACCGCAAGCTCGACCCGCCCGGGAAGGCCGATCTTCCGCACCATGAACACGTCGAGCGGGGCCCGGAGGGCCCGGGCCACCTCGGCCGCCACCGGGACGCCGCCGCGGGGGAGGCCGAGCACGAGCACGTCGCCGCGGCCGGCGAGGTGACCGAGCCCCCGGCCGAGCTCGACCCCGGCGGCCACCCGGTCGGGGAAGCGGGCAAAGCGGGTCACCCCCGAGGCATACCCGGGTTGACCGGCGCGGTCAAGCCGATCCCGGGCGCCGCTCAGGAGATGGCCATCGCCGCCCGGGCGCCGCCGCCGTCGCGACGCAGCTGACGCAGGGCCACCGTCAACCGGCGCACGCCCTCGTCGAGAGCGTCGGGGCCGAGCAGCGAGAAGGACAGGCGCAGCTGGCCGCGGACCGACTCCTCGGGGACCATGGCCTGTCCGGGGGTGAAGGCCACGCCGCGGCGGAGGGCCTCGCGCAGGAGGAGCTGCTCGTCGGTGGGCCGCTCGAGGGTGACCCAGACGTGGTGGCCGCCGAGGGGGAAGGAGTAGCTGGCCTCGCCGGCCAGGCGGCGGTCGATGCTCTCGAGGAGGGCGTCCCGGCGATCGCGGTAGACGGGGATGGTCCGCGCGAGCATCGACTCGTAGGCGCCGCTGGCCAGGAAGCGGGCGGCGAGGTGCTGGATCGGGCTCGAGGAGTGGAAGTCGCTGTCCAGCTTGAGATCGACGAGCCGGCCGCGGACCGGGCCGTCGGCGGCGATCCAGCCGAGGCGCAGGCCGCCGCCCATGGTCTTCGACACCGAGTCGACGTAGATCACGTGGCTGGGGGCGAGCGAGCGCAGACGGGGCCGCTCGGGGCCCTCGAAGCGGACGTTGGCGTAGACGCCGTCGTCGAGGAGGAAGAACGACCGCTCCCGCGCCAGCTCGATCAGCCGGGCGGCACGTGTCGGCGAGAGATCGCGGCCGGTGGGGTTCTGGCAGGCCGACTGGAGCACGCAGAGCTTGATCTCGTGGCGGGCCAGGACCCGCTCGAGGGCATCGATGTCGAGGCCGTCGTCATCGACGGGGATGCCGATGAGCCTGGCCCCAGTGGCCTGGAGCGAGCTGAGGGTGCCGGTGAACGTCGGCGCCTCCACCGCGACGACGTCGCCGGGGCGCAGGAGGACCCGGGTGACGAGATCGAGCGCCTGGCGGGCCCCGGAGGTGACGACGATCTCCTCGGCGTCGGTGGCGAAGCCCATGGCCCGGCCCCGGACGGCGATCTGCTCGCGCAGGGCCGGGAGGCCCTCGGGGTCGAGGTAGGACAGCGCCTGCTCGCCGTCCTCGGCGAAGACCTCGGCCATGAGGCGGGCCAGGTCGGCCACCGGGTAGAGGCTGGGATCGGGCCAGCCGGTGGCCAGGGAGATCATGTCGGGCTCCCCGGGCATGCGGAAGCTCTGCCCGAGCACCTCGTTGGCGTAGGACGGTCGGCGGGCGGGCAGGACCGCCGCCTGCCAGTCACCGCGGTCGAGCGGGCGGCGGCCGGGCGGCGCCTGGCGGACGAAGGTGCCCCGGCCGACGGCGGCGGTGACATACCCGAGCTCGGCCAGGCGCCGGTAGGCGCGGACCGCGGTGAGGTGGTTGACCCCGGCCCGCTCGGCCAGCGCCCGGGTCGGCTCGAGCCGCTGGCCGGCGGCCAGGTCGCCGCGGTCGACGCCGGCGCGGATGAGGTCGACGAGCTGCTGGGTCAGCGAGACCGGCGCCGTCCGATCGAGTCCGGACAAATCGAGATTGTGTGACATTGACTCGGTGCTCAGCTCTGAAATCGTCCCTAGGTGCCTTCATTGTACGACCTTGGAGCAGAGAGAATGTACAGCAAAGACGGAAAGTATCAGCCGAGCGTGTTCCGTCGCGCCCGTCTCCGCGACCAGGTCGAGCTCCGGGCCATCCCCGACGGGCTGCCGGTGACCATCCGCCGGGCCTACCCCGACGACGGCGTGGCCCTGGCCCGGCTGGCCGACCTCGACGACGGGCTCGTTCCCCGGGGGAGCGTCCTCGTGGCCGAGGTCGGCGGTGAGCTGTGGGCGGCGGCGTCGCTCGACGGCCGGGGGGCGGTGGCCGACCCCTTCCGTCCGAGCGCCGGCCTCCTGCGGGCGCTGCGGTCCCGCGCCCGCCGGACGGCGGACGACGGCCGGCGCCTCGGAGGCCGTCGCCGACGGGAACGGTGACCGCGCGGGGACGGGCACGGGGACGGGGACGGGGGTGAGACGGCGCGAGCAGGCCACCCCGGCCGGTGGGAGCTCAGCCGATGCGGCTGCCGAGGGCGACGTCGGCGTCGGGCGCGAGGAGGGCGACGCCGCGGTCGTCGTCGAGCGCCCCGAGGATGAGCACCTCGGAGAAGAAGCGCCCGATCTGGCGGGGGGCGAGGTTGACCACCCCGACGACCAGCCGGCCGACCAGGGCGGCGGCCGGATAGTGGACGATCTGGGCCGAGGACCGGCGGGTGCCGATCTCCTCGCCGAAGTCGATGGTCAGCTTCCAGGCCGGCGTGCGGGCCTGGGGAAATTCGTCGACGGCGAGGATGCGCCCGACGCGCATGTCGACCCGGGCGAAGTCGTCGAAGGCGAGCACGGGGAGCACGATAACGCGGCGGCTACCCTCGACCCGGTGGCCGCGCCCACCCTCCGAACCACCCCCGGCCCCGGCCCCGGGGCCGCCGGGCCACCGGGGGCGAGCGGCCCCAACCGCCCGGCCGCCGGCCCGGCGTGGCTGGCGTGGCTGGCCCTGGGCACGGTCTACGTGGTGTGGGGATCGACCTACCTGGCCATTCGGGTCATGGTCGAGACCGTGCCCGCCCTGCTCGGGGCCGGGGTCCGCTTCGCCGTGGCCGGGGTCCTGCTCGGCGGCTGGCTGGCGGCTCGCCGGGGCCCGGCCGTCCTGCGGGTCGATCGCCGGCAGGCGGTCGGGGCCGCCGTGGTGGGGATCCTCCTGACCGCGGGGGGCAACGGCCTGGTCACCGTCGCCGAGCGCGACATCGCCTCGAGCCTGGCCGCCCTGGTGGTGGCCTCGGTGCCCCTGGTCATCGTCCTCATGCGGGCGATGACCGGCGAGCGGGTGGGACGGGCGGCGCTCGCCGGGGTGGCCGTCGGCTTCCTGGGCGTGGCCATCCTCGTCGTGCCCCGGGGGAGCACGGGTGCCAGCGGCCTGATCGGGGTGCTCCTGGTGGTGGCGGCCTCGATCTCCTGGGGAGCCGGGTCGGTGACCAGCACCCGCCTGACCCTCCCCGCCGACCCCCTCGTCTCGACCGCGGTGCAGATGACCGCCGGGGGGATGGTCATGGTGGCAGCGGGGCTGCTCAGCGGCGAGGCCGACCACCTCGACGTCGCGGCGTTCTCGGTGCGCTCGGGGGCGGCCTTCGCCTACCTGGTGGTCTTCGGGTCGCTGGCCGCCTTCACCGCCTACGCGTGGCTCCTCCAACACGTGCCGATCTCCCGGGTCTCGACCTACGCCTACGTGAACCCGGTGATCGCCGTGCTCCTCGGGTGGGCGGTGCTCGGGGAGCGGATCGCCGCCACCACCCTGCTCGGGGCGGCGGTGGTGGTCACCGCCGTGTGGTTCATCGTCCGCTCGACCCGTCCGCCGCCCTCCCCGACCGCGGCCCCGACCACGCCGCCGGCGCCGGCGCCGGCCCGGGCGCCGGGGTCGGGCGGGGGCCGCCACCCCTGATGCAGCGGTTGCCTCCATCCACCGCCGGGTCTAGGATCGTTCCAATCGGCCGCGTGAGGCCGCGAATCTGAGGAGCCAGCGGTGAAAACGAGATTGGGCATGGTCAGCCTGCTCGTGGTAGCGGCGACGGGGATTGCCGCCTGCGGCAGCAGTAGCAGCAACAGCACGAGCAGCAGCGGTGGGGGCGGGGCGAACACCGTCGACGTCTACTCGAGCCTGCCGCTCCAGGGTGCCTCGAGCGCCCAGACCATGCCGATGGTCAACGGGATCCGGCTGGCGCTCGAGCAGGCGGCCAACAAGGCCGGGACGTTCACCGTCAACTATCAGTCACTCGACGACTCGACCGCTCAGGCCGGCAAATGGGATCCGGTGCCGACCGGCGCCAATGCCCGCAAGGCGGCCCAGGACTCCAAGTCGGTGTTCTACATCGGTGAGTTCAACTCGGGCGCGAGCAAGCTGGCCATCCCCATCCTCAACCAGGTCGGCCTCGCCGAGGTCAGCCCGGCCAACACCTATGTGGGCCTGACCACCAGCGAGCCGGGCAGCCAGCCGGGCGAGCCGCAGAAGTACTACCCGACCGGCAAGCGGACGTTCGTGCGCATCGTGCCCCGCGACAAGATCCAGGCTGCCGCGCTGCTGAAGACGATGAAGGCGGACGGCTGCACCAAGGCGGCGGTGGCCAACGACAAGGACACCTACGGCCAGGGGCTGGCCGCCCTGATCGACCTCCAGAAGGCGACCTACGGGATCACCGTGACCAGCAACACCGGGATCGACCCCAAGGCCCCGAATTACCGGACCTACGCCCAGACCATCAAGTCGCAGGGGGCGGACTGCTTCGTGTTCAGCGGGATCGTCGCCAACGGCGGGGTGCAGATCACCAAGGACGTGGCGGCCGCGTTGCCCAACGCCAAGATCTACGGCCCGGACGGGATGTGCACCAACACCTGGACCAACCCGACCAAGGGCGGGGTGCCGCTGAGCATCGACAAGAACATCCAGTGCACGGTGGCCACCCTCGACCTGACGGCATACCCGGGCGGCAAGACGTTCCTCGCCGCCTACAAGGCGAAGTACGGGGACGCCAACCCCGACCCGTACGCGATCTACGGCTACGAGGCGATGAAGCTCGGGCTGGACACGATCGCCGCGGCCGGGGCCAAGGGCAACGACAAGGCGGCGGTGCTGGCCGCCCTGTTCGCCACCAAGTCACGCGACTCGGTGCTCGGGAAGTACGGGTTCGACGCCAACGGTGACACGACGCTGACGTCCTACGGCCTCTACAAGGTCGACGCCAAGGGCGACCCGCTGTTCGAGAAGACCGTCAAGTAGACGGCATCGGCGGGGGGCGCCTTCCCGGCGTCCCCCGGCCGGCCGTCGGCCCCCGGGGCCGAGAGGCTTGATGGAAGCCCATACCCTCGCCACGCGCTCGTTCGCCGCCGGTCCCGGGCGCGTGGCCCGCCGCTACCTCGACCGCTACGGCCTGATCGCGGCCCTGGCGGCGCTGCCGGTCTACTACGCGGTCAAGGATCTCACCGCCGGCTATCCGGTCTACAGCGGGGGCCACACCGTCGTCCGCCACGACCTGGCCTATCTGGGCGGCAACCTGGTCCAGGGGGTGTCCAACGGCTCGATCTGGGCGCTCATCGCCATCGGCTACACGCTGGTCTACGGGATCATCGAGCTGATCAACTTCGCCCACGGCGAGGTGTTCATGATCGGCTCGTTCACCGCCGCGGGGATCTGGGGCTCGATCGGGCTCGGCCTGGCCACCGGGCCGCTGGGCCTGGCCGGCGGGCTGGCGGTGACCCTGGTCGTGGCCATGCTCACCTGCGGGAGCCTGAACGTGCTCATCGAGCGGGTGGCCTACCGCCCGCTGCGTAACGCCCCGAAGCTGGCGGCCCTGATCACCGCGGTCGGCTTCACCTTCATCCTCCAGAACGTCGGGCTCCTCTGGCGGGGAGGGTCGCCGACCGGGGTCGACGATCTGATCCGCCAAGGCGCCCCGGTGGTGAGCTTCCTCGGTATCACCATCCGCCGAGCCGACGTGCTCGCCGTGGGGGTGACCGTCCCGCTCGTCGTCGGGCTGACCTATTTCATCTCGCGGACCCGGATCGGCCGGGCGATGCGGGCCACCGCCCAGGATCCGGAGGCGGCTCGGCTGATGGGGATCAACGTGGACAGGACGATCTCGGTGACCTTCCTCCTCGGCGGCATGCTGGCCGGGGCGGCCGGTCTCATCTACGCGCTCTACGAGACGACGGTCTGGTACTTCCAGGGCTTCCAGGCCGGGTTGATCGCCTTCACGGCAGCGGTGATGGGTGGCATCGGCAACGTTCGGGGGGCGGTGCTCGGGGGTCTGATCATCGGCTGCATCCAGCAGCTCTCCGACGCCCGCATCGGTCCGCAGTGGACGCCGGCGGTGGTGTTCGCCTACCTGATCATGATCATGGTCCTACGCCCGCGGGGCCTGCTCGGCGAGGAGACTCGGGAGGCGGGATGAGCGAGGCGATGGCCAACATCTCGGCCCGGCGGGCGGCGCTGGGGGACCGGCTGCCACCGTGGTGGCCGCGGGCGGCGACCTCGGCGGTGATCCTCGCCGGCTTGGTGGCGCCGCTGTTCTTCCTGGAGACGAGCGGCTTCCTGAACGCCACCATCATCGCCCTGGCCTACGTGGTGATGGCGCTGGGGCTGAACATCGTCGTCGGCTTTGCCGGCCTGCTCGACCTGGGCTACGTCGCCTTCTACGCCATCGGCGCCTACGCGGTCGGCTGGTTCGGGTCGAGCTTCTTCTACGGCGCCCACGTCCATGCCGTGGTCTCGCCCCAAGCCCACCGACTTCCGGGCGTGCACCTGAACTTCGTCCTCATCATCATCGCCGCCATCGTCCTCACCTCGCTGGCCGGGGCGCTCATCGGACTGCCGACCCTGCGCCTGCGCGGCGACTACATCGCCATCGTCACCCTGGCCTTCGGGGAGATCATCCGGGTGTTCGCCGTCAACGGCGACACCATCCACATCTTCGGGGGAACCCTGACCGCCGGGCGCCAGGGCATCACCCCGGTCGACCCGGTGTACTTTCCGGGGGTCGGGACGTTCGACCAGCTTCACCTGCGACCTTGGTACTGGACGATCTTCGCGATCATGCTGGTCGTGCTCTTCGTCAACCTGCGCCTGCGCGACTCGCGCGTGGGCCGGGCCTGGGTCGCGCTGCGGGAGGACGAGGTGGCCGCGGTCTCCATGGGCATCCCGCTGGTGCGCACCAAGCTCCTGGCCTACGCCTCGGGAGCCGCCTTCGGGGGCACCTCCGGCGTCTTCCTGGGCGCCTACCTCAACCAGGTCAACGCCGACCAGTTCGAGTTCTCCTTCTCGATCTTCGTCCTGGCCATGATCATCGTCGGCGGCCTGGGCTCGATCTGGGGGGCGGTGCTGGGGGCGCTGCTGCTCTCCTACATCAACTATTACCTGATTCCCGACGTGTTCAACGGGATCCCGGGCGCCCTGGGCCTGAGCTTCAACCTCACCGACCTGTCGTTCGGGATCTTCGGCTTCCTGCTCGTGTTCGTCATGGTCCTGCGCCCGCAGGGTCTCTTTCCGGAGCGGCGTCGGGCGCTAGAGCTGACCGAGGCGGTTACCACCGCCGAGGGGTCGGCCGGGCCACGGGAGACGACGTGAGCGAGTCGACGCCCGCCGCCGCCGCCCGCCGGCCCGTGGACGCCGCGCCGGAGCCGCTGCTGGTGGCGGTCGAGGTGACCAAGGAATTCGGCGGCCTGGTCGCGGTCAACCGGGTGTCGCTGACCATCCCCAAGCGGTCGATCGTCTCGATCATCGGCCCGAACGGGGCGGGCAAGACGACGTTCTTCAACATGCTCACCGGCCTCTACAAGCCGAGCGACGGGCGGATCCTCTTCGAGGGGCGCGACGTGACCCGGGCCCGGCCGGACGTGATCAACCGCCTGGGGGTGGCTCGAACCTTCCAGAACATCCGCCTGTTCGGGGCGATGAGCGCGCTGGAGAACGTGGTGGTCGGTCGCCACTCGCGGATGCGGGCGGGGCTGTTCGGCTCGATCGTTCGCACCCCGGCGGTGCGGGCCGAGGAGCGGGCGGTGAGCGAGCGGGGGCGGGAGCTCTTGGCCTACGTCGGGCTGGCTGAGAGCCGGTTCGACGACCTGGCGGTAAACCTCCCCTACGGCGATCAGCGGCGGGTGGAGATCGCCCGGGCCCTGGCCTCCGATCCCCGGCTGCTCCTCCTCGACGAGCCGACGGCGGGGATGAACCCGCAGGAGTCGTCGCGGCTGACCGACTTCATGCGCCAGCTGCGCGACGAGCTGGGCTTGACCATCCTCCTCATCGAGCACGACATGAAGGTGGTCATGGGGGTATCCGAGCGGGTCACCGTGCTCAACCACGGGGAGCAGATCGCCGAGGGCGAGCCGGCGCAGGTGCGGGCCGACCCGGCGGTGATCGAGGCCTACCTCGGGGTGGTGGAGGAGTCATGACGGCGCTGCTCGAGGTCGAGGACATCCGCACCGCCTACGGGTCGATCGAGGCCCTGAAGGGTGTGTCGCTGACCGTGGAGGAGGGCGAGGTGGTCACCTTGATCGGGTCGAACGGGGCGGGCAAGTCGACGACCCTGCGCTCGATCGCCGGCCTCACCCCGGCCCGGTCGGGAACGATCCGCCTGGCCGGAGCGGAGATCACCCGGACGAGCGCCCAGGACATCGTCGGCCTGGGGATCGCCCTCTCGCCGGAGGGCCGCCACTGCTTCCCGCGGATGACGGTGCGGGAGAACCTCGACCTCGGGGCCCACCTGCGCCGGGGGCCGACGATCGCCGAGGACCTCGAACGGGTGTTCGACCTCTTTCCCCGCCTGAACGAGCGCCAGCGCCAGAAGGCGGGGACGATGTCGGGCGGAGAGCAGCAGATGCTGGCCATCGGCCGGGCCCTGATGGCCCGGCCGCGGCTCCTCCTCCTCGACGAGCCGTCGATGGGCATCGCCCCGATCCTCGTCCAGCGCATCTACGAGACGATCGCCGAGATCAACCGGGGCGGGGTGGCGATCCTCCTCGTCGAGCAGAATGCCAACTACGCCCTGGGCATCGCCGGGCGGGGCTACGTCCTGGAGACCGGGCGGGTGGCCCTGAGTGCGCCGAGCGAGAAGCTGCGCGACGACCCAGAGGTCCAACGGGCCTACCTCGGAACATGACCGTCCTCGCCCTCATCGGCGCCCAGGCGCTCTACCTCCTCTTCGCGTGGCTGCTCTCGGCGGTGATCGCGTCGTGGCTCTCGGAGCGCAAGGGCTACGGCGAGCGGGCCGGGCTGGCGACCGGCCTCCTGCTCACGGTGGCGGCGATCCCGGTGTGGCTGATCTGGCCGGCCCGGGCCGGCTCGCGCTGGAAGCTCGACGGGCCGCTGCCCCGGCGGCACCGGCGAGGCTAGGGCCCCGAGTCGGCGCCCGGCGACGGCGGCGTGGGCCGCTGGCCCGGCGGCGCCGGCAGGATCGGGCCCCGAGTCAGCGCCCGGCGACGGCGGCGCGGGCCGCTGCCGTGCGACCGAGCGCGCCGGCCAGGGTCCAGTAGGCGGGCCGGGGGCGCCCGCCGGGTCCGAGCAGGCCGGAGTCCCAGCGGGCCCCGGGGCGGGCCTGCCAGTTGTAGAGGTAGACGCGGGGGATCCGCCGGCCGCCGCGGGCGGCGACGGCCAGGGTGCGGACGGTGGCCCGATCGGCACGGGCCTCGTCGTAGGGGAAGTTCCGGAAGGCGACGAGGCCGCCGGTCTCGGTCAGCCAGACCGGACCGGTCACCGCCCGGAGCAGGCGGGCGGTGACGGTACGGGCGAGGGGGCGGAAGTGGTTGACGTCCTGGTAGTCGTGTAGGCCCCAGGCGATGCCGTGGGCGCGGGCGGCGGCCTCGAAGCGCCGGGCCCAGGCCGGGGCGTCGGGGAAGTCGATGAGCTCGGGGGCGAGGACGGTGCAGGCGGGGCAGACCCGGCGCATGGTGCGCCAGTAGCCGACGAGGAGCCCGGGGTGAGCGGCGGTGCGCAGGCCGGGGATGTTCGGCTCGTTCCAGGTGGCGAACTCGTGGACCGCCGGCCAGCGGCGGCGAAAGGCGCGGAAGGCGGCGGCGAAGGCCGGGCCGCTGGGCAACCGCCCGCCGGCCGGCTGCCATGAGACGAGAGCGTCGACCCCGGCCCGCCGGGCGGCGTCGAGCCACCGGGCGGCCCGCTGGTCGCGGGCGCCGCCGGCGAGGCTCCACGGGGCGACGACGCGGGCCTCGGCGATGCCGAGGGCGAGCCAGGCAGGGTCGGTGAACATGGCGGGGTCCTGGTCGGCCACGGCGATGGCGCGGACGCCCGTCGCCGGTCCGAGCGTCGCCGCCTGGGGCGCGACGGTCACCGCCCCGGGCACCGAGGGTGTCGCCACGGGCGAGACGGTCACCGCTCCCGGCGCGACGGGCGCCGCCCCGGGCGCGAGCGTCCCCGCCGGCGGGGCGACCGGCGCCGCCCCGGAGAGGACCGCAGCCCCCGGCGCGGGCGCCATCGCCGTGGCCCCCGGGGTCGGGCCGAGCAGAACCGAGAGGAGCAGGGCGCCCAGGCCGAGTTGGGCGACTCGGCCCAGCCGGGCGCCCAGGCCGAGTTGGGCGGCTCGGCCCAGCCGGGCGCCCAGGCCGAGCCGGGAGGCGAGGCCGGGCAGGGCGGCGAGGCCCGCCAGCGCCACGCGGAGCGGCCCGTGGAGGAGGGGGGCGGCGTGGCGGCGGCGGCAGGTCATGCCCTCACCCTCCTGTCAACGGCCACGCCGGCCCGAAGTTTCTCGGGGAGCGCCGGGCGGTCCTCGGGCGAGGATGTGGCGAGAGAATGGGCGCCGTGCGCAACCTGGTCAACCTCAACGCCGTCAGCAAGGGCTTCGCCAGCCGGTCGGTGCTGGCGGATGTCACCCTCGGGGTCTCGGCCGGTGAGCGGATCGGGGTGGTCGGGCGCAACGGCGAGGGCAAGTCGACGCTGCTCGCCCTGATCGCCGCCACCGAGGAGCCGGACACCGGTGTGGTCACCCGGGCCGGGGATCTCGACGTCGCCATGCTCGCCCAGGGCGACGACCTCGACGACGACACCACCGCCGGCCAGATCCTGCTCGCCGGGCGCCCGCCGCACGAGTGGTCGGCCGACGGCGGGCGGCGGGCGGTGCTCGACGGGCTACTCGGCGGGGTGGGGATGCCCCGCCTGCGCGAGGGACCGGCCACCCCGCTCGGCACCCTCTCGGGCGGCGAGCGCCGGCGGATCGCCCTGGTCCGGCTCCTCCTCGACGCTCCCCAGCTGCTCCTCCTCGACGAGCCGACCAACCATCTCGACGTCGAGGCCATCGCCTGGCTGGCCGACCACCTGGCCGCCCGGCGGGGGGCGATGCTGGTGGCCACCCATGACCGCTGGTTCCTCGACGCCGTGTGCACCGCGACCTGGGAGGTGACCGACGAGGTCATCCACCGCTACGACGGCGGCTACGCCGCCTACGTGCTGGCCCGCGCCGAACGCGACCGCCAGGAGGCCGCCCGCGGCGATCGCCGCCGCCAGCTCCTGCGCAAGGAGCTGGCCTGGCTGCGCCGCGGTCCGCCGGCCCGCACCGCCAAGCCGAAGTTCCGCATCGACGCCGCCAACGCCCTGATCGCCGACGAGCCCGAGGTCCGCGACCGGGCCGAGCTGCTGCGCTTCGCCGCCGCCCGCCTGGGCGGGAAGGTCATCGAGGCCGTCGAGGTGTCGCTCGCCTACGGCCGCCGGGAAGTCCTGCGCCGGGTGACCTGGCGCCTGGGCCCGGGCGACCGGGTGGCGCTGGTCGGGGTCAACGGGTCGGGCAAGACCAGCCTCCTGAAGCTCCTGGCCGGCGAGCTCGAGCCGACCGCGGGGACGGTGGAGCGCGGCGAGACGGTCCGGCTGGCCCACCTCTCCCAGGCCACCCCGGAGATCCGCGGTCACCTGCGGGTGCTCGAGTCGCTGGAGGCCGTCCGCGGCCACGCTGTGCTCAGCGACGGGCAGGAGATCACCGCCGGGATGCTCTGCGATCGCTTCGGCTTCCGCGGCGACCGCGCCCGCACCCTGGTGAGCGACCTCTCGGGCGGGGAGCGGCGACGCCTCCAGCTCATGCGGCTCCTCATGGCCGAGCCCAACGTCCTCCTCCTCGACGAACCGACCAACGACCTCGACATCGACACCCTCACCGCCCTCGAGGACCTGCTCGACGGTTGGCCCGGCACCCTGGTCGTGGTCAGCCACGACCGGTATTTCGTCGAGCGTGTCTGCGACGACGTGTTCGCCCTCACCCCCGAGGCCGGGATCCGCCACCTCCCGGGCGGGATCGAGCAGTACATGGAGCTGCGGCGGGCGCCAGCGGCGGCGGCTCCCCGGCCCGCCGTGGCGCGGGGCGGCGGGCCGGGCGCGGGCGGGGCGGCCCGGGCCGCCCGTAAGGAGGTCCAGCGCCTCGAGCGGGCCCTCGACCGGGTCACCGCGCGCGAGACGGCGCTCCATACCGAGATGGCAGCCAGCGCCACCGACCACCCGCGGCTCGCCGGCCTCCAGGCCGAGCTCGAGGCACTCCTCGCCGAGCGCGACGGCCTCGAGGCCGACTGGCTCGACACCGCCTCCTCACTCGAGCCCTGACCCCGACCTCGCCCCCAGTGTGACCGACCTCACACCCCGCCGGCCGCGTTTGCGGCTACCTTGCTCGTGGGGTCCAAGCGCCGGGGCCCCGCTCCGGGCGCCCGGGCAGACCTCGACATGGCAGACACCCATCTCATCAACGAGCTCACCGACCGGGTCGCCCTCTCGCCCGGGGCGCTGCCCCGGCTGAGCGCCCTCGGTCAGCTACTCGCTCCCCACCGGCCGATCCATTTCCAGCCGGTGATCACGCCGCTGGTCCGCGCCGGCGTCATCTTCGGCCACGTCATCACCCCGCCGCTCGAGCCGGCGCCGACCGCCCCGCAGGCGGCGCTCCGCGACGGCACCCTGTGGTTCGACCCGCGGCTCCTCGGGTCGGCCTTCGCCGCCACCTCGGGCTGGGTCGGGGTTCCCTTCGCCGCCGCTCGCTTGACCACCGCCGGGAACGTCCACTTCGCGGGCGGCAGCATCGTCCTCGACCCCGCCGGCGCCCTCGGCTTCTCGCTCACCTCGCCCCCCCATCTCCCGGTCCCGGACCCCGGTGAGCCGATCGGGCGCGACTACCTCGACGCCGGGCTGACCCCCTTCCCCGGCGCCGTCATCGAGTTCGCGCCGACCGGCGCCACCATCGTCCTCGACGGCGGGGGCGCCGCCACGATGTTCGGCCAGACCGTCGGCTTCACTCCCCGGGTCAACGCCCACGCGGCCCCGGCCCATCTGCCCGGACCCTGCGTCGCCCTGGCCTGCCACGCCGACCTCGCCGCCTTCGCCGTGGGCAGCGCCGCCTCGAGCGAGCTCGCCCTATCCGGCGCCGCCGAGGTCACCGGTGGCGCGGTGTCCTTCCCCATCTTCGACGCCGCCCCCGCCGCCCTGCCCCAGCCGGTCGACGCCTGGGGCCTGGTGGTCGACACCGGACCAGGTCTGCGCGCCCGCTTCGGCACCCTGAGCGCTCCGGCGCCCATGGCCACGGCGGCGCTGGCCCTGCTCCCCACCCGGCTGGCCGGGCAGCTGCGCACCTCGCCGGCCCGCCTCGTCGACCGCTACCGGCTCTGGCATGACGCGTCGCCGCCGCCGGCCCCCAACCCGAGCCGTCCCCGGCTCGCCCTCCCTGCGGCGAGCGTGACCATCGAGATCCCGGGCGACTCGGAGGTCGGTTTCGTCTTCTCCCCGGGCGAGGAGGCGGTGATCGTCCTCGGCCGGGTCGATGCCGTCCTCGATCGGCCGGTCGCCGCCGACGGCACCCGGATCCCCCTCGCCGGGCCCGGCGTCCTTGGACGCGTGCGCTCGGCGGCGGGGACGCGGGTGGAGATCTCCGCCCGCCCCGACTCGAGCGCCCGCCGGATCGCCCTCGTCGCCGAGAACGCCCTGATCCCCGTGGCCAACCCCGGGGCCCTGGTCATCATCGGTCGCCTTCAGAGCGGCCGGATCGCCGGAGCGGCCGACATCCTCTTCGCCACCCGGGGCCTGGTGCCCACCCTCCCCGATCCCTACGCCGCCCGCTACGCCCTCCCCGGCTCCGAGCGCGACGCCCGCGGCCTGGTGGTGAGCGTCAAGTGGGGGGACGTCGGCGGGCCGTCGGTCGCCTTCGCCATGGTCGACCT
Source organism: Solirubrobacteraceae bacterium (assembly GCA_034664565.1). Classification (GTDB taxonomy): domain Bacteria; phylum Actinomycetota; class Thermoleophilia; order Solirubrobacterales; family Solirubrobacteraceae; genus Palsa-513. Next base: position 27,833 of record JAXDHJ010000040.1, read on the forward strand.
CGCCGGCCTGCCCCGGATCGCGGCCGGGCAGGACGGCGTCGAGGGCCAGGCGGCGCTCGACGCCGGCCTGGCCCTGGTCACCCGCGCCGAGCGTCCGGGCGACGCGGGCGACCCGGCCCGGGCCTTCCGGGGCGGCGCCACCTTCGCCCTGCTCGACCTCTCGACCCGGGCCGACCTGTGGGGCGTCGTCGCCGTCAACCGGACCGCCGGCGGGCTCGGCTTCGACGGGCTGCGGCTGACCGGACCCGGAGCCACCACACCCGTGTTCACCGTCCCCGGGATCTCCTGGGAGCCGGTCGTCGACCGGGACACCGCACCCCCGGAATGGCTGGCGGCCTTCTCGCCGGACGACGGTACTCCCACCACCTTCCTCGTGGCCACCGACCAGCCGACGCCGCTCATCCCCACCGTGGCCCTCGAGCGCTACCGGGCAGCGGCCGGGTCGAAGCCGACCCAGGCGCACTTCACCCTGCCCTTCGGCATCACCGCCCGCCTGGTGGACGGTCCCAACCGCGTCGGGGCCACCGGCGCCCCGGTGTACCGCATCCCGAGGATCGCCTTCCCCGACGGGCTGCGGGCCGCCCGCGCCCTCTCCATCCGGGCCACCGGGCCCAAGGGAGGAGCAACCCTCCCCGGGACGGCGCGGGTCGGCTACGACAAGCTGAGCCCGCCCGACTCCGACTACGGCGCCCACGTCCTCGGCATCGACCCCCAGCCCCACGTCCCGCCCACGGCCGGCCAGGACGCCCCCAACCCGGCGGGGTTCTTCGACCAGCAGTTCGACGGCGACGCCGGGTACATCCCGGTCGAGCGCATCGATCTCGGCGGCTACGGCACGTCGATGTTCTCCGACTGGCACGACGGCGACCGCAACGCGGTGGGGGTGGTGCGGGCCGGCTTCGACGTCCTCCTCGGTCGCACCGGGCACGAGCTCGTCCAGTTCCAGACCTGGATCCTGCCCTGGTCGATCCGCCTCCAGCGCACGGTGGTCTTCGACCGCGGCGACGGCGGCGAGGTCCTCAAGCACGACTCCGGCTGGGTGGCGGTCGGCGACGGCGCCTTCGAGCTTCTGGACGGCGCCACCCGACTCGACGGCCCGGTCAACCGCCTGCGCCAGGTGCGCAACATCGTCTTCGCCGGAGCCCCGGTTCACGTCCCGGCCACCGGAACACGTCCCGCCGAGACCTACGCCCGGGTCACCTTCGATGCCGACGTCGCCTTCGCCTCCGGCCTCCACATCGCCGCCGACGGCAAGGACCCGGCGCCCACCGCGGCCGGTCACGGGATCGTCGGCTACGCGTCGAACACGGTCGGCCCCGCCCCGGCCGGCCCCGACGTCATCGCCCTGATGGAGCGCATCGGCGTCCAGCTCGGCTCGACGCGCCTCTCCGGCGCCACGGCCTGCGTGGCCCGGGTCGGCGCGGCGGGGGCCGAGCGCTTCACCCTCAACGTGAGCTCCTTCGGCGCCGCCCTCGCTCCCGGCCCCCAGCCCAGGGTCCAGGTGGCGCTGTTCGGCACGCCCCGCCTGCCCAAGGACGGCCAGTGGAGCATCGCCCGCCGAGCAGGGAGCGCCAAGGCGCCCCAGGCGGTCGACCCGAGGACGCCGGTGCCCCTCACCCGGGGGACGGGGGGCGCCAAGCCGGCGCCGGGGGGCGGGAGCTACGCCGAGAACTGGCGCCTGCTCGACCCCGAGGACGCCCAGTCGGTCGACGCCCCAGCCACCTTCTACGGCCTCCTCCAGGGGACCGGCACCTCGAAGACCCTGCTCGAGCACCCGCTGATCCGCGACGACGGCGGGGCGCTCGGCTTCGACAATCGGCCCCAGCTGGCCGATGTCGGGGCACTGCTCGGCGTCGGCGGCCTCTTCCCCGAGCTCTCGAGCGCCCTGGAGATCCCCTCCACCCAGGACCTCCCGATGCACGGCGACGGCTTCAAGCGAACCTACGACTGGGACATCAACGACGGCGACCGCACCCTGCTCGACCTCGCCGTCGTCCACCTCCTCCTCGTCTACTCGGCGGCCGACCCGGCCGACCCGAGCACGGTGGTCCCGGCCCACGGCTCGCTCAAGCTCGAGGCCGCTCCCGGGGCACCCAACTGGTCGCTGCGCCTGAGCAACCTGAGCTTCGAGGCCCGGGTCGACGGGTTCGGAACGCTCCTCACCATCGCCGGCGACTTCCTCGCCGGCGCCGGGATCAAGCCCGGCTTCGTCGGGCTCGGAGCGACCCCGGAGAACCCGCAGCCGCTCTCGGTCCAGTACGGGGACGCCCTCTCGGCGATCAAGGACATCTTCGCCGGCCTCTCGGAGCTGGCCTCCAGCCTCGGGGGCGACGCCGATCTCGAGGTCGGCTTCACCGGCCAGCAGCTGACGGTCAAGCAGGGCTTCACCCTACCGACCATCCCCCTCGGCTTCGGCGAGATCACCGACCTCGGGATCGAACTCGGCTTCGTGGCCACCATCCCCAGCGACGTCGCCTTCCACGTGGGGATCGGCGGCCGGGAGGACCCCTTCCACTGGCTGGTCGACCCCCTGGCCGGGACGGGCGCCATCGTCATCGGCGTGGCCCACGGCGCCCCCGACCTCTACATCGAGGCCGGCCTCGGCCTCGGGCTGGGGATCAGCGTCGCCGTGGCCTCGGGCAGCGCGTCGATCGTGGTCAGCATGAGCCTGGCCGTCGGCGCCGACACCGTGAGGGTCGGGCTCATGCTCACCGGCAACGCCGAGGTCGACGTGCTCGGCGGGGTGGCCAGCGCGTCGCTGACCCTGAGCGCCGGGATCCAGGTCACCATCCACGAGGCAGCCAAGACCGCCGACCTGACCGGGACGGTGGCGGTCTCCATCCATATCAGCATCTGCTGGGTGATCAGCGTCGGCTTCGACGGGGCCTGGGACTTCACCGAGACGATCTCCCTCTAGCCATGGCCGATCCCCTCCGACTCGCGATGATGACCTTCCCCCAGCACTGGGACGGGGCGGGGACGCTCACCCTCAGCGTCCTGCTCATCCCCAGCGCCGACCCCCTGGCCGAGCCGCTGATCGGACTCGACCCGGCCACCCCGACCTTCGCCCGGGGCGCGCCCAGCTTCACCGTGCTCGTCGACCCGGGGCTGGCTGCGCTGCCGAGCACGGCCGCGGCCTTCGCCCTCGTCCCCTCCGTCACCTCGCCGGCGCCGGCGCCGGCGGCGACCTTCGACCTGCTGGCGGGGGCGGTGACCACCGCCGGGGCGAGGCTGGCGCCGCCGGCCGTCGCGGCCCCGACCCCCCGCATCCGCAAGGCCCTTCCCCCCACCTATCTCGCCGCGGGGGGAAACCCGCCGGACGGCGACCTGACCACCACCGACGACGACTTCGGCTGCGCCATGCGCGAGGCGACCTGGGAGCAGCCCCCGCCGGCGGGCACGCCGAGTGTGAGCTGGGGCGAGGTCATCTCCTATGCCCTGCGCCAGCCGGTGCTGGCCACCCGGCTCGGCCTCCGCTACGAGCTGGCGGTCACCCTCGACGCCGCCCGCGCCGACGCCCTGGCGGCCGGCGGCTACCTGTTCGCCGCCCTCCATGCCGGGGATCCCTGGGCGAAGGCGGCCGCCGCCAACCCCGGAGCGCTGCGCCTGCACGCCGCGCGGATTCCCCCCCTCGCCGCCACGCCCCGCCCGGTGTTCGCCGCCGTGCAGTTCGCCGTCGACCGGCCGGCGACCGCGCCCACCGACGATGCCGTCGCCGCCGCCGAGGCCTACGCCGACGGCTTCGCCAAGCTCGTCCACACCACCCAGCCGACCAACGCCGAGGCCACGGTTGCCGACGGCAGCCTGGCACCGGCCAGCGATCTCGGGATCCAGATCGGCTGGGACGACGAGCAGGTGGTCACCTGGCACAACGATCAGCTCGCCCTCCTCGACCAGCGCGGCGCCGGCACCCTCGACCAGGCGCGGGAGACCCCGCTCGGGGTCCTCGGCTACCGGGTGGACGTGGCCGAGGTCACCCCGGCCACCCCCGGCGACCCGCCGCGGGCGCCGGTGTGGGAGTCGCTGGTGGCGGTCACCGGCATGCTGCCGGCCGCGCTCGGGCGCTTCACCGGAGAGCTGACGGTGGAGCCGGTGGCCACCCGCCCCCGCACCACCGCACCGGCCGACGCCTGGCTGCCGCGTTACTTCGCCAACTGGCGCGGCGGCTCGCTGTGCGAACCCGACTCGATCCCCCGCGCCCTCACCGCACGCCAGGAGCCACCGGCCCCGACGCGAACCGCCGCCGGCCTGACCACCCTGCTCTCCTACGGGCGCACCTACGCGTTCCGGGTCCGCCTGGCCGATCTGAGCAGCGGCGGCCCCGGCCCCCGGGGCGAGGACCCGGTCGATCCGCCGCCCAACGCCAGCGCCACCCAGACCTTCCAGCGCCTGGTGCCCCCGAAGTCCCCCACCGTCGTCCAGGCGCCGGCGCCCGCCGCCGCCGCCGGCCGGCCCGACTCGCTGATCGTCACCCGGCCGATGATCGGCTACCCCGAGGTCCTGTATACCCACCTCGGGGACACCGAGGCCGCACGCGGGCAGATCCGCGACCACCTGGTCAACCACGCCACCACCCACCAGGCCGGGACCGCCGGACTGCCCGATCCCGATGTCGACGCCGTCGACATCGAGGTCTCGGTCCGCCACCCGCTGCACGACGTCGCCGGCGAGGGAAGCCTGTTCCAGACCCTGTATCGCACCAGCCGGCCGCTGGTCGCCCCCGCCGGCGAGGCCCCCCTGGTCAGCGATCCGGGGACGGAGATCGCCCTCAGCTACCTCGAGGCGCCGAGCATCCTCGGCTGGCCGGCGGCCGGCCCGGCCACCGGTCCGCTGCCCATCCCCCGCGGGCGCGACGTGCGCATCACCCTGCGCGCCAGGCTCCGCGCCGCCGAGCCCGACTACTTCGGCGAGCAGGCCCAGGTCGCCATGGCCAGCACCATCGCCGTGCGCGCCGAGCCGGCGCAGGAGCCGCCCCTGCTCGGTCGCGCCGACGCCGCCCCGACCATCCGCGGCTTCCTCCTGCGCCGCCCGCCCGACGTCGTCGCCCCCGGCCTGGTGGCCCAGCTCGCCGAGGAGCTCGGCGTGGCGGCGAACGGCGAGAGCCTCACCAGCCCGCCTGGGCGCCGCGTGGTGTTCGGCGCCTCGCGCGGCCTGCGCCACACCGTGTCGGCCGACGGAGAGACGCTGACCCTGGCCGCCAGCAGCGAGCTCGTGCGCAACTGGGTGGTGGCCATCGTCCTCGACGTCGAGCGCGACTGGACGTGGGACGGACTCGAGCCGTCCGGGTTCACCGTGCTGCGCGGGGCGCCCGGCGACAGCGAGGTGGCGGCCACCGCCGTCGGCGCCATCGCCGTGCCCCGGGTTCTCGGGGCGGCGGCCACCACCCACCCGAGCAGGCAGGAGCGGGCCCGCACCCGCCTGGTGTTCCTCGATGCCGTGGACCCGCACGAGCCGGTGGCCGGAGGGTTCCCCCAGTCGATCGAGCACCGCTGGTTCCTGGCGCCCGAGCGCACCCCGGCGGGGCCACCGGGTGCGGCGCCGCCGGCCGGCGGCCAGGAGCTGGCCGACAGTCCGCTCGACCTGCGCCTGCCCATCGCCATCCCCCCCACCCAGGTGCCGCAGCTCGCCTCGGTCGGGCTGGCCCTCTCCGCCTACCGCCCCGGCCCGGGCTACGCCTCCACCGAGCCGCGGACCCGCGCGCTGTGGGTCGAGCTCACCGAGCCGATCGCCAACCACGCCGGCGATGCCCTGTTCGCCCGCGTGCTCGCCCACGGCGCCGATCCGCTCCTCTACCGGGCGCGCCCGCAGGTGGTGGGGGACGTCAACCCGCCGCTCGCCCTCGATCCCGAGCTCGTCCGCGTCGCCCTCCCCGAGGACACCGACGACCGGGCGGGGGAGGCGGCGATGACCAGGCTCGTCCCGTCGCCCGACTCCGACCGCCACTTCCTCCTGCCCCTGCCAGCCGGCATCGGGGCCGACGATCCCGAGCTGTTCGGCTTCTACTCCTACGAGTTCCGCGTCGGCCACAGCGGAGCGCCCGGCGATCTGCGCTGGTGGTCGACGGCCAACGCCCGCTTCGGCTCCCCGCTGCGGGTGGTAGGGGTCCAGCATCCGCCGCCGGCCCTGGTCTGCCACGCCGGGCGCTACGGCCACCAGCAGGTTCAGGCCCGGCCCATGCTCGAGCAGCTGCGCCAGGGCGCCGGGGCCCGCTTCGCCATCGATCCGAGCGTGCTCGCCGCCCTCACCACCACCCTCCCCCCGGCCCACGAGCTGCCCATCGCCCTCACCGAGGGGCCGCCCAGCCTGATCGTGGCCACCGCCCCCTACGCCACCCCGGTGCTCGACGGACAGTCGCTGGTGGACCTCGACGAGGAGCCGCGGACCACCATGTGGTTCTTCGTCTACGCCCAGGCCGTCCAGGCCGACGGAGCCTCGATGCGCAACATCCTCCTGGCCACCGCCCCCGGGGTGTTCCGCAGCCGCCGCCGGGCGGAGTTCACCCGGGCGGCAGGCGCGGTGTTTGCCGACTTCCGGGCGGGCCGGGGCCAGCGGGACCGCCTGGCCTTCGCCGTGTTCCATCAGGCCGAGCTCGAGACCCTGCTCACCCGGCTCCACCTCCCGGACTCGGCGCCGCTGAGCGTGCTGGCGGTCGAGCTCCTCCCGGCAGGCACGGTGGCCGAGCCCAACCTCAGCGACTTCGGCGTCGCCTCCACCCTGGTCAGCCAGGGACGGGCGGCCGACCGGGGCGCGGGCCCAGAGCCCCCGAGCTTCCCCTTCGGGCGCATCCTGCGCACCTCGCCCCTCACCCCGATCGAACCGTTCTGCTGAGCCGGGCGGGGGACGCCGTCGACGCCACCGGGCCGGTGCCCTGACCCGCGGCCGGCGATGAACGCCGTCCGGTTCGGGGTAGCCGGGCCGCCGTGGGAGTGTCACCCCGGTTGAGGTGGACGCCCTCGCCGAGGTAGGTGGCACATGATGGGATCGACCCTCGCCTCACCCGTCACACGCTAGGACAAACGTCCGGAGTCAGATGCCCTCACTCCTCCCCGGGGGTGGATGTGCCGTAAGCCCACTATCACCAGTGGCACCAGTCACCCCACCCGAGGTTCCACACCCACAGTGTGTAGCCCATCCACGGAAAGAGATCAGCACATGTCCATTCTCACCGTCGTCACCGGCCTCATCTCCCACGTCATCAGCCTCCTGCCCGTCGGCAGCCTCGGCGGCCTCGGCTTTCTCGGTCTGTAGCCCGGTCACACCGACGGCGCGCGGCGCCAGCCCCTCGCGCCGAGCTCTCGGGTGGGGAGGACCGCGGCGAGTCCAGCGGCGATCCTCCCACGCCCGGTCCCCGCGGTGGGGCTAGCGCGCCGGCGGGCGCCAGGCCTGCATGGTGCGCTGGGTCTGCTCGGGGGTCAGCGCCGCTCGGGCCAGCGGGCCCGGCTGCGCCCGCGAGGCGCGCAGGCCGTCGGTGACGATCCCCACGTAGCGCCGCCAGATCTCGGGATCGACATCGCGGGCGCAGTCGCTCAGCGACCCCAGCATGAGCTGGAGGACCGGCAGGTCGGTCGGCGAGACATCCGCCCGCAGGCTGCCGTCGGCCTGAGCCCGCTCGACCAGCCGCGAGACCGGCGGGAGCATCAGCTCGCGGGCCCGGGAGCAGCGCTCGAGGCCGTGGTAGCCCGACAGGGCGACCTCCTTGAAGCCCCGGTCGCAGGCGTGGCCCGCGGTGGCCAGCTCGAGGAAGCGCACCAGGCCGGCCCAGGCGTCCTCGAGTTCGAGGCACTCCTCGGCCATGGCCACGAACCCGTTGATCTGGTCCTCGAACAGGGCGTCGATCAGGCGCTCCTTGTCGGGAAAGCGCCGGTACACCGTCCCGACCCCGACCCCGGCCCGCCGGCCGATCTCGTCGAGGGTGACCGAGAGCCCCTCCTCGGCGAATGCCTCGCGGGCCGCCGCCAGGATGCGCTGCCGGTTGCGCTCGGCATCGCGGCGCAGGGGGCGCTCCGGGGTGGTGGGTATGGTGGCCATCGAGCGAAAGCGGAGATAGTATCTCCACTTCTGTGCTAGGGTTCGGCGAAGAAGCTGAGATCCATCCTCCACATGGAGCGTAGCACTCCACTTAGCACGGAATCGAGGTCCCCGTCATGCCGGAAGCCCACGCCAACCCGCATCACCCCAAGCGCTGGCTGATCCTCCTGGTCATCGCCATCGCCCAGCTCATGGTCGTCCTCGACGCCACCGTGGTCAACATCGCCCTGCCCTCGGCCCAGAAGGCCCTGGCCTTCACCGACGACCAGCGCCAGTGGATCATCACCGCCTACGCCCTCGCCTTCGGCAGCCTCCTCCTCCTCGGCGGGCGGATCGGCGATCTCTTCGGCCGCAAGCGCACCTTCGTCATCGGCCTCCTCGGCTTCGCCGGGGCGAGCGCGCTCGGCGGCTTCGCCCAGAGCTTCGAGGTCCTGGTGGCCGCCCGCGCCCTCCAGGGCCTGTTCGGCGCGCTCCTCGCCCCGGCAGCCCTCTCCCTGCTCACCACCACCTTCGTCGACCCCCAGGAGCGCGCCAAGGCGTTCGGCATCTTCGGGGCGGTGGCCGTCGGCGGCGCCGCCATCGGCCTGATCCTCGGCGGCCTGCTCACCGAGTACCTGAGCTGGCGCTGGTGCCTCTACGTGAACCTCGTCTTCGCCGTGCCCGCCGTCCTCGCCGCCCTCGCCCTCCTGCACAACGAGGTCCCCGAGCACCGGCCGCGGATCGACCTCCCCGGCACCATCACCGCCTCGGCCGGACTGTTCGCCATCGTCTACGGGCTGGCCAACGCCGAGACCCACAGCTGGAGCGATCCGCTGACCGACGGCATGCTCGCCGTCGGGGTGGTCATCCTCACCGGGTTCGTGCTCATCCAGCGCCGCAGCGCCAACCCCCTGCTCCCCCTGCGGGTGGTCCTCGACCGGGACCGCGGCGGCTCCTTCCTGGCCATGCTCCTCTCCGGGGCCGGCATGTTCGGCGTGTTCCTCTTCCTCACCTACTACCTCCAGCAGAACCTCGGCTTCTCGCCCATCAAGACCGGGCTCGCCTTCCTGCCCATGACCTTCGCCATCGTCATCAGCGCCACCACCGGCTCGACCAGGCTCCTGCCCAGGATCGGGCCCCGGCCGTTGATCGGCGCCGGCATGCTCATCGCCTCCGCCGGGATGCTCACCCTCACCGGGGTCGGCGTCGACACCTCCTACGCCGGCCACGTGCTCCCGGGCCTGCTCATCATGGGGTTCGGCCTCGGGCTCGTGTTCAGCTCGGCCATGGCCACCGCCACCTTCGGCGTCGAGCCCCACGACGCCGGGGTCGCCTCGGCCATGGTCAACACCATGCAGCAGATCGGCGGCAGCATCGGCACCGCCCTGCTCAGCACCCTGGCCGCGACGACGGCGGCCGCCGACCTCGCCCACGTCGGGGGCCGCGCGAGCGCGGCGGTGACCGCCCACGCCGCCGTCCACGGCTACACCACCGCCTTCTGGTGGTCGACGGCGATCTACGCCGTCGGGGCCGTCGTCTGCGCCGCCCTCCTCACCCCCCGCACCCGCCTGGCCGGGGTGGCCGGGACGGAGCCGGCGCTGGCCGCCGCCGGCTAAA
>JAXDHJ010000041.1:0-57212 GCA_034664565.1 Solirubrobacteraceae bacterium
GGTCCGCGCGATCCAGGCCGGCGACGCCACGGCGGTGGTCACCGGTGGCGCCGAGGCGGCGCTCACCCCCCTGTCCAAGGCCGCCTTGGAGAGCGGGGTGAGGGCCGCCTCGGCACCGCCGGTGACCACCGCCGTGGCGTCGCCGGCCTGGATCGCCCGGACGGCCGAGCCGATCGCGTGGGCCCCGGCCGCGCAGGCCGAGACGATGCCGTAGACGTGTCCGCGCAGGTCGTGGCGCATGCTCAGCGCGGCGGCCGGGGCGTTGCTCATCATCAAAGGCACGGCGAGCGGCGACACGGCCTTGGCGCCGTCCCGCTCGAGCAGCGTGTGGTTGTGCTCGAGCGTGCCGATCCCGCCGATGCCGGTGCCGATGATGCAGCCGATCCGGCGCGGGTCGTAGGGGAGCTCGCCATCGGCCCAGCCGGCGTCACGAAGGGCCTCCTCGGACGCGGCGATGGCGAGTTGGGTGCAGCGATCGGCCCGCCTGGCCTCCTTGCGGGAGAGGAAGTCCGTGGGCTCGAAGTCGGCGCACGGAGCCTCTCCGTCGCGCACGCCGCAGACTCCCGCGGTCCAGCGCTCGTGGAGGGTTCGGGCGCCGATGCCCAGGGGCGTGACGGCGCCCATGCCGGTGATGACAACGTCCGTCATCGCGGCGCTCCAGCCTGAGGGGCGGGGTTGGTCACTATGCACGCTCAACGATCAGATCGACGGCGTCGCCGACGGTGACGATCGCCTTGACGTCGCTGCTGGTGAGGTTCACGCCGAACTGCTCCTCGACGATCTGCGAGAGCTCGGCGAGGTCGAGCGAATCGATGTCGAGCGCCGTGAGCTCAGCGTCGCGCGTGATCTCGTCGGGGTCGGCGCCAAAGCTCTCGAGCGACGTGCGTACGACCTGCTCGACCTGTTCGCTGGTGACTGCTGGTGACACGAGGGCTCCGTTCTGTTGATGGGTCATGCCGCCAGGCCTCCGTCGACGTAGACGGTGCTGGCAGTTACGTAACTGGCCGCCTCCGAGGCGAGGAAGCGCACGCAGGCGGCGACCTCCTCGGGCGTCCCGGCGCGCCGGGCGGGAACCGCCTCGAGCACGGCATCCGGGATGTCAGCGGTCATGTCGGTCTCGATGAAGCCCGGGGCCACCGTGTTGATGGTCACCCCGCGGCGGGCGACCTCGACCGCGACGGTGTTGCTCATCGCGATCAGGCCGGCCTTCGAGGCGGCGTAGTTGGCCTGGCCGGCGTTGGCCCGGGGACCGACGATCGAGGCGATGCTGATCACCCGTCCGAAGCGCGCGCGGATCATCGCCCGCACGGCGCCGCGGGTCAGCCGGAAGGCGGCGGTGAGGTTGGTGCGCAGGACCTTGTCCCAGTCCTCGTCGGAGATCGACAGCGCGAGGTTGTCAGCGCGGACGCCGGCGTTGTTGACCAGGGCGAGGACCGGACCGAGCTCGCGCCGGGCCTCCTCGAGCACCTCATCCGGCTGCTCGGCGATGTCGCCCTTCAGGGCGACCGCGCGGCCGCCGGCCGCCTCGATCGCCGACACCGTCCGCGCCGCGCCGGCCTCGTCGCTGCGGTAGTTGACGACGACCGGCCAGCCGTCCTCGGCCAGGGCGATGGCCGAAGCGGCGCCGATGCCGCGGGACCCGCCGGTCACGAGCGCGCAGGCGTCGTCGGGACGCGGCTTGCTCATGCGGCGCTCCTCGCGCCGTTCGTCGACCGGGCTTCGGTGGGCGCCTCGCCCCACTGGACGACCGTCGCGCCCCAGGTGAACCCGGCCCCGACCGCCGCGAGCAGGACGCGCGCGCCCGGCTGGAGCTGGCCGTTGGCCCGGGCGTAGCCGAGCGCAAGGGGGATGCTCGCAGCCGAGGTGTTCCCGAGCCCCGAGATGCAGTCGACCACGCGCGCCGGGTCGAGCCCGAGGCGCTCGCCGAGGGCCGAGGTGATCCGACCGTTGGCCTGGTGGTAGACGTAGAGGTCGATGTCGTCGAGGGCGACGCCGGCGTCGCGGCAGGCCTCGAGCGAGGCCTCGGCCAGCCGGGCGACCGCCTGCTTGAAGGTCTCGTGGCCGTCCATGATGATCGACCCGGTCTCCGGGTCGCTGGTGATCATCTCGCCGCACGTGCCGTCGGCGCCTAGCACGATCGGGCCGATCGCGCCGGGAGCGCCCTCGGTGATGACGACGGCGCCGGCGCCGTCACCGAAGAGCGCGGCCGTGCGCTTGTCGGACGGGTCGGTGTAGCGGGACATCAGCTCGGCCCCGATGATCAGCGCGGTCTTCGCCCGGCCGGCCTCGATCCAGGCGCTCGCCGTGGCGAGGCCGGCGACGAAGCCGGTGCAGGCACAGCCGAGGTCGAACCCGCCGGCCCGCGTCGCGCCGAGCGCGTGGGCGATCAGCGGTGCGGCGTACGGGGTCGAGAGCTCGTGCGAGAGCGTGGCGACGACGATCAGGTCGATGTCGGTCGGCGGAAGCCCGGAGTCCTCGATCGCCGCGCGGCCGGCTTCGGTGGCGAGCTCGACGAGCTTCGTCTCCGGTGCGGCGAACCGACGCTCGCGGATGCCGGTACGTCGCACGATCCAGGCGTCGTCGACGCCGAGCGTGGCGGCGATCTCGCTGTTGGGGACGACGTGCTCCGGCAGCGCCGTGCCGAGGCCGACGATCCCGGCCGTCCGCAGCCGGGGCACGGCGCGCGGAGTCGGGGTCGGCGTTGGTGCGACGGTCACCTCAGGCGTGGACGCCATGGAGCTCCTCGATCGTGATTCCCTTGAAGTCGGGCAGGTTGCGGGGGACGAGCTTGGCGAGCACCGCGTCGGGACCGACGTCGACGAAAGCCCGGGCGCCGGCGTCGTGGAGGGTGGTCATCGTCTCGCGCCAGCGGACCGGTGCGGTCAGGGCGGCGACGAGTTGGCCGCGGACGTCCTCGAACGGACGGGCGGTCAGCCCGCTGATCACGGTGGCGCCCGTATCGCGCACGGTGGCCCGGCTGAGGGCCTCCTCGAAGCTGGCGCAGGCCGAGGCCATGTCCGGCGAGTGGAAGGCGCCGGCGACGTCGAGGACGATCGCCCGCACGCCGATCTCGCGCGCCTCGCGCGCCGCCTCCTGGAGCTTGCTCGCGCGACCCGAGAGGACGACCTGGCCGGGGGCGTTGTCGTTGGCCAGGGTCACGCCGTGGGTGTCGGCCAGCTGCTGGGCCTGCTCCACGGTCGCCTTGAGCACGGCGAGCATTCCGCCGTCGCGGGCGCGGTCGGCCGCCTCGGCCATCAACGCGCCGCGGAGGATCACGAGCTCGAGGGCCTCGTGGGGGTCGAGGATGCCGGCCGCGGCGAGGGCCGAGAGCTCACCGAGCGAATGACCGGCGAAGGCGACCGGGCGCGGCGCCTCGAGCGAGCGCCAGCCGGCGAGGCTGGCCAGGAAGATCGCGGGCTGGGCGAAGCGGGTGCTTTCGCCGGCCCGGGCGAAGAGGTCTTCGCCGACCGTGCTGCGGCAGTGGTCGGCGAGCTCGCCGCAGAACTCGGCGACGATCGGCTCGGCCGCGGCGACGGAGCTGCCCTGGCCCGGAAAGAGGAATGCGCTTTCGCTTGGGATCTTGTTCATGTCACCTAGGGTTACGGCGTCGGGCCCGCGTGGTTAGCCCCGGCCGGCCGAAACCCCCCGTTCGGAGGGGGGGACGCCGTCTCCGACCCCCCATGCGGGGGGGTGCATGGCGACGGCGTGCCGATCGCCCGGCCGCGGCGCGATAATCGAGGACAACGACGAGAAGGGGTCCGAAACGAATGTCAGACGAGTACGAGAACCGCCCGCTCTCCCACCCGCAGGTCGCCGCGATCGAGCTGGTCGCCGAGGTGCTCGCCAAGGGCGATGTCGACCCCAACGCCGACGATTTCTACGGCCGCCTGTGCGAGGTGACATGCGAGGTCACGTCGCTGACGCGCGCGGTGATCTTCCGCTACGACGCCGCCCGCCGGCGTGTCCGGGCGGCCGGCAGTTTCGGCATCGACCTCTCGGTGTTCGCCAAGGACTTCTTCACCGTCGAGGCGGCGCCGCTCGCCCGGCGGGCGCTCGAGATCGACCGGGTGATCGAGTGCACCGACAACCTCGAGGAGGAGCTGCCGGTCGAGTACGTCCGCATGCTCGGGACGACGACAGTGGTCTGCTCGCCGATGTCCGCCCGCGGCTATTGGGTCGGGGTGATCCTCGCCGACCGGGGGGGCACGGCGCAGCCGATGGACGACGCCGAGCGCGAGCTCCTGTGGATCCTCGGGAAGGTGGCCGCGCTCGCGTCGATGGCCCGGGTCGCCACCCTTCAGCAGGAGAACGCGGTCCAGCTCGAGCAGCGCATCGACCTCGCCCGCGAGGTCCACGAGCGGGTGATCCAGCGCTTGTTCGGCGTCTCGCTCGCCCTCTCCGGCGACCACGAGCTCGACGATGCCGCGCGCCGGCGGTGCGCCGAGGAGGTCCAGGTGGCGCTGGCCGACCTGCGCACGGCGCTCCAACGCCCGCTCGGTCGGAGCGCGGCCGAAACGCGGACGACACTGGCCGAGGAGATCGAGCGGCTGGCGCTGACGCACCCCGACGTCGGCATCGCCCTCGACGGGGCGATCGACGTTCCGCCGACGCTCGAGCCGCTGGCTCAGTCGGTCCTCGCCGAAGCGGTGCGCAACGCCCACAAGCACGCTTCGCCCACGCGGATCGGCGTGCGGACGGCGAGCGACGAGAACGCCTTCGTGCTCGAGGTCACCAACGACGGCGTCGGCCCGCAGACGACGACCCAACCCGGCATGGGCCTGCGCCTCGCCGGCTTCGAGGCGCTCTCGGCGGGCGGGATCATCGAGTTCGGCAAGCGCGCCGAGAACACCTGGCAGGTGCGTCTGGTCGTGCCGCGGGACGGCGAGCAGTGAACTCCCTCGAGCCGGTGGCGGCCGACTCCGACGAGCCCGAGCTGAGCGCGGCCGACCAGCTCGACCGCCGCCTGGCCACGGACGGCCGCAAGCTGCGCATCCTCGTCATCGACGACCACGACGTCGTCCACTGGGGCTTTCGCCTCATGCTCGGCAACCAGAGCTGGGTCGAGCGGTGCCTGAGTGCCCGCAACAGCGAGGAGGCCTACGCGCTGGCCGCTCGCTACGAGCCCCACGTCGCGCTCGTCGACCTCTTCATCGGGGCGGAGTCGGGGCCCGAGATCTGCGAGCAGCTGCGCGAGCGCTCGCCGATGACCCAGGTCCTGCTGATCTCCGGCGCCGGGCGCATCTCACCGACCTCGGCCCGGGCGGCCGGAGCGCTCGGCTTCATCCCCAAGGACTGGCCGGCCAACGAGATCGCGCGGGCGGTTCAGATGGTGGGGTTGGGCATGGACGTCTTCCCGCCGGCCACTGACGGGAACGCCACGCCGCTGTCCTCCCGTGAGCGGGAGGTCCTCGACCTGGTGGCCGGGGGGTCGACCAACCGGGAGATCGCCGCCGCCCTGCACCTGTCTCCCCACACCATCAAGGAGCACACCAGCGCCCTTTACCGCAAGCTCAAGGTCCGCAACCGGGCCGAGGCGGTGCAGCGGGCCCAGCGGATGGGCCTACTGGACTAGCGGCACGACCGGGTAGCGGCTCTGGTGCGCCACTGGCGGGTGTATAGTTTTTCGGGTGGGGTCCTATAGGCAGTTGGCAGCGATGAAGCCTCGTCCCGGGGTGGTCGGCCGGGAACCCGGCCGCGGCGTCGTCGCGTGCGCGGTGCTGGCGCTCACCGCCCTCGCCGTGCTCCTCTTCGCCGCGTCCGCCGGGGCCGCCGTGTCGCACGCGACCACGACGGCGGTGACTTGTCCCAGCGCCGTCGTCGGCCAGCCGGCGTCGTGCACGGTGACCGTCACCGCCACCGACGGCGCTACGCCGACCGGCTCGGTTACGGTCACCCACAACTCGAGCGGGGCGCTCTCGCCGACGACGTGCCCGCTCGCCGCCGGCGCCAGCCCCGGCCAGGCGACCTGCAGCTTCACCTACACCCCCGCCGCCTACAACACCGGGCAGCATTCCGTCTACGCGAAGTACGGCGGCGACGGCGTCCATACCGGGAGCTACGGCTTCGTCAGGTTCACAGTCACCGGCGGGCGGCCGACCTCGACGACGGTGTCGTGCACTCCCAACACGGCCACCACGCTCCATCCGGGCGAGGCGTCGACCTGTACGGCGACGGTCACCGATACGGCTCCGAACGCGCTGATCACCCCCACCGGAACCGTCGCCTTCGACCGCAACGCCCTGGACGCCCACTTCAGCGCGTCCTCCTGCATGCTCGCCCCGACCGGCACCCTCGGGGTCGCCTCCTGCACCGTGACCTACACGCCCGACGCCGCCGACACCGGGTCCCAGAAGATCTACGCCAACTACTCGGGCGACACCAGCCACGCGGTCAGCCACAACTCAACGGTCATCGCGGTCAACCGGCCCCCGGCCGCAGGTCCGGTGTCCTTCTCCGGCGCGGTGGGCAACACCGTGTTCGGCGTCGGCACGAGCCCGGCGGCGCCGAGCACCACGTCCACGGGCGGCGTACTCTCGAACACGACCGACCCCGAGGGCGACCCCGTCCACGCCGTCTCGGGCGTCATCCCCACCGCCCAAGGCGGCTCCGTGGCGATGAACTCCGACGGCAGCTTCACCTATACGCCGCCCGTCGGCTTCACCGGGGCCGACACCTTCACCTTCACCGCCGCCGACAACTGGGCCAGCTCGACCGCCACGGCGACGGTCAACGTCGCCAATCGCGTCTGGTACGTCAAGAACAACGACGCCGGAGGCAATGACGGTCGCTCTACCTCGCCCTTCCACACGCTCGCCCAAGCCCAGAGCGCGTCGAGTAGCGGCGACTTCATCTACGTGTTCAAGGGCGACGGAACCTCGACCGGCCAGGCGGCCGGCATCACGCTGAAGCCAAACCAGCACCTGATCGGAGACGCCCAGAGCCTCGTGGTCGCCGGGGTGACCGTGTTCGCCGTCGCCTCGCCCGTCAACTGCGTGACCTCGGCGGCCAACTGCCCGCATATCTCCGCCTCGAGCGGCAACGCCATCACGCTGGCCAATGGCGTGACCGTGGCCGGACTCGTCGTCAGCGCCACCGGGTCGGCCAACGCCATCACCGGGACGGAGGTCACCGGCACGATCGCCATCACCGACACCAACGTCGGGGCCGACCAGACCGTCGACACCGGCTCCGACAACGGCATGACCATCACCAACTCGGCCGGGGGGACCCTGAACCTCACGCTCACCGGCGACACGCTCGCCGAGTCGAGCGGCTCGGTGGGCAACGACGCGCTCAACATCACCACCACGGGCTCGAGCGTCGTCAACCCGACCATCAGCAGCACGAGCTTCACCGCCGCCCGGGGCGACCTCTTCCAGTTGAACATCGGCGACACCTCGTCCTCGACGCTCTCCTTCATGAACAACACGCTGAGCAACAACAACTCGAACATCGTCAGCGGTGGCGGCGGCGTGACCATCACCGCCGGGGGCGGGAGCGCCGCGGCGGCCTCGCTCAGCTTCGATATCCAGCACAACACATTCCGGGACGCCCTGGGCAACGCGGTCGCCATCGGCAACGCCACGGGCAACAACACCGTCAGAGGGACATTCTCCAACAACACGGTCGGCGTGGCCGCCGTGACCAACTCCGGATCTGCCCAGGGCGGCGACCTGTCGGTGGCCGGCGTCCAGGGAGGGTCGATCGCCATGACGGTGGAGAACAACAACTTCTACCAGTACAACAACGCCTTTGGGGTCCAGTTCCAGACGACGTCGACCTTCTCACTCGACGTCAAGTTCGACAACAACACCATTGCCAGCCCGAGCGGCGGCAACCGGGCGACGGGGCTGGTGCTGAACGCCGGCACCACCACCGGCTCGACCAACGCCGTCTGCTTCGACGCCTCCTCCAACAGCCTGGCGGGAAGCGCCTTCACCCCCCCGCCGGGTACCAACCCCAACCACGACGTCCTCTACCGGCAGCGCAACTCGACGACCGTGCGCCTGCCCGGGTACACCGGGTCACCCACGGACATCTCCGCGGTCGAGGCGTTCGTGGCCGGCAGGAACAACCCGCCGCCGCCGGACGTGCTGGTCACGATCCCCAGCACCGCCCCCAACGGCTTCACCGGCGGACCGGCTTGCGCCACGCCATAGGGCTCGTTAGGCTCCAATCGTCACATGTCCGAGCCATTCCTTTCCGAGATCCGCGTCTTCAGCTTCAACTTCCCGCCCAAGGGCTGGGCGATGTGCAACGGCCAGATCCTCCAGATCAACCAGAACCAGGCGCTCTTCGCCCTTCTCGGCACCACCTACGGCGGCAACGGCCAGACGACGTTCGCGCTGCCGAACCTCCAGGGCAGCGGGCCGATGCACAGGGGCGCGGGACACGCGCTGGGCGAGAAGGGCGGCGAGGTCAACCACACGCTGACCCTGCCCGAACTGCCCACGCACACCCACCTGGTGACGGGCTCGTCGGCCAACGGCAGCACGCCGGGGCCGGGGGTCCCCGCCGCGGTCAACAACGTCTACGGGCCGCCGGCCAGCCCCGTCGCCCTCGACCCGGCGAGCCTGACCCCCGCCGGGGGCAGCCAGCCGCACAACAACCTGATGCCCTTCCTGGTGCTGAACTTCTGCATCTCCCTCGTCGGCATCTTCCCGTCGAGGAACTGAGATGGGCCAACCGTACATCGGCGAGATCCGCCTCTTCGGTGGCAACTTCGCCCCCCAGGGCTGGGCGTTCTGCGACGGCTCGCTCATGGCCATCTCCGACAACGATGCGCTGTTCAGCCTCGTCGGCACCACCTACGGCGGCGACGGGCAGAGCACCTTCGGACTGCCCGACCTCCGCGGCCGGGTCCCCCTCCACCAGGGGACGGCGAGCGGGACGTCGTTTGTCATCGGCGAGACCGGCGGCACCGAGAGCGTAACCCTGACCACCCAGCAGATGCCGCTGCACCGGCATTCTCTCCAGGCCAGTACCAACGTCGGCGGCGCGTCGAACCCGGCGGGGAACGTCTTCGCCCAGGGCCCGCCCGGAGGCGTCGAGGTCTACACGCAGGACAACTCCGTGGTGCCCACCGGAACGCCGGTGTCGCCCGCCGGCGGCGGGCAGCCCCACGAGAACCGCCAGCCGCTCCTCGCGGTCAGCTTCATCATCTCCCTATTCGGCATCTTCCCGAGTCAGAACTAGGCCCATGTCCGACGCCTTCGTTGCCGAGATCCGGATCTTCCCCTTCAACTTCGCCCCCTCGGGTTGGGCCACCTGCGACGGCCAGCTCCTGCCCATCAGCCAGAACACGGCGCTCTTCTCCCTGCTCGGGACCAGCTACGGGGGCGACGGCAGGAGCAACTTCGCCCTCCCCAACCTCCAGGGGTGCGTCCCGGTCAGCCAGGGCCAGGGACCGGGCCTCAGCAGCTACAGCGTGGGGGAGGAGCTCGGCAGCGACACGGTCACCCTGGTGGCCAGCCAGATGCCCGCCCACACCCACGGGCTGAACGGCGAGGACCCCTCGGTCCAGACCGCGGACCAGAGCGCTCCGAGTCCGACCAGCGTGCTGGCCGCCTCGAGCGGGGGCTTCGCCTACCGGCCCGACGCGTCGGCCCAGCCGGGGCAGATGAACCCGGCGACGGTGGCGCCGCTGGGCGGCAGCCAGCCGCACAACAACGACCAGCCGTACCTCACGCTGACCTTCTGCATCGCCCTCCAAGGCATCTTCCCCGCCCGCTCCTAAGGGCGCGACTGGGCCGTGGCCGAGCTCGCCGGACGGGTGAGCCGGCGGGCGAGCGCTCCCGCCGACGAGCCCTTCCTCACCGAGGTCTTCGCCGGGACGCGCGAGGACGAGCTCGCCCTGCTCGCCGCCGCGCCCGAGCTCCAGGCTGACTTCGCGGGCTCCCAGTCGCGCCTCCAGCAGCGCGTCTACGCCGAGACCTATCCCGGCGGCGCCTTCGAGGTGGTGCTGCTCGATGGCGCCCCGGTCGGCCGCCTCTTCGTCGGGCGCGGGGACGACGAGATCTGCCTGGTCGACATCGCTCTGCTCCCCAGGCATCGCGGAGCCGGGATCGGCACCCACCTGCTGCGCGAGCTGCAAGCCGAGGCGGCCGCCACCGGTGCCACGATCAGCCTCCACGTCGGTGTCAGGAGCCAGGCCCAGCGGCTCTACCGCCGCCTCGGGTTCGTCGTCACCGCGGCCACCGAGGTCCACCTGCGGATGCGCTGGACGCCGCCCGAGCCTCAGCCGAACACGGCTTCGTAGCGGGCGCCGTCGCCGTCGGGCTCGAGCGGGACGAGAAAGAGCTCGAAGGCCCCGAGCTCGGCGTGCTCGAGGGCGTACACCCGCTGGGGGAGGATCGGCGCCGGGGGACCGCGGAAGAGGAGCGAGAACGAGGCCCGCCCACCCGGTGGCGCCTGGCCGACCTGGCTGGCCTCGCTCAGGCTCAGGGGGAGGACCTCCCCGTCGCCGCGGCGTAGACGGAAGTCGCGATCGGCGAGCTCGGCGAACGTCTCCAGGGAGAACGACTCGAGCATTCCTGCGGACCCTATCCCAAAGTGGCAGAATCCGGGTTGGGGGTAGCAAGGGAATGCTCCACTACCAGGAGGATTTGCCATGCAGGATCTGTCCAGACGGGACTTCGTCAAGCGAGGGGCGGGGCTGGCGGCCGTCACCCTGCCCTTCGCCCACATCGAGGCCGCCGCCGCCCTGGCCCGGGCGGCGACGAGTACCGCCCCGCCGCTCGGCCGATCGCGCTTCATCCCCCTGGTCGGCGGCGTCATGCGGATGAGCGACGGCTCCCGCAGCGTGCAGGTGCGCCTGACCAAGGTCCGCGACCTTCAGTCGGCCCGGACGCCGGGCGACGAGCGGTGCTTCTCGCTCCTCTTCGAGGCGTCGCCCGGGAGCGGGTGGCCGCAGCAGACCTACCGCTTCTCGAATCCCAAGCTCGGCGCCGTGTCCCTGTTCGCGGTGCCCGGCAGCCTCGGCGGCAAGGTCTACTACGAAGCGGTGATCAACTCGCCGACCCGGCCGGCCTAGCCGGCGGGCCGGCGCCGGCTTGCCAGCTCGGCGATCGCCGCCCGGACGCGGTCGATCAGCTCGTCGCTGTCCTCGTCGGGCAGGGCGAAGATCGGGCGCCCGAAGGTCACCGTGGCCCGCCCGCGTTGGGTCAGCCCCCGCCCCTTGGGCATGATCAGGGCCGTCCCCGCCACGTGGACCGGTACCAGCGGCGCCCCGGTGGCCAGGCACAGCCGGGCCACGCCGGCCCGGAAGCCCTCGACCGCTCCGGCCGAGCGGGTGGCTTGAGGATAGAGGAGGACGTTGTGGCCGGCCCGCAGGAGCTCGGCGGCGTCGGCCAGGCCCCGGAGGTCGCCGCCCCGGTCGAAGGGGAAGGTGTTGATCCACAGGCTCGAAGCCAGGGCGTAGCTGCGGCGGCGGTAGAACCGGTCAGCCGCCGCGCCGACCACCGTGCGCGCGCGCCAGGACCGGGGGAGGGCGGCGAGGATCAGCGGCGTGTCGATGTCGCTGGCGTGGTTGGGGGCGATCACCGCCGGCTGGGGAACGTGCACCAGGTCGGCGGCGCCCACCACCAGCGGGCGGGCGATCAGCCTGGCCACCGGGAAGAGGAGCGTCTGCTGGAGCCCCTCGCGGGCCAGGGCCGCGGCCGGACGGCGCAGCCATTCCTGGTCGCCGACCTCGCCGCCCGCCGACCAGGGATCCGGCCCGGCGGCGACGGTACGCCAGCGGCCGGGCACCCCGGGCGAACGGCTCGTAGCCCCTCCGGCCAGCCGCTCGAGCAGGCGGCCGCCGGTGGAGAACCTCATCCGACCTCGGCGTAGAAGAGTGGCGGGCAGTGGAAGTGGGTGAGCGAGAAGTCGCTCCCCACCACCTGCTCGGCCATCTCCAGGGCGTCGCGCAACGTGTCGGTCCGGCGGAAGCCCATCCGGTGACAGGCCTGCGGGTCGCCGCCGACGAAGATCACCAGCCCCAGGTGGGCGAGGGCGTGGGCGCCCCAGTACCACATGTAGAAGGGGTGGACGCCGTGGTAGGCGTAGGAGGTCCGGTAGAGGTGGCGGTACCACTCGTCCTCGGCGTAGGAGCGCTCGAACCGCCGCTCGATCTCCGCCGGGTCGGTGGTCTCGGTGAGCACCTCCTCGTAGAAGTCGATGTAGGAGGGATGGTGGACCGGGTGGAACTCGCGGGCCACCGGGTGGGTGAAGATCATCACCCCGCCCTTGCGGGCCAGGGGCCGCCCCTTGTAGAGGTTGAAGAAGTAGCCGAGCCCGAGGCACATCACGAGGATCGGGTTCATGATCGAGTTGACGTTGTAGGGGCAGACGTCGGGCAGCCCGGCCGTGACCACGTCGGCTTGGCCCTCGACGGCCACCGCCTGCTGGTCGGCGCAGCGGCCGAGGGTCACTGCGTGGACCTCATCGACCGCGCCCGCCGCCACCCCGGTCATCGCGTAGGGCGCGACGTTACGGGTGTAGAGCGCCCGCCGGGCCCGAGCCGGCATCCGGTCCAGTGCCCGCTTGGCCGCCGCGAAGGTCGCCTGCTCGCGCCCGGTCCACCGCTGCTCCGGGCGCCCGAGGAAGGAGAGGGGCCCGGAGTACATGTCGTTGTTGAGGGTGGTCTCGATCCGGAAGATGGGGACCGCCGCCTCGACGATCTCGCCCTGTCTGGTGGCCGCGTGGTGGAGCGCGCTCTTCTCCGGGTCCATGAACGAACGGGAATGACGCAGGGTGTCGACGTTGTGGTGAGCCCGCAGCGACCGGTAGGTGCCCAGGCCGATGGCCACCGACTTGTGCCCGCCGTCCATGGTCACCATGTTGATGTTCACGTAGACCAGCAGGTCCGACTCGGCGGCCCGGCGGTTGAGCTCGACCGCCTCGCCCTGCTCGGTCTCTCCGAGCACGACGATTCCCAGGGGGTCCTCGGCGTCGTGGTTGTAGAGGCGGTCGGGGTGAAAGGCGTCGAACACGTCGGGCCCGACCGCCCGGCGCAGTTCGGCCGGCGTCATCCGGCGGTGGACGGCGAGGGCGGCGATCAGGTGGATGTCGTCGACGCCGGCCCGGTAGGCCCGCTCGAGTACCTGCTCGATGACCAGCTGGCGTACGTCGGGCGTGCGCATGGGTGGCAGGGGCAGGGAGATGTCGTCGAAGGCGATGGTCAGGCGCATCCCCGGGCGCAGCAGGCGATCGAGCGGATCCATCCCCAGGGGGTGGTCGAGGGCGGCGGCGATCGCCGCCTGGGGATCCCCGAGTCCCTTCAGCGGGGGCGGCGGGTAGATCACCCGGGAGCCGACCGGCAGGCGCTCGAGCCGGAACGACTCGCCGGCGTGGAACAGGATCGGCGGCGAGCTCTCGTTGACGTAGGTGACGCATGCCTCCCGCTCGCCGCCCGGCAGCGGCCGGGACGAGCGCTGGCGCTCGAGCATCGGCTCCGACTTGGGCAGGCGGCGGCCGACGACGCTCATGCCGCTGCGCCCACTTCGAAGACCGTCTTCACGTGGCCGGCCCGGGTGGCCCGCCGCGACTGCTCGAGGGCCCGGCGATACTCATGCAGCGGCCAGCCGTGGGCGACCAGGCGCCCGAGTCCCAGGCGTCCGCTGAGCTCGAGGGCGACCGGGAACTCGTCGCCGTAGCCGTAGGCCCCCCGGATGTCTATCTCCCGCTGCCAGGCCAGCGACAGGTCGAGGCCGATCTGGCCGGGCATGCCCACGAGCACGACCAGGCCGCGGGGACGCACGGCGGTCACCGCCGACTCGAGGGTGGCGCCGTCGGCCACGCAGTCGAAGACGACGTCGAAGCCGCCGAGGAGGAGCTCGCGGCCGCCGTGGCCGACCAGGCGCCGGGCGCCGGTCAGGCGGGCCCCGCGGAGGTGGAGCTCGCCGGGGGCATAGACGTCGTCGGCTCCCATCCGCCTGACCGCGAGCTCCTGGCCGCGATGCTTGGCCACCGCCACCAGCGTGGCGTCGGGGTGGGCCTCGCGGATCGCCGCCACCGTGAGCAGCCCGATCGCCCCTGCCCCGATCACCGCCACCGTGGCGCCGGACTCGAGCTCGGCCCTGGCCACGGCGTGCATGGCGCAGGCCAGCGGCTCGGTGAGCACGGCGTCCTCGTCGGTCAGCTCCTCGGGCACGGCGTGCAGCTGCGAGCGATGGGCCACCAGGGCCTCGCTCCAGCCCCCGCCGGTCTGGCGGCAGAACCCGATCTGGAGTCCCGCCGAGACGTCGCCGGCGATGACCTCGCGGCACAGGGCGTGACGGCCGGACTCGCATTCGATGCAGGGCGGGCGGATGCCGCGAGCCTCGCAGCCGAGGGCCGGCTCCACCACCACCCGCCGCCCCGGCCCGTCATCGACCTGGGCCAGCCCGACCACCTCGTGGCCGGGGATGAACGGGGTCGAGGTCAGCGGCGAGAGGTAGAGCGAGGCGTGCCCGTCGAGCAGGGCGTGGTCGGAGCCGCAGATACCGGCCAGGCGGGGGCGCACCACCACCCAGTCGGCCCCGACCAGCGGCGGCGGGCGCACGTCGGTCAGGTGGAGGCTCGAGAGCCCGGCCCGCCGGGAAACCCGTGCCGCGGCGTAGCTCTGCGGGGTCGGGCGGTACTCGAGGGCCTGCATCAGACCGGTGCCTCCAGGCGGGCGGCCGGGCGGTTGTGGGCTCCCGGCTCGACCTCCCACTCGAGCACCGGCCACCGGCGGCGGCGGGCTTCGCGGGCGAGGCGGAAGTCGGGATTGATCGCGTGGGGGTGGCCGACCAGCTCGAGCAGGGGCAGATCGGAGATGCTGTCCCCGTAGGCGTGGCACGCCGCCAGGTCGACCTGGTGCTCGGCGGCCAGGCGGGCGGCCAGCGACGCCCGGCCGTCGGCCGAGAGGGGCGGCTCGGCCAGCTCGCCGGTGAACGCCCCGCGATGCTCGGTGAGCCGGGCGGCGATCAGCTCGTCGGCCAGGTGGCGCAGCGGCTCGACGAGGAAGTCGAGCGCCCCGGTGACCAGGACCACCCGGTCACCCCGGGCCCGGTGGGCTCGGATCCGGCGCACGGCGTCGTGGCGCAGCCGGGGGAGGATGAAGTCGCTGAGGGCGGCCGCCGCCTGGTCGCGAAGATCGCCGGCCGGCAGGCCGCGGTACTGCTGGTAGAAGGTGCGGTTGAAGTCGGCCCGCGAGCGGCGGTCGGCCACCAGGTAGCCGGGGACGCGCGCGGCGAGGCAGGCGAGCCAGACCGTCCGGTCGAAGGCCGGCATCCCCCGACCCCGCAGCCAGGCGTAGAAGTGGGCCACGGTGGCGTCGAGGACGACCCCCTCGACGTCGAAGATGGCCAGGGCCGGTGGTCCGTCGGCGATCGCCGCGCCCCGGATGAGGTTTCGAGCCACCGGAGGCCGGGGCGCGGGAACCAGGGCTCGGAGCGCCGGCAGGTGCACGTCGCCCACATAGGACGGCCAGTCGATCGATGCCGTGTCGAAGTCGAAGGCGACCCGGTCGTCGGGATGGAGGGCATCGAGCAGCTCGCGGGCGTGGCGGTCGTCGAACATGCAGTCGAGCTCGACGTACGGGCCGTAGATGTCGGCGAGGAGGCGCAGGCGCTCGAGGCGGCGCTGCTCCTTGTGCAGACGGCGCTCGACGTCGTCGATACGGGGAACGGGCACGTGGTCGAGCAGGTGGCGGGCCGCCCGCAGCCCGCGCGCGCCGCGGTCGATGGCGCCGAGGGCGCGGGCGCTCGAGGAGAAGCGCCAGTCCGGGACCTCGATCGGCAGCCCATCCTCGTCGGGGAGGGGCCTGTCGCGGAAGTAGTCGGTGACCAGGCCGGCGATCTCGCCGATGCTCAGCGGGTTGCGCGAGCCGCTGGCCAGGTTGATCACCCGGGGGCTCGCCTGCGGTGGGTGGGCGGCGGCGGCCAGGCAGGCGTTGGCCACCAGGTCGACCGGGACGAGGTCCAGGCGGGCCGAGCGGTTGCCCGGAAAGCGGCTGATCATGCCGCTGGCGTAGGCGAGGATGATCGGGTCGGCCACCTTCAGCCCCTCGAGCCAGCCGGGGTATGGGGTGCGCAGGGCCGACTCGACGATCGACGGGCGGATGATGGTCAGGTGGGTCAGGGGGATGGCGAGGAGGGCGCGCTCGCCGAGCGACTTGGACAGGGTGTAGGCGTCGGTCCAGCCCAGGGCCCGCGCCCGCTCGCGGCCACGCTCGACGAGCTCGCCGAAGACCCAGGCCCGGCGCGCCTGCTCGGCCCGGGCGCCGATGGCCGGGGCCCCGGCCGGTCCGATCTCCTGGCGGGCGTCGCGCACGAAGCGGTGCTGGTGGTCGGGCAGCCGCGACTCGGCCTCGAGGCCCAGGCGCCAGGCCCGGGCGGCGCCCAGCTCGGCCTGGATGTCGAGATCGGGCTCGGCCGGCCCCTGCCCCGACGGCCGCTCGAGGACCAGACCGGTGCGTATTCCGGCGGCGTAGGCGGTGGAGACGTGGACGAGCCGGACGTCGGGGCTCGCCTGCACCAGGGCGGCGGCGAGGTTGGCGGTGCCGATGACGTTGAGCTCGAGCATCTCGTCGAGGGGCTGCTGGAAGCTGACCGAGGCGGCGCAGTGGATGGCCACGTCGACTCCGGCCAGGGGGTCGGCGTCGGTCCGCCCGACCGCGGGGGCGATCAGGTCGTAGGCGAAGGCCCGCAGGCGCCCGCCGCCGATCGCCGCCTCGGCCACCCGGGGGTCGACGGCGGCGAAGGCGCTCGAGCTGAGGATCTCCTCCCGCAGCCGGTGGATCGCCGCCGCGTCGTCGTCGGCTCGCAGGAGGAGGCGGAGCTCGGCGATGCCGGGGAGCTCGGCCAGGCAGATGGCGAGGACCGCCTTGGCCACGAAGCCGGAGGCGCCGGTGAGCAGCACCGTGGCCCCGGCCAGGCGTTCGCCGATCGTCTGGGGGAGCGCTTCGGTCACCACCGGCCCAGACGATACCTCTACTGACTTGTCAGTAGAGGTGCGGCGACGCCTATCATCCGCGGGCGTGAACGCCACCCTCCCCGACACCGACTCCCCGTCCCGGGCGCGGATCCTCGCCGGCGCTCGGCGGGAGTTCGCCGACCGAGGCTTCGAGGGCGCCCGCCTGAGCGACATCGCCGGCCAGGCGGGGTTGAGCCACCCAACGCTGCTCTACCACTTCACCTCCAAGGCCGAGCTCTACGGGGCGGTGATCGCCTCGGCCGTGGTCGACTGGACGCGGGAGACCGAGGCCGCGGTCAGCGGCGCCCTCCACGGCTTCGACCAGGTGGCGTCGATCATCGACGCCGGCTTCGCCTTCTTCGCCAGCCACCCCGACTTCGCCCGCATCCTCCGCCGCGAGGCGCTCGACGGCGGCCACCGTCTCGACGACGCCATCGCCGGGGCGCTGCGACCGTTCCTCGAGCGGGCGGTGGCCTTCCTCGAGCGCGAGATGGAAGCCGGCAGGCTGCGCCGCCACGACCCGCTCGAGCTGATGGCCATCTGCTACGGCGCCGTCTTCACCTACTTCTCCGACGCCGGCTTCCGCGCCCGGCTCCTCGGCGAGGATCCGCTTTCGGAGGTGGCACTGTCCCGCCACCGCCACGCGCTGACCGAGCTCCTGGGCGCGGCCCTGCGCCCGGCCTAGAGAACCGCCCTCGCTTCGTCGAGCCAGCGGGCGTGCTCTGCCCCGAGCTCGCCGACCGGCCGGCAGTCCTCGACCAGCTCGCGCATGAGCGAACCCCAGGGCGCCCGCGCCCGCAGGCTGGTCACGCTCTGGAAGAGGAGCCCCTCCATCCGGCGCAGGAGGAGGGCCTCGGGCGGGAAGGTCATCCGCCGCAGCTGCTCGAGATGGGCGCCGCCCGCGTCGCCGCGCAGCGGCGCCGTGCTGCGCCAGAGGTCCTTGGGCTCGAGGCGCTCGGTGGTGTCGAGCCACCAGGAGATCTCGCGCATGTAGTCGAGCATCAGCTCGCCGTCCCAGCCGGACGCCTCGCCCGGTAGATAGCCGAGCTCGCCGAGGGTGGCGACCATCAGGTCGGCATCCTCCTCGCGGATGGCCCGGGCGACCACCCCCTCGCGCCGGAGATAGTCGGCCGGGAGACGGCGGAGCATGCCGAAGTCGAAGAAGGCGACCCGGCCGTCCGGGCACAGGAGGTAGTTGCCGGGGTGGGGATCGCCGAGGACGAGACCGAGGCCGGCGATGGTCGCGTAGAAGAAGCGGTAGAGGATCTCGGCGTAGCGGTCACGGACCGGCGCCGGCTGCCCGACGACCTCGTCGAAGGGCATCCCGTCGACCCAGTCGGTGACCAAGACCCGGCGACCGCAGAGGCGGCCGTCGACGTCGGGTACCAGCACGAACGGGTGTCCGCGCCAGAAGCGGGCCAGACGCCGGTGGCTGGCGGCCTCGAGCTCGTAGTCGCACTCCTCGGCGATCCGCTCGCTGAGCTCGCCGAGCAGCTCCTTGACCTCGACCCCGGGGATGAGCTTGCGCAGCATCGGCGAGAGCAGGCGCAGGTTGCGCATGTCTGACTCGACGGCCTCGGCGATGCCGGGATACTGGACCTTGATCGCCACCTCGACGCCGTCCCGGGTCCGCCCCCGGTAGACCTGGCCGATGCTGGCGGCGGCGGCCGGCGTGGTGTCGATCGACTCGAGCACCGCTTCGACCGGCTCGCCCCACTCGGATTCCAGAACCTTGCGCATCTGGCGCCAGCCGACCGGCGGGACGCTGTCGCGTAGGGAGGCAAGCCGCGCTTGGAGGTGGGCGGCCTGGTCAGCGTCGAGACCGGGGAACTCCACCGTGGAGAGGACCTGCCCGGCCTTCATCGCCGCCCCCCGCATGACCGAGAGCTGGTCGACGAGGGCGTCGACGGTGGCCACCATCCGCTCGCCCCGGCGGCGGTCGCGCTCGTCCTGGGTGCCGCGGGTGTCCAGGCGCTCGCCGGCCCAGCGGGCGGCGCCCCCGGCGGCGACCTTCCCCAACCGCGCCGTGCGCGCCGTGCGCCCGCGGACCGGGCCGCGGCCGGCCGGGGCGTCGTCGGGGCCGGCCGCTTCGCCCGCGTCGGTATCGAGGTCGCTCACGCCCCACAGTCTCGCAAGGCGCACCGACCGGCCCTGCCCGGAGCCCGCCGGCGGTCAATGCCGGGGTTCGACCCAGATGTCGATGGGCAGGGTGGCCCCGGCCCGGCCCAGCTCGGCCGGGGCGACGGGGGCCACCCGCCCGAGCACGGCCACCGCGACCCGGCCGATACGGCCGATGGTCTCGCGGTTGGACTCCTCGACCACGCTCGGCTGGGTCGGCCACGGGGTGAGGACCACGGCGCGGACGTCGAGACCGCCGGCTCGGGCCGCCTCGAGGGTGAGGAGGGTGTGGTTGATGGTGCCGAGGCCCGGTCGGGCGGCGATGAGGACCGGGAGGCCGAGGGCCCCGGCGAAGGCCCGGATGTCCCAGCCGTCGGCCAGCGGCACCAGGAGCCCGCCGACCCCCTCGACGACGAGGACGTCGCCCGCGGCGGCCCGGGCGGCGGCCACGAGCGCCGGGACGTCGATCGCCGCCCCGGCCACCGCCGCGGCCAGGTGGGGGGAGGCCGGGAGGCCGAAGCGGTGGGGCGTCACCGCCTCCGGGTCCATCCCCGCGCAGGCGGCGAGCAGTTCGTGATCGGCCGCAGCCCCGGCCACCGGCGCGTCGAGCCCGGTGACCACCGGCTTGAAGGCGATCACGCGCTCGCCGCGCGCCACCAGGGCGCTGACGATCGACGCCGCGAGGACCGTCTTGCCGACCCCGGTGTCGGTCGCGGTGACCAGGCAGCCGCGCGTGGCGGCGCCCCCCTCAGGCCGCTCGGGACACCGGCTCGGACTCGAAGTCGAACAGCGCTGGCGAGGCGCTTCTCGACGATGCGACCGACGCGTCGCGCCCTGGATCGGGGCGGGCGGACTCACGGTGCGCCGGCTCGCCGCTGGCGATCTGCGGGCTGAGGGGGATCGCCACGGCCGGCGGCTGAATCTCGGCCCCGGCCTCGCGCACCGCGGCGGCGATGGCCTGGGCGGCCCGGGCGAGCTCCCCCGGGGTGTGGGAGGCCATGACCGCCAGGCGCAGCCGCGAGGTTCCCGGGGCCACCGTCGGCGGGCGGATCGCCTGGGCGAACACCCCGCGGGCGAGGGCGGCCTCGCACACCGCCACCGTCATGGACGCGTCGCCGATGACCAGGGGGATGATCTGGGTCGAGGACGTCGGTGGCGGGAGGCCGGCCACGGTCAGCTGCCGGCGCAGGTGGTCTGCGGCCGCCTGGAGGCGCTCGACCCGCCGCGGCTGCTCGAGCACCAGCTCGAGGGCGGCGAGGGCCCCGGCCACCGCCGGCGGAGGCGGTGCCGTCGAGAAGATGAGGGGGCGGCTGGTGTTGACCAGGAACTGCGCGATCTCGGTGTCGCAGCAGACATAGGCCCCGTAGGAGCCGAGGGCCTTGCCCAGGGTCCCGACGACGACATCGACTTCGCCCTCGAGGCCGGCGGCGGCCACCGCGCCCCGACCCCCCGGACCGAGGGCGCCGGTGGCGTGGGCCTCGTCGACGACGAGGCGAACGTCGTAGCGGTGGGCCAGCTCGACGAGCTCAGCCAGCGGCGCCAGGTCCCCGTCCATGGAGAACACCGAGTCGGTGACGATCAGCGCCCCCCGCCGGTCGGCCTGGCGCAGGCCCCACTCGAGGTGCTCGGTGTCGCAGTGGTTGTAGACGAAGGTCTCCGCCCGAGCCAGCCGGCAGCCGTCGACGATCGAGGCGTGGTTGAGGGCATCGGAGAACACCACCTCCTCGCGGCCGGCCAGGGCCGAGATGACCCCGAGGTTGGCCATGTACCCCGAGCCGAAGAGCAGGCACGCCTCGGTGCCCTCGAAGCCGGCTAGGCGCTCCTCCAGCCGGCGATGGATGGTCATCGTCCCCGAGACCAGGCGGGAGGCACCGGCTCCCACCCCCCAGCGCATCGCCGCCTCCGCCGCCGCCTCGCGGACCCGCGGATGGTCGGCCAGGCCGAGATAGTTGTTCGAGCAGAGGAGCAGGACCGGTTTGCCGTCGAGCAGGACCCGCGGGCCCTGCGGTCCACTGACCATCCGCATCCGCCGGTAGAGGCCGAGGTCGCGGAGCTCGTCGAGGCGTTGGCGCAGGTCGGTCATCTGCCTCCGCCCGCCCCGCTCGCCGCCGGGGCATCCCGCCCCGGACGGGGGGGCACCGCACGCTTGGCCTGGAAGCGCAGCTGGGTCGAGGGGTCCCACAGGCGGACCTCAAGCTCGGCGGCGGCGGCCGGCTCCGGCGCGCCGGAGCTCGGGGTGGGCGTGTGGCCCTCGAGCCAGCCGCTGCGGTTGTCCGGGCGCGGGTTGGCGCCGTTGTCGGGCTGGCGCCCGACGTTGAGTCCGTGCTCCTCGAAGGAGGCCCGGTCGGCCTGCGGGGTCGAGCCCAAGGTGGTGAGGAAGTTGCCCATCATCACCCCGTTGATGCCGGCCCGCACGGCCAGGGCCTGGAGCTCGCCGAGGTTCTCGACCCGGCCGCCGCACAGGCGGAACAGCGCCTCGGGGAGGATCAGGCGGAAGATGGCGATCCACTTGACCGCCTCCCACGGGTCCATGTACTCCCGGTCGCCGAACTTGGTTCCCGGACGCGGGTTGAGCATGTTGATCGGCACGCTGGTCGGGTCGATAGCCGCCAGCTCGAAGGCCATCTCCACCCGCTGCTCGCGAGTCTCCCCGAGGTTGAGGATCCCCCCGACGCACGTCTCGAGCCCGGCCTCGCGGACAGCCTCGATGGTCCGCAGGCGCCCCTCGTAGCGGACGGTGGTCGAGACCTCGTGGTAGTAGCCGGCCGCCGTCTCGACGTTGTGGTGAACGCGCTGGATGCCGGCCTCCTTGAGCGCCCGCGCCCGCTCGGCGGAGGTGTGGCCGATCGAGGCGCAGCGCTTGAGGTTGGTGTGCTCGGCCACCAGCCTCGCCCCGGCCAGGACCTTCTCGAAGTCCCGCCGGCTCAGTCCCTGCCCCTGGGTGACCATGCAGAAGCGGTGGGCGCCGGCCGCCTCGGCCGCCCGCGCGTGCTCGAGGATCTGCTCGGGCTCCATCATCGCGTGCATCGGCGTATCCGCCTCGGCGAAGCGCGACTGGGCGCAGAAGCCACAGTCCTCGGCGCAGCCGCCGGACTTGGCGTTGACCAGCGAGCACATGTCCGTCGAGTCGCCGAAGCGCTCGGTCCGCGCCCGCCACGCGCGCTCGATCAGGGCCTCGATCGCCGCGTGGTCCTCGAGCTCGCCGAGCTCCAGCGCCTCCTCTCGTGTGATCAGCGAAGTCATCCTCGGGTCAGAGCCTAGGCGCCCCCCCGGACGGCATTTCTCCTGCGGGCGGACGCGGGCGGGCGCGGGCGGTTCGATCGGCGCCCGGCGTGTCGCCGGGCGGACTTCTTGGCACCGCGCACCGTGACCAATATGCTGGGGGTGTGAGGCTGCCGGTGTGTCCTTTTTCGGTCACTCGGCCTACCGGGATTCATGACGGGGTGGGGCGATGAACGTCGACCCGAGCGACGCCGCCGACGCCGAGCCGCCCGCCGCCGCGGGTGACGGCTTCCACCATCCGGCCAGCGAGGGCGAGCTGATCGCGCTGGTCAAGCTGGCCCACCGTGAGGGACGTCAGCTGCGGGTCCGGGGGGCGGCGCACTCCGTCTCCCACGCGCTCTACACCGACCCGGTGGGCGAGATGCCCAACCGCGTCGAGCAGCAGCATCCCCCGCCGGGACCGAATCTCAACCTGATGCTCGACCGTTACCGGGGCTGGGAGGTCAGGGACGAGGGACGCCGCCTGGTCGAGGCGCAGGCCGGCATCCACCTCGGCCGGGATCCGAGCGACCCGACGGGGGGCGCCACACGGGAGAGCAGCCTGCTCTGGCAGCTGTGGAAGGAGAAGGGGTGGGCGCTGGCGGACACCGGGGGAATCACCCACCAGACGCTGAGCGGGTTCACCGCCACCGGCTCCGCCGGCGGATCGCTGCGCTTCTCGGCCAACGAGAACCTCTTCGCCTTCCGGGTCATCGACGGGACGGGGGAGGTGCGGGAGTTCTCGCGCGAGGACCCGGATCCCGACCTCTTCTACGCGCACGCGCCCAGCCTCGGCCTGCTCGGGGTGGTCTCGACCATCACCCTCGAGTGCGTCGAGACGTTCAACATCACCGGGCAGGAGGCGATCACCACCGTGGCCGACTGCCCGGTCGACGTGTTCGGCGGGGGGAGCCCGGGCCGGCCGTCGGTGGAGGGCTTCCTGCGCGAGCAGGACTACGCCCGCCTGGAATGGTGGCCGCAGCGGGGGGGCGAGCGGATTCTCACCTGGCAGGCCCAGCCGATCCCGCCGCAGGTCGGCTTCGTGCCCAAGCCCTACCAGGAGTTCACCGACCACCCGGAGGCGGCCGAGCTCGCCGTCTCCATCCTCTACACCGTGCTCGGCAACCTCGACGACCTCTCAGAGGCCAGGGAGAAGCTGTCGGCGGCCTTCGATCAGCTGACCGGCGTGCTCGCCCAGCTTCCGGAGATCAAGGAGCTGGGGGGAGTCGGGGAGCTGATCGCCCGCTTCCTCAGCCACGGTCTCGAGTTCGGGGTCGACGCGGCGATCGCCATGCTCGAGCCGTTCGCCTCGCTGATCAGGGCCGGGGTCCCCACGCTGTTCCCGAGGATCCTCGCCGCCTTCGTCCCCCTCGATGCCGAGAAGCCGAGCCCGCATCAGGGGGAGCCGCAGTCCTTCCAGGACTGGGCGTGGCACGGCCTGCCGATGGACGACGAAGCCGACGACGCCCTCGTCCCGACCGAGTTCACCGAGATGTGGATCCCCCTGCCCCGGGCGGGTGAGGCGATGGCCTGCCTGCGGAACTACCTCACCGCCGCCGAGGACGACGCCGAGGCCTACCGCCGCACCGGCCTCTACGCCTTCGAGCTCTACGCGTCGATGCCGACCCGGTTCTGGCTGAACGCCTCCCACAGCTCGGGTGCCGACGAGTGGCGGGACGGTGCCTTCCGGATCGACATCTACTGGTTCGCGGCGAACCCCGGCAACCCGGCCGAGACCTTCTATCCCCAGTTCTGGAAGCTGATCCGCGAGGCCGGGATCCCCCTGCGCCTGCACTGGGGGAAGTTCCAACCCGTCTACCCCCGCGGTGAGCGCGACTGGGTCGACTTCTTCGCCGGCCAGTACCCGCGCTGGGAGGACTTCCTCGCCCTGCGGGCCGAGCGCGACCCCAACAACATCTTCCTCACCGCCTACTGGCGCGACCGCCTCGGCCTGTGGGATGCGCCGGAGCCGCGGCCGACCGGGGAGGCCTACTAGTCGTCGCTGAGCACGACGAGGGCCTGGCCCTCGTTGACCGCCTGGCCCTCCTGGCAGCAGATCTCGGTCACCCGGCCGGCGTACTCCGACTCGACCGGCATCTCCATCTTCATCGATTCGAGCACGGCGACGGTCTGATCCTCCTCGATCCGATCGCCGACCGCACACTCGATCTTCCATACCGTGCCGGTGATGTGGGCCTCTACAGTGGGCAACGCTCGCCTCCTCTGGGTGGTTGGGCGGAGAATAGACGCCGCACCCGATGCCAACCCCGACGATCGTGATCCTTACCGCCCGCGACGAGGCCGATCGGCTCGGCGCCACCCTGGACGCCCTGGCCCGGACCTTCCCGGGCGCGCCGGTGGTGGTGGGGGACGACGGCTCCCGCGACGCCACCGCGGCGGTGGCCGCCGCCCGCGGGGCTGAGGTGGTGAGTGCCGGCCGGCGGCAGGGCAAGGGCGGCACGGCGACCCTGGCGGCGCGGCGGGGGCTGGAGCTCGGCTCACCGGGCACGGTCTACCTCCTGTGCGACGGCGACCTCGGACCGAGTGCACTCGAGCTCGGCGCCCTCGAGCGGGCGGTGCGCGCCGGAGCCGACCTCGCGGTCGCCGCCTTCGCTCGGCGGACCGGCGGCGGATTCGGGTTGGCCCTCGGCTTCGCCGGCTGGGCCGTCCGTCGCCTCGGGGGGCCGCGGCTGCGGGCGCCGATCTCCGGTCAGCGGGCCCTCTCGGCCCGGGCGCTCACCGAGGTCCTCCCCTTCGCCCGGCGCTTCGGCATGGAGATCGGCATGACCGTCGACGCCGCGCGGGCCGGCCTGCGCATCGTCGAGGTCGAGCTGGCCCTCAGCCACCGGGCCACCGCGCGCGACTGGCGGGGATTCGTGCACCGGGCGTGCCAGCTCGGGGACTTCGTGGCCGTCTACCTGAGCCGGCGCTGACCGCTTCCGCCGCCGCCCGCCCCAGGGCCGCCCGCCGCCGGAATCGTCAAAGGGAACACACCTGAAACGTGGGCGAAACGCAGTGGACACGTCACGCTCATCGGGGCGACATTTCGCCTCCCTAGCTTCCCGGTCGCAGGCAGGCGACTATTGGGAGGTTCGATGAGCCAGGCGATCGAGGGTGGAGGTCCCGCTTCGACGGTGGGTGGGCGGGCGAGCCGCCGGGGGCGCTGGATCGACGAGTGGGACGCCGAGAATCCGGAGTTCTGGGAGGGCGGGGGGGACCGCATCGCCCGCAAGAACCTGCGCATCTCGATCTTCGCCGAGCACCTGGGGTTCAGCATCTGGGTGCTGTGGACGATCATCGTCATCAACCTGGCCAACATCGGGATCAAGATGTCGATCCCCGAGCAGTTCTGGCTGATAGCCGTACCCAACCTCATCGGCTCGGCCCTGCGGATCCCCTACACCTTCGCGGTGCCGAGGTTCGGCGGGAGGGCATGGACGACGTTCAGCGCCTCGCTCCTGTTCATCCCCGCCCTCCTGGTGGCCATCGTCGTACCGAGCGGCTGGCTCGTCGACCAGAGCCACGGCAGCCAGTTCTGGATCCTCCTGCTGTGCGCGGCGACGGCTGGGGTGGGGGGCGGAAACTTCTCGTCGTCGATGTCGAACATCTCCTTCTTCTATCCCGAGGGCAAGAAGGGGTTCGCCCTGGGCCTGAACGCCGCCGGGGGAAACCTGGGCGTCGCCGTGGCCCAGCTCATGGTGCCGCTGGTCATCATCGTCGGCGTCCCGGCGGCCCTGGTCAAGCTGCCGATCCACCACGTCCACATGGCCTACGCCGGCCTGGTCTGGCTGCCGTTCATCGCCATCGCCGCCGTCGGGGCCTTCCTCTACATGGACAGCCTGAGCCAGGCCAAGGCCGACAAGCAGTCATACCGGCGAGCCCTCGGCCACCGCCAGACGTGGATCATGTCGCTGCTCTACATCGGGACCTTCGGGTCGTTCATCGGCTACTCGTTCGCCCTGCCCCTGGTGATCAAGAACACCTTCCCCGAGTTCCTCGCCCACCACGTGTTCATCGCCACCTACCTGGCCGGCCTCGGCTTCGTCGGCGCCCTGATCGGCTCGCTGGCCCGGCCCCTGGGCGGCTGGCTGGCTGACAGGTGGGGTGGCGCGAGGATGACTCTGCTGACCTTCCTGTTCATGGGGCTGTTCACCCTGACCGCGATCGCCGGGGTGAACCGGCACAGCTTCAGCCTGTTCTTCGCCTCGTTCATGGTCATCTTCCTGCTGGCCGGGATGGGCAACGGGTCGACCTACCGGATGATCCCGTCGATCTTCGCCGCCCTCGGGCGGGTCGAGGCCGCCGAGAAGGGCCTCGATCCCAAGCAGTCCCTGCTCGAGTTCAAGCGCCAGGCGGCGGCGGTGATCGGCATCACGGGAGCGGTCGGGGCGTTCGGCGGCTTCCTCGTCCAGGTGGCGCTGCGCCAGTCGAGCCTCGGGGTCTCGGCCCTGATCAAGGCGGCCAAGACGCCGGCCGAGAAGCTCGCCGTCGCCCACGCCCACGCCGCCTGGTCGGTGGGGGCGCTCTGGGTGTTCGTCGGGTGCTACGTGGCCCTGGCCGGGATCACCTGGTTCTTCTACCTGCGGCGGAGCTTCGCCACCACGCAGGTGCCAAGCCTGGCCCACGCCTCGGTGTAGACCCGAGCCGGGTCCCCCCAACCCAGGGCCAGGCCCGGCGGTCGGCCCGGGGTTCGCTGCCGGACATCCCGCCCCTCCTCGGGGCGAGCCGTCCTCCCAGCGACCCCGGGCGACCAGGGCGTGGCGCCGGGGGCCGGGGCGGCGCGGGGGCGCGGCCGCGGGCCGGACGAGCCGAGCCGAGCCGAGGCCGAGCAGCGGTCCTCAACGCTCGGGGGCGACGTGGATCTCCCGGAGCAGGTGGGTGTGCACGTCGTAGACGAACCCGCGGATGTGGTCGCGGTGCAGCAGGAAGGGGGAGCGGCGAACCCGGAGGATGGACTGGCGGACGTCGGCGTCGAGGTCGGTGAACGACTCGATGGCGAAGGCCGGGGCCAACCCGGTCGCGTCCTGGAGCTCGCGGCGGAAGCCGTCGTCGGTGAGGGACTGCATGCCGCAATCGGTGTGGTGGATGAGCATCACCTCGCGGGCACCGAGGCGGCGCTGGGAGACGGCGAGGGAGCGGATGACATCGTCGGTGATCACCCCGCCGGCATTGCGCAGGACGTGGGCCTCGCCGCCGCCGAGGCCGAGGGCGGCGAAGACGTCGAGGCGCGAGTCCATGCAGGTGACGATGGCCAGCCGGCGGCTGGGGCGGACGTCGAGGTGGCGGCCGGACAGAGAGGCGGCGTAGGCGGCGTTGTTGGCCACCAGCTCGTCGATAGCGGTCGGCACCGCCGGGGAGACTGCCTCGACCGGCGCAGGGAGCACGCCGGGAATGTACCCCAGCCCGGGTCGGGCGTCGGGCCCAGGGCGGCCCTGACCGCGGCTCACCGCCGCGGGTGGGCGGGTCACAATCGCAGGTAGCGGCGGCGCTCGAAGGGGGTGACCGTCCTTCGGTACTCCTCCCACTCCCGGCGCTTGTTGCGCACGTACCAGTCGCAGAGGCGGTCGCCGAGGGCTTCCCGTGCCAGCTCCGAGGCGTCGAAGAGCTCCGTCGCCCCGTGCAGGCTCTCGGGCATCCGGGGCCCCCCGGCCGGAGCGTCCTCGAGCATCTCGGGCTCGAGCTCGTAGCCGCGCTCGATCCCCCGCAGGCCGGCGGCCAGGGTGAGGGCGAAGGCGAGGTAGGGGTTGCAGGCCGGGTCGGGGGAGCGCAGCTCGATGCGGGCGGCGGCGGCCCGGCCGGGACGCCCGACCGGGACCCGCACCAGCCCCGAGCGCCCGTGGCGGGTCCAGCCGATGTGGGAGGGCGCCTCGTATCCGCTGGCCAGGCGCTTGTAGGAGTTGACCCACTGGTTGGTCACCGCCGCGAGCTCGCGGCCGTGGGTGAGGACGCCGGCCAGGAAGGCCCGGCCGGTGGGGGAGAGGAGCTCGCCGGTGGTCGTGGGGTGGAAGCCGTTGGCGCCGTCGGCGTGCAGGAGCGAGAGGTGGAGGTGCATGCCCGACCCGGGCTGATCCTCGAGCGGCTGGGGCATGAAGGTCGCGTAGTGACCAAGCTCGCGGGCCACCTCCTTGACCACGATGCGAAAGGTGGTCACGGCGTCGGCCATCGAGAGGGCGTCGGTGTGCTGGAGGTCGAGCTCGTGCTGGGAGGGGGCCGCCTCGTGGTGGGAGGCCTTGACGGGGATGCCCATCTGCTCGAGGTACTCGATCGCCCGCCGGCGGAAGTCCGAGCCGAGGTCCTGGGGGGTGAGGTCGAAGTAGGCGCCCTCGTCGAGCGGGGTCGGCGCCGCATCGCCGGGGGCGCCGGCGAAGAGGAAGAACTCGATCTCGGCACCGACCTGGAAGCTCCAGCCGAGCTCGGCCGCCTGGGAGAGCACCCGCCGCAGCGCCTCGCGTGAGTCGCCGGGAAAGGGCTGGCCATCGGGCAGCCGGATGTCGCAGAACATGCGCGCCACCAGCGAGCCCGGCCGCCACGGGAGGATCTGGAAGGTCGCCGGGTCAGGGTGGGCGATCACGTCGCGCTCGGCCAGACGGGCCGACCCCTCGAGCGAGGACCCGTCGACGCCGACCCCGTCCTCGAGGGCGACCTCGAGCTCGGACACCGGGATGGCGATCGCCTTGGGCAGCCCGAGGACGTCGACGAACCACAGCCGCACGAAGCGCACGCCGCGCTCCTCGACGGTGCGCAGGACGAACTCCGAGTGCGAGGGCATGGGCGGCACGGTATGGGATCAGGCGACCCCCGGCGGGCCCCACCCGGCGCCGGGACCCTCCGGCCGCCGACGGGGGCGCCGTTCATCGAGCGTTCACACCGAGGACCCCTGACGGTCACGGCCGGCGGCGAGCATCCCGGGCGCAAGATGAGAACGCTCTGTCCCTACTGCGGCACCGGCTGCGGGCTCGTCGTGCGTGCGCAGGACGGGCGCCTCGGCGCGGTGGAGGGCGATCCCATCCACCCGGTCAGCCACGGGCGGACCTGCCGCAAGCCGCTCGAGCTGGCGGCGGCGGTCCACGCCGCCGACCGGGCGACCACGCCCCTCTGGCGCGAGGATCGCGACGCGCGCTTCGAGCCGGCGACCTGGGAGGAGGCGCTGGGAAGGCTGGCCCGGCGCCTGCGCGGCTACGCCCCCGGCGAGATCGCCTTCTACATCTCGGGCCAGCTCCTCACCGAGGACTACTACGCGGTGAACAAGCTGGCCAAGGGGTTCCTGGCCACCAACAACGTCGACTCCAACTCCCGCCTGTGCATGTCGAGCGCGGTGGCCGGCTACAAGGGCGCGTTCGGCTTCGACGGGCCGCCGCCGGCCTACGCCGACCTGGCCCTGGCCGACTGCCTCCTCCTCCTCGGCTCGAACGCCGCCGCCTGCCACCCGATTCTCTGGTCGAGGATCCGCGAGCGCCAGGCCGAGGGCGCCTTCGTCATCTGCGTCGACCCGCGCCCGACGCCGACCGCCGCCGCCTCCGACCTCCACCTGGCGCTCAGGCCGGGGACCGACCTGGCGCTCCTGAACGCCATGCTCCACACCATCGACGGCGACGGGCTCCTCGATCTCGCCTTCATCGAGCGCCACACCAGCGGCTTCGCCGAGACCCGCGCCGTGGCCGCGGAGTGGACGCCCGCCCGGGCGGCAGAGGTGTGCGGCGTGGCCGCCGCCGACATCGAGCTCGCCGCCCGGCGCTTCGCCGGGGCCGGCGGGGCGATGGCCCTCTGGTCGATGGGCGCCAACCAGTCGACGGTCGGAACGCTGAAGAACCGCGCCCTGATCAACCTGTGCCTGGCCACCGGGCAGATCGGCCGTCCCGGGGCCGGACCCCTGTCGCTCACCGGCCAGCCCAACGCCATGGGCGGGCGGGAGACCGGCGGCCTCGCCCACCTCCTTCCCGGCTACCGCGAGGTGGCCAACCCCGAGGATCGGGCCGCCCTCGAGGCCCACTGGTCGACGCCGGGGCCGATCGACCCCACGCCGGGGCTGACGGCGACCGAGATCTTCGACCCGGGTCGGGTCAAGGCGATCTGGATCGTCGCCACCAACCCCGCGGTGTCGATGCCCGATTCGGCCCAGGTGCGCGAGGCCCTCGAGCAGGCCGAGCTTGTCGTCGTCCAGGACGCCCACCACCCGACCGAGACCTCGGCCCTGGCCCACGTCGTCCTCCCGGCGGCGGCCTGGCCCGAGAAGGAGGGCGCCATGACCAACTCCGAGCGCCGGGTCGGTCTGGTGCGAAAGCTCCTGGCCCCGCCGGGCCAGGCGCTCCCCGACTGGGAGATCTTCGCGCGCCTGGCCGGCGCCCTCGGCCACGGCGACGACTTCGCCTGGCCCGACGCCGCCGCCGTCTACGACGAGTACGCCGCCTGCACCGCCGGGCGTCCGTGCGACGTCAGCGGTGTCAGTCACGATCGCCTCAAGCGGGCCGGCAGCGTCCAGTGGCCGTGCCCGACCGAGGAGCACGACGGGACCACCCGCCTCTACGCCGACCGCCGCTTCCCCACCCCCGACGGCCGGGCGCGCTTCGCGCCGACCGAGCACGCGGCTCCGGTCGAGGCGCCGACCACCGACTTCCCGCTGACCCTGACCACCGGGCGGATCGCCGAGCAGTGGCACACCATGACCCGGACAGGGAAGGCGGCGGCCCTGCGGACCGGCGACCCGTTCGTCGAGCTGAACCCGCAGGACGCGCCGGGCGTGGCCGAGGGGGACCGGGTGCGGGTCGTCTCCGCGCGGGGCGAGCTCATCGCCCGGGCTCGCCTGGACTCGGGGCTTCCGCCGGGGGTGGCCTTCGCCCCCTTCCACTGGGGCGTCCTCC
The DNA here is from genome assembly GCA_034664565.1 of Solirubrobacteraceae bacterium. Lineage (GTDB taxonomy): Bacteria > Actinomycetota > Thermoleophilia > Solirubrobacterales > Solirubrobacteraceae > Palsa-513. The sequence goes on from JAXDHJ010000041.1 coordinate 31,158, forward strand.
ACGCGCCGGCCGGGGCCGGACAGCTCAACCAGGCGACCCACGGCGCCGTCGACCCGACCTCCCGCCAGCCGGAGCTGAAGGCCGCGGCGGTGCGCGTCGAACGGGTGAGCGCCGGCCGGGCCCGCCGTCCGGCCCCCGCCCGGGTGCGCGAGCGGCGGGTGGTGGTGGTGGGGACGGGCATGGCCGGTCTCGCCGTGGTCGAGGAGGCCGTCCGGCGGCGACCGTCGATGAAGGTGACCATGCTCGGCGAGGAGTACGGACCGGCCTACAACCGCGTGCTCCTCTCCAAGGTGCTGGCCGGAACCGCCGGCTACGCCGAGACCCAGCTGCGTCCGGCCGATTGGTACGTGGCGCACGGGGTCGACCTGCGCGGCGGGTGCGGGGCCGAGCGCCTCGACCTCGAGGCCGGGGTGGTCGTCGACCAGAGCGGCGAGCACCACCCCTACGACGCGCTCGTCCTGTGCACCGGGTCGCGGGCCTTCCGCCCCCCCATCGACGGCGCCGACCTGCCCCACGTCCAGCTGTTTCGCAGCGCCCGCGACGTCGAGGCGCTGCGCAACGCGCCCGGCCGGGCGGCGGTGGTGGTCGGTGGCGGCCTGCTCGGCCTCGAGGCGGCGGCCGGGCTGCGGGCGCGGGGCAAGATGGTGACGGTGGTCGAGCTCGCCGACCGCCTGATGGCCCAGCAGCTCGACCCGGGCGGGGCGGCCGTCCTGCGCCGGCGCCTTCGCGGCCTCGGCCTGTTCGCCCGACTCGGCGAGTCGGTGACCCGGATCGAGCCGGACGCCGTGGTCCTCGAGAGCGGGGAGCGGATGGCCGCCGACCTGGTCGTGCTCGCCGTCGGCGTGCGCGCCGAGACCACCCTGGCCCGGGCCGCCGGCCTCGAGTGCGCACGGGGGATCGTCGTCGACGACGAGCTGCGCACCAGCGCGCCCCGGGTGTGGGCGGTCGGCGAGTGCGCCGAGCATCGCGGCACCGTCTACGGGCTGTGGGCACCCCTGGCCGAGCAGGCGCGGGTGGCCGGGGCGGTGATCGCCGGGGAGCCGGGTGCCTTCCACGGGACGGTGACGGCGACCACCCTCAAGGTGGCGGGGGTCGAGGTCTTCGCCGGCGGGGCCGCCGCCGGGCGGGACGAGATCGTCCAGAGCAACACCCGGACCGGCGTCTACCGCAAGCTCGTGCTCGACGGCGACCGCCTGAGCGGGGTCCTCCTCGTCGGCGACAGCGCCGAGGCCCGGGTCCTCTCCGGCCTCCTGCGCAGCGGCGACGCCGTCCCGGCCGACCTCCTCGAGCCGGGCGCCACCCCGGTCGAGGCCGTCCCCCCGGGGCCGGAGACGGTGGTGTGCTCGTGCAACTTCGTCACCCACGGGGAGATCGACTCCGCCATCCGGGCTGGCGGCCTGCGCACCCCGGCCCAGGTGGGGACGGTCACCCGGGCGGGCACCGGCTGCGGCGGATGCACGGCGCAGATCGAGGAGCTGCTCGACCGTTCACCTGATGGAAACAAAGCGGAGACGGCGGGGAAATCGGACGCTGGGATGCTCAGGGCATGAGCCCGGCGCCCATTCTCGTCATCGGCGGGGGAATCGCCGGTCAGGCGGTGTGCGAGGCGGTGCGCGACCGCGACCGTGACGTCCCCGTCGTCCTGCTCTGCGGCGAGCCCCGGCTGCCCTACGACCGGGTGCGGCTGTCCGAGCTCCTGGTCTCCGGGGAGACTCCCGAGGCCCTCCAGCTACGCCCGCGCGAGTGGTACCTCGACCGGGCCCTCGACGTCCGGGTCGGGGCCTGGGTGACCGCCATCGACACCGAGGCCAAGGTGGTCACGGTGGCCGGCGGGGCCAGCGACGGCGAGACGATCGCCTACTCCCAGCTCGTCCTGGCCACCGGCTCCCAGCCGCTCCTGCCCCCCATCGAGGGCATCGACCTCCCCGGGGTCTACCCCTTCCGCGGACCCGAGGACTGCGAGGCGATCCGGGCCGGGGCGGCCGGCGCCCGCCACGCGGCGGTGATCGGCGGCGGCCTGCTCGGGCTCGAGGCCGCCCGCGGGGTGGTCGCCCAGGGGGCCCCGGTCACCGTGGTCCACCTCATGGGCCGCCTGATGGAGCGCCAGCTCGACCAGGGGGCGGCGGAGATGCTGGCCCCGGCGATGACCGACCTCGGGGTGGAGGTCCAGCTCGGACGCCAGACGACCTCCCTCCACGGCAACGGCCGGGTGGCCGGCCTGCGCTTCGCCGACGGCGACAGCCTCGACGCCGACCTCGTCGTCGTCTCCATCGGCATCCGTCCGGAGGTCGAGCTCGCCCGGGCCACCGGCGTCGAGTGCGCCCGAGGGATCGTCGTCGACGACCGCATGCGCACCTCGCTCCCCGGGGTCCTCGCCGTCGGCGAGTGCGCCGAGCATCGGGGCGTCGTCTACGGCCTGGTGGCGCCGATCCACGAGCAGGCCAAGGTCGCCGCCGACACCCTCCTGCGCCGGATCGGCCTCGACTACGACGGGTCGATCCCGTCGGCCAAGCTCAAGGTCATGGGCGTCGACCTGGTGGCCATCGGCGAGGCCGAGGCCGACCAGTCGGCGATCGCCGAGTTCCGCGAGGACCGGGTCTACCGCAAGCTCGTGCTCCGCGACGGGCGGATCAGCGGGGCCATCCTCCTCGGCGACATCCGCGGCCACGAGAACCTCCTGGAGGCGGTACGGGCCGGCGAGCTCGTCGCCGACCCCCTGGCCCGGCTGGTGGCGGCCAGCCACGCCACCGCCGCCGACCTGCCCGACGCCGCCCAGGTGTGCAACTGCAACGGGGTGTGCAAGGGCGAGATCGTCCAGGCGGTCAACGACGGCCTCCCCACCCCGCGCGAGGTCATGGCGGCGACCCGGGCCGGCACCGGCTGCGGGTCGTGCCGTGAGCTGGTGGCGGAGATCGTCACCACCATCAGCGGCGAGGCGGCCAACGAGCCGGCCTACCTGTGCCCGTGCCGCAAGCAGACCCGCGAGGAGCTGGCCGCGGTCATCCGCCAGCGGGGCCTCGACGCGGTCAGCCAGGTCGGTGAGTGCTGCGGGACCGGCCACGACTGCGGCGCCTGCAAGCCGGCCCTGGCCTACCTGGTCTCCGAGATCAAGGGCAACCGCCACCGCGAGGAGCGCGACGCCCGCTTCATCAACGACCGGGTCCACGCCAACATCCAGAACGACGGCACCTTCTCGGTGGTCCCCCGGATGTACGGTGGGGTGACCACCCCGTCGGAGCTGCGGCGGATCGCCGACGCGGCCGAGAAGTACGAGGTCCCGCTGGTCAAGATCACCGGCGGCCAGCGCATCGACCTGCTCGGGGTGCGCCGCGAGGACCTCCCCGACATGTGGCGCGATCTTGGCATGCCCTCGGGCCACGCCTACGCCAAGGCGATCCGTACGGTCAAGACCTGCGTGGGAACCGACTTCTGCCGCTTCGGTCTCGGCAACTCGATCGCCCTCGGCGTGGAGATGGAGAAGGCGTGGGAGGGCCTCCACACCCCGGCCAAGGTCAAGAGCGGCGTCTCCGGCTGCCCGCGCAACTGCGCCGAGGCCACGGTCAAGGACATCGGGGTGGTCGGCGTGGAGGGCGGCTGGCAGGTGCGGATCGGGGGGGCGGCCGGGGGCAGCGTGCGCGAGGCCGACATCCTGTGCACCGTCGAGACGGCGGCCGAGGCCCTGCGGGTGACCAGCGCCTTCCTCCAGTACTACCGGGAGAACGCCGACTACAAAGAGCGGATGTACGCCTTCGTCCCCCGCATCGGGCTCGAGCGTATAAAGGAGATCGTCCTCGACGAGGACCAGGGCGCCGCCCTGCGCGAGCGCCTGGCCATCGCCAAGGCGGCGGTCCAGGATCCGTGGCTCGAGCGCGACGAGCCCTACCACCCCAACCAGTTCGTCGAGCTCGTCGGGCCGCCGGCATGAACCGGGTGTGCCGGGTCGAGGACGTCCCCCTCGGCGAGGGCCGGGCGGTCGAGCTCGACGGGCGGCGGGTCGCCGTCTTCCAGACCCGCCACGGCTGGTACGCCCTCGACCAGCGCTGCCCCCACCGGGGCGGGCCGCTGGCCGACGGGATCGTCGCCGACGGGTGCGTCACCTGCCCCCTGCACGACCGGCGCTTCGACCTGGCCTCCGGGCAGTGCCACACCGAGCCCGCGATGCGGGTCAACGCCTACCGGGTGGAGCTCCACGACGACGAGGTCTGGGTGGACTCGAGGATCGTCGGGGCCGAGGCGGCCCGGGCGGCGCTGACCGCCTGAGGCGCCGCGCGCCGACGCGCCGATTGCCGTGGCCGGGGTGAGCGGCTGACCCCGGGGCTATCCTCGCGCTGTGATCCTCGCCATCGACCAGGGGACGAGCGGGACGACGTGCCTGGTCTTCGACGCCGGCGGCGAGCTCGCCGGGCGCGCCCAGCGCGAGTTCACCCAGTCCTTCCCCCGCCCCGGCTGGGTCGAGCACGACGCGGAGGAGATCTGGTCGGTGACCCAGGCGGTGGCCGGCCAGGCCCTGGCCGACGCCGGCGTGGCCCGGGGCGAGCTCGCCGCGGTGGGCATCACCAACCAGCGGGAGACGGTCGTCGTCTGGGATCCGGCCAGCGGGCGCCCGCTGCATCCGGCCCTGGTCTGGCAGGATCGTCGCACCGCTGAGCGCTGCCGGGAGCTGCGGGCCGCCGGACACGAGGGACTCGTCCGCGAGCGGACCGGCCTCGTCCTCGACCCGTACTTCTCGGCCACCAAGATCGAGTGGCTCCTCGAGCACGTCGACGGCCTCGGCCAGCGGGTCCGCGACGGCCGGGCGGTGTTCGGCACCATCGACGCCTGGCTGGTCTACAAGCTGACCGGCGAGTACGCCACCGACCCGACCAACGCCTCCCGGACGCTGCTCTACGACATCCACCGCGCCCGGTGGGATCCCGAGCTGCTCGAGCTCTTCGGCGTGCCCGAGCGCGCCCTGCCCGAGGTCCGTCCCAGCATGGGACCCCGGGGCCGAACCCGCCCGGACGCGCTCCATGGACACGAGGTCGAGGTGTGTGGCGTGGCTGGCGACCAGCAGGCCGCCCTCTTCGGCCAGGCCTGCCTCGACCCCGGGATGGGCAAGAACACCTACGGCACCGGCTCCTTCGTCCTCGTCAATGCCGGCTCGTGCCCGCCGCCGCCCGCCCGCGGCCTCCTGACCACCGTGGCCTTCGGCATCGGCGAGCGCCTCCTCTACGCCGTGGAGGCGGCCATCTTCGTCACCGGCGCCGCCGTCCAGTGGCTGCGCGACGGCCTCGGCCTGATCGGCGCCGCGGCCGAGACCGAGGCCCTGGCCGCGTCGCTCGAGTCCAACGACGGCGTGTACTTCGTCCCCGCCCTCACCGGCCTCGGCTCCCCCCACTGGGATCCCCACGCCCGGGGGACCATCGTCGGCCTGACCCGCGGGACCGGGCGGGCCCACCTGGCCCGGGCCACCCTGGAGGCCATCGCCTACCAGTCGGTCGACGCCATCCGAGCCATCGAGAGCACCGCCGGCGCCGAGCTCGGCGAGCTTCGGGCCGACGGCGGGGCCACCGCCAATAGCTGGCTCATGCAGTTCCAGGCCGACGTCCTCGGGGTTGCCGTCGTCGTTCCCGAGGTGGCCGAGACCACCGCCCTCGGCGCCGCCTCCATGGCCGCGGTTGGGGCCGGCCTGTGGACCCTCGACCGCGTGCGCACCGGCTGGCGCGCCCGGGCCCGCTACGAGCCGGGGATCGACGCCACCCGCCGGGCCGAGCTCCTGGCCGGCTGGCACGACGCGGTCGGGCGGACCACGCCCGGGGTTGGGTAACTTCCGGTCGCGCCCGGCGTACAAAGAGGCGGATGAGCCCGCCGCAGGTGCAGATGAAGGAGCAGGTCTACCGGGACCCGCGGCCCAAGGAGTTCTTCGACCGCTTCCATGAGCGCTCGCGCACCCGGGAGCCCGACTGGGTCTACGGGGTGGTCCGGGTGATCACCTCGCTCTACGCCTACACCCTCCTGCGCACCCGGTCGATCGCCGCCGAGAAGGTCCCGACCCGGGGCCACGCCATCCTCGCCCCCAACCACTTCTCCTTCATGGACCACTTCCTCCTCGGCTGCTACATCCGCCGGAAGGTCCGCTTCATGGCCAAGTCCCAGCTGTTCAGCGGGCCGATGAAGTGGGTCTACTCCCACGGTGGGGTGTTCCCCGTCCGCCGGGGCGCCCGCGACGAGGAGGCGTTCATCACCGCCGAGACCATTCTCGCCCGCGGCGGGGTCGTGGCCATGTACTGCGAGGGTGGGCGGTCGCGGACCGGCGAGCTCCAGGACCGGGCCAAGCCGGGAATCGGCCGCCTGGCCCTCGAGTCGGGCGCGCCGGTCGTCCCGGTGGCCATCCACGGCTCGGCCGCCATCCGCGACTGGAAGCGCCTGCGCTTCCCCCGGGTCAGCGTCCACTACGGCGACGCCCTCCACTTCGAGCACGAGGCCGGTGCCTCCCGGGAGCGCCACCAGCAGGTGGCCGACGAGATCTTCAGCGCCATCCGCGGGCTCTACGACGAGCTCGAGGAGCACGGCCACGTGGCCATCGCCCGCGGCGCCCGCCGCCGCCAGCGGGCCAGCGCCAGCCTCTCCGGGCGCTGAGCGCTCAGCGGGGTCACGGAACTCCGCCCACGCCTTGCCCGGCCCCCATCCCGGCGCTAGAATCGCCGCTCGGGACTGAGGGGGCACGGATGATCACGCGGGCACAGGAGACCGAGCCGAGCGCCGAGGCGCCGGCCTGCCCACGGATTGCCGCCCCCCGCCGGTGTCGGGCCGTCCTGCTGGCCGTGGCCACCGTCCTCGCCGTGATCGGACTCCTCCCGGCAAGCGCCATCGCCACCGTGCCCTTCCAGGACATCGCCTCCACCGGCCCCCTGACCCACGTGTTCATCGGCAGCGACCTCAGCTGCCAGGTCGCTCACGCCGGGGATCAGGTCTACGAGCTCTTCCCGTCCGGCCAGGCGCCCGGCGACTGCGGGACGCTCGTCTTCGCCGGGGGCACCCTCTACGCGCCCGACTTCGCCGGGCACGGATCGACGGCGACCGACGGTCTCGGCCCCACGACGATCTACACCCCGGTCAGCCAGACGCCGGTCACCGGAGCCGGGACGATGGCCGCGCCGTTCACCGTGGTCACCGTGGTCGATCTCGCCACCAGCGGCCTGCGCGTCACCCAGACCGACAGCTACGTGATCGGCGACGAGTTCTACCGAACCGAGGTCACCGTGGCCAACTCCACCGGGGCCGACGTGCCGGCCACGATCTACCGCGCCGGCGACTGCTTCCTCCAGGGGACCGACGCCGGCTTCGGCTTCGCCGCACCCGCCTCCGGGGCCGTCGCCTGCGCGGCCACCGCCAACAACACCCCGCCGTCGCGCATCGAGGAGTGGGTCCCCATCACCGCCGCCAACACCTTCCTCGAGGCCGGCTTCGACGAGGTCTGGGCGGCGATCGGCGCCCACGGGCCGCTGGCCGACACCTGTCGCTGCGACCAGAACCTCGACAACGGCGCCGGGATCGCCTGGGCGGTCACCGTGCCCCACGACGGCCAGCTCACCCGCTCGCACCTGACCGCCTTCTCCCCCACCGGAGTGATGCCGCTCTCCCCGCCCGACGTCTCCGGGTTGACCCCGTCCTCCGGGCCCGACACCGGCGGGACCTCGGTGACCATCACCGGCACCAACTTCACCGGCGCCACCGCCGTCAACTTCGGCTCGGTGCCCGCCGCCGCCTTCACCGTCGAGGGCCCCACCCAGATCACCGCCACCGCGCCGCCGGGGAGCGGAACCGTCGAGGTCACCGTGACCACCCCGAACGGGACCAGCGCCACCGCCCCGACCGACCGCTACACCTACACCGCGCCGCCGCCGCCGCCCCAGAACGGGCCGGCGGTGACCCAGGTGGCTCCGCCTTCGGGACCGACCACCGGCGCCACCGGCGTCGTCATCTTCGGCAGCAACCTCGCCGGCGCCACCGCGGTGAGCTTCGGCTCGGCCCCGGGGGTCGTGCTCGACGTCAGCCCCGACGGCACCCAACTGACGGCGCTGACCCCGGCCGGGAGCGGCTCGGTCGACGTAACGGTGACCACCCCGGCCGGGACGAGCCCGCCGAGCGCCGGCGACCGCTACACCTACCTCGCCCCGGAGACCACCGGGACGACGACGGGCACCACCGGCACCACCGGGACCACCGGGACCACCGGGACCACCGGGGCGACCACGGGCACCACCGGGGCGACCACCGCCACCACGGGGACGACCGGGCCGACCACGGGCGCCACCACCGGCGGCAAGCCACCGTCGCAGCCGGTGCTCGAGTCCTCGGCCCCGCGGGTGACCGGCAGCTCGGGCGCTCAGTTCACGGCGACGATCAACCCGCAGGGAGCGCCGACGACGATGCACTTCGAGTACACCGCGGGTGGGGCGGCCGGGACGGCGCGGGTGTCGGCGGCGGTGACCTATGACCTGCGCACGCCGGAGCAGACGGTCGGGTCGGACTTCGCCGCCCACACGGTCACGGCCACGGTCGCCGGTCTCGAGCCGGGTCACGCCTACCACGTGCGGGCGGTGGCCACCAACCCGGCGGGGACCACGCCGGGCGATGACGCGACGTTCACCACCCTGGCGGCGCCGGTGCTCGGGTCCTCGGTGAACGCGGCCCCGGTGAGCGGAACGGTGCTCGTCAAGCTTCCGGCGGGGTCGGCGACCGGGGGGCAGGCGCGGGTCAGCGCGGCCAAGGGCATCGGTTTCATTCCCCTCGCCCAGGCGCGCCATCTCCCGGTGGGCACGGTGTTCGACACCTCGCGCGGGGTGGTCCACCTGACCAGCGCCGTCGATGCCCGGGGAACGGTGCAGTCGGGGGACTTCGGAGCCGGACTGTTCAAGGTCCTCCAGAACCGCCGCCAGCGCGGCCTCACCGAGCTCGCGCTGATGGCGGCGGGAAGCGTGGCCAGGACGTGCGCCGCCGATCCGGGCAGGAAGGCGCAGATCGCGGCCCGCCGCGCCCTGCCCAAGACGGTCCTGGCCCTCCTCAACTCGAACGTCAAGGGCAGCTTCCGCACCCGCGGGCGCTACAGCGCGGCCACCGTGCGCGGCACCCAGTGGACGACCACCGACCGCTGCGACGGGACGCTTACCCGAGTCCAGCGGGGCGTGGTGGTGGTCACCGACCTGCGCCGTCACCGGAGCATCGTCGTGCCCGCCGGTCGCAGCTACCTGGCCAAGGCTCCCTGACCCGCTTGCGCGTGGGTGGGACTCGTCCCCCCCGGCGCGGTGGCGGCGGGGCGTCGCCGACTTTGCCCTATCCTGCGACGATGAGCGAGGGTCGGGCTGGTCTGCGACGGTGACCCTGCAATCCGCCCTCGCCGTGACCCTCGCCGCCGTCATGGCGGCGGCGGCCCTGTCCAAGCTGGCGGCGCCGGCCCGCAGCGCGGCCGCTCTGGCCACCTTCGGGGTCCGCTCCGCCCGAGCTCGGGCCGCCGGCCTGGCCGGCGTCATCGCCCTCGAGCTCGCCCTGGCCGCCGGGGTGGCGAGCGCCAGCCGGGGGGCGGCCTACGTGGCGGCCGCCACCATGGCCGCCTTCGCCCTGGCCCTTCTCGTCGTCCTGCGCGCCGGCGGCGGCGGGGCGCCGTGCGCCTGCTTCGGGGCCCGGGCCACGGTCAGCCGGCGGGCGGTGGCCCGCAACCTGGTGCTCGCGGCGGCCTACGCCGGCCTCCCGTCCGTCCCGGCGGCGGCGGTCTCGAGCGTCGGCTGGCTCGCCGCCGGCCTCGTCCTCGCCCTCCTCGGCCTCGCCGCCCTCGCCGTGGCCACGATCGCCCTGGCGCGGGAGATCGGCGAGCTGCGCCTGCGCCTCGGCCCCCAGCTCGCGCTCGAGCTCGCCGACGAGGGGCCGCCGCTCGGGCGCCCGGTGGCCCTGATCGGGCGCTTCGCCCTCGACGCCGACGCCGACGCCAAGCTCGCCCTCGCGGTGTTCTCCTCCGAGGGCTGCCCCCTCTGCCGAGCCCTCGAGCCGGCGGTGTCCTGGCTGGCCAGCGACCCCTTCGTGGCGGCGCTGAGCTTCGACGAGCAGGCCGACGCCGAGGTCTGGGCTGAGCTCGCGGTGCCGGGAAGCCCGTACGCGCTCGTCCTCGATCGGGCCGGGACCGTCCTCGCCAAGGGGGCGTTCAACAGCGGCGGCCAGCTCGAGGGGATGCTCGCCGCGGCCGAGCGCCGGGCGGCGGTGACCCATGCCGAGAGGTGACGGGGCCGCGCCCCGGCCGGCCCGGCCGACGAGCCGGGAGGCGGGCCTCGGGCTGACGGTGGCCGGCGCGACCTCCCGGCGGGGCTTCATCGCCCGGGTCGGGGCGGCCCTGGTGGCCGGCGCGGCCGGTGGGCGGGCGCTGGTCGGGCCGGAGGCGGCCGAGGCGTTTCACTTCTGCGGACACATCTACACCACCGCCGGGTGTCCCCACCCGACCGGCCTGCCCCGGGTCGACGCCAAGGGCCGGCCCCTGCGGGCGCTCGACGGGCATCCGGTCGACGATCTCGGCCGTCCCATCGACCCGGCTGGCCGGGCGATCGACGACTCCGGGCAGGTGCTGGCCGGGCCCGACGGCCGGCCGCTGCCGCCGGCGCCGCGCAGCCGGGTCTGCCTCGACGCCATCCCCGATCACTACGGTCTGAAGACCTACGTCGACGGGTCGTGGTACCGCTGCTGCGGCGGCCGCGTCCGCCGGCTGCTCGACTGCTGCGCCCACTCGTCCCACCGCATCAACGGCGACGCCGGCCTGACCGGCTACTGCTACGCCGGGCGGACGGTGTTCTGCACCTACTACTACGACACCGGCATCAAGTGCTAGCCACCATCCTCCTCGCCGCCACCGCCCTGGCCGCCGGGCTGACCGGCACCTGGTCGCCCTGCGGGTTCTCCATGCTGAGCACGCTCGGGCCGACCGGGCACACCGGGGGCCGGCGCACCACCCTCGCCGCCTGCTCGACCTTCGCCGTCGGGGCCCTGGCCGGAGGCGCGGCCACCTTCACCGTCCTCTCCGTCCTCGGCCGCGCCCTCGGCGGCGGCGGGTCGCGGGCGGCCACCGCGGCCGCCGTCGCCATCGCCCTGGCCGCGGCGCTCGGCGAGGCGCGTGGGGTGCGGGTCCTCCCCCAGGTCCGCCGCCAGGTCCCCGAGCACTGGCGCCGGGTGATGCCCCTGCCCCTGGCCGGCGGCCTCTACGGGGTGCTGCTGGGGCTCGGCTTCACCACCTTCGTGCTCACCCTGGCCGTCTGGGCCCTGGCCGGTCTCTGCGTGGCCATCGCCGACCCGGCCGTCGGGCTGGTCATCGGCCTGGCCTTCGGGGTCGGGCGCGCCCTCCCCGTGGTGGCGCTGGCCCCGTGGATCGACGGCGCGAAGGGCACCCGCTACGCCGAGATGATGGCCGAGCGCCCGGTCATCCTGCGCTCCCTGCGCCGGGTCGACGGCCTCCTCCTCCTGCTGTGCGCCGTCGCTCTCGGTGCCGGGGCGGGGGCGGGCAGCGCCCTGGCCGCCGGCGAGCCGGCCGAGGTCGCCGCCCGGGCCACCGACCCGACGGTGAGCGGGACGGCGCTGGCCTGGTCGGTCCCCGGGTCGGCCGGCATGCTCCGCGATGACCCCGCCGGGACGGCCCGCCCGCTCGGCGGGGTGGATCCCGCCCTCGGCGGCCCCTACCTCGCCGTCCACGTCGGCCCCTACGTGGTGGTCACCACCGGCACGGCCACCGTCGGTCGGGTGACCATCCCCGGGGTGGTGGCGCTCGCCGTCTCCGCCACCTGGCTGGTGGCGCGCACCGCCGAGCCCGACGGACGCTCGGTGCTCTACGCCCTGCCCCTTCCCGGCCTGACCCCGATGACGACGCTCGCCGGCGAGCCATCCTCCGCCGACCTCGGCCGCCCGGCGATCGACGGCAACCGGATGGTGGTGGCCATCAACGGCCCCCGCACCAGCCGGATCGTCGAGTTCAACCTGCGTAGCGGCGGCCAGCGGGTGCTGCGATCCTCCCGCGGCAGCCAACTCCTCAATCCGGTGCTCCTCGGCGACCGGCTCCTCTACGAGCGGGCGACCTTCTGCGACCAGCGCCTGGTGCTCGGCTCGCCGAAGACGGCGGCCGGGGCGAAGGTCCTCCTGCGCCTGGGTGGCGTCTCCTCCCGCGACCAGGGGTTCGAGCCCGGGCACACCTCCCAGGGCAGCGAGCCGAGCCGCTGCCCGTCGCCCCAGGCGCCGCGCACCCGGGTCAGCCTGTGGACGACGGCGCTCGGGCCGGACGCCGCCTACGTCACCGAGCTCACCCCCCAGGCCAGCGGCCCGTCGCTGGCCAAGCTGCTGGCCGTGCCCCTGGCCTAGCTCGTCATCCCGGTGAACTGTCCGCCGGTCACGTTCAGCACCTGGCCGTGGACGTAGTTGGCCCAGGGCGAGCACAGGAAGAACACCCCGCCGGCGGCCTCCTGCGGCGTGCCGGGGCGACCGAGGGGGATGAGCATCGACACCATTCCCCGGAGCTGGTCGGGTATCCCGAGCTGGACCTGCTCGCCGCCGATCTCCATGGTGTTCGCCTCATCCTTGGAGGCGGTCAGCCGGGTCTCGATGTAGCCGAAGGCAACGGCGTTGACGTTGACCTTGAACTGGCCCCACTCCTTGGCCAGGGTCTTGGTCAGCCCGACCACCGCCGACTTCCCGGCGGCGTAGTTGGCCTGTCCGGCGTTGCCCATGGTCCCCGAGACCGAGGAGACGTTGACGATCTTGCGAAACACCTCCCTCCCCTCGGCGCGCTCGACCTTGGCCGGCTCGCGCAGGTGGGGCGCCGCCGCCCGGATGACCCGGAACGGGGCGACGACGTGGATGTCGAGCATCCGCTGGAACCAGTCGTCGGTCATGGTGTGGATCGGCTTGTCGAGGGTGTAGCCGGCGTTGTTGACGATGATGTCGATCCTTCCGAACTCGTCGATCGCCTTGGCCACGAGACCGTCGGGCACCCCCGGCCTGGTCAGATCCCCGGCGAACACCGCCGTCTCCCCGCCCATCTCCCCGGCCGCCTCGGCGGCGGCGTCGGCGTCGAGGTCGTTGATGAGGATCTTCGCCCCGTGCTCGGCCAGGAGCTCGGCCGTGGCCCGGCCGATGCCGCGGGCCGAGCCGGTGACGATGGCCACCTTGTCATCGAGTACTCCCATTCGGTCTCCTTTGCCAGTGGCTTGGTCATTTCGGCGGTTTCAGCGGCGCCAGGTCAGCGCGGCGGATCGCTCTCGCCATGCGGCGACTGTGGCGTCGCCCGCGAAATCGGCATCTGAGCGTGCGAGGCTCAGAGCCCGAAGCTCCGCCCGATGACCTCGAGCATGATCTCGTCGGTCCCGGCCCCGATCCGGTAGAGGCGCATGTCGCGCCAGACCCGCTCGACCCCGTACTCGCGCATGTAGCCGGCCCCGCCGTGGATCTGGATGCAGGTGTCGGCCACCTCGACCGCCATCCGCGCGCCGTGGAGCTTGGCCATGGAGATCTCCCGGACCGGATACTCGCCTCGCTGGAAGCGCCAGGCGGTGAAGTAGACGAGCTGGCGGGCGGTCTCGATCTTGGTGGCCATCTCGGCGAACTTGTGCCGCGTGGCCTGGAGATGGCCGATCTCCCGGCCGAAGGCCCGGCGCTCCTTGGCATAGGACAGCGTCCGCTGGAAGCAGCGCTCGGCCACCGCCACGCACCCGGCGGCGCTGATCAGCCGCTCGCCCTGGAGCTCCCACATGATCTGGTGGAAGCCCTTGCCCACGGTGCCGAGGACCGCCCCGGCCGGGACGCGGACGTCCTGGAAGCCGAGGAGGGCGGTGTCCGAGGCGTGCATCCCGAGCTTCTCGAGCTTGCGCTCCCGGGTCACCCCGGCGGCGTCGAGGGGGACGAGGAAGAGGGTGAGTCCGTCGTGGCCGGCCCCGGGATCGGTCTTGGTGAGCAGGACGATGAGGTCGGCCCGGTGGCCGTTGGTGATGTAGGTCTTCGAGCCGTTGATCACGTACTCGTCGCCGTCGCGGACCGCCCGGGTCTTGATCGCCGCCACGTCTGACCCGGCGTCGGACTCGGTGATCCCCAGGCAGAGGATCTTCTCGCCGCGGATGGCCGGGGCCAGCCACTCGCGCTTCTGCTCGTCGGTCCCGAAGCGCTCGATCGGGGGCATGGCCATGTCGGTGTGCACGGCCACCCCCATCGCCGTCCCCGCCGAGTCGCAGCCGGCCATCTCCTCGGCCAGGACCAGGTTGCACGGATAATCTCCGCCCTGGCCGCCGTACTCCTCGGGCATGGAGAGTCCGAGCAGGCCGAGCTCGCCCATCCGGCGCAGGACCCAGTCGGGGAACGTCGTCTCCTCCCACTCTTCGGCGTGGGGGGCGAGCTCCCTGACCACGAAGCGGCGGATCGACTCGCGCAGGGCGTCGTGCTCGGCGGTGAACAGGAAGTGCCGTCGCGGCACCGAGAAGTCCGGCTTGAGGGGCTGTTCGGCGGTTGCCATCGACGGCGTGCTCCTGTCTGCGCTCGGCGGCGGGGGTGCGCTCTGGCCGGTAGGTCCGGCCTTGACGGGTGGGGGCGGGGAATGCCTCCCCGGAAGGTAGCGCGGGCCGCGCTGGAAGTAAACAGAGGCACTTCTCACTCTTGGCTAGGATGGGCCGACCATGGACGCGCCGCCGGTGCTCTACGAGGTCAGCGCCCCGGGCGTGGCGAGGCTGCGCCTGAACCGGCCGGCCACCCGCAACGCCCTGTCGGTCGACATGCTCGAGGCCCTGATCGCCGGCTTCGAGCGGGCCGGCGCCGACCCGGAGGTCCGCTGCGTGGTGCTCGCCTCCGGCCACCCGACCGTGTTCTCGGCCGGGGCCGACCTACGGGGGTTCGCCGACGGGCGCGGGCTCGCGGCCAAGCACGACGACGCCGCCGCCTTCGTGCGTCTCTTCCGCCTGATCGGCGGCCTCTCCAAGCCGACGATCTGCGCCGTCGACGGAGCCGCCCTCGGCGGGGCGGTCGGGGTGGTGCTGGCCTGCGACCTCGTCCTCGCCGGCGCCGAGGCGACCTTCGCCACCCCGGAGCTCGGGGTCGGGGCCTTCCCGTTCATGGTCATGGCCCTCCTCTACCGCAACGTGCCCCGCAAGCGGGCGAGCGAGATGCTCCTCCTCGGCGAGCGGCTCGGGGCCGAGGAGGCGCGGGAGGCGGGGATCGTCAACCGGGTGCTCGCCCCGGCCGAGCTCGCCGGGGCCGTCGAGGACTGGGCCGGTCGCCTGGCCGCCGCCTCGCCGGTGATCATGCGTCTGGGCAAGGAGGCGATGTTCCGCCAGATGGACATGGCCCTGGCCGACGCCCTCGACTACCTGCGGGCCCAGCTGACCATCGCCATGTCGACCGACGACCTCCGCGAGGGCATGGCCGCCTTCTTCGCGCGACGGGAGCCCGAGTGGACGGGCCGGTGAGCGGGGAGCCGGGCCCGCTGGCGGGCGTCCGCGTGCTCGACCTCTCCCGCCTGCTGCCCGGCGGCTTCTGCTCGCTGCTCCTGGCCGACTTCGGGGCCGAGGTCCTCAAGCTCGAGGACACCCGGGGCGGCGACTACCTCCGGGCGGCGCCACCGTTCTATTCCGGAGCGGTTTCCGGCACGGGGTCGGCCGCGTTCCTGGCACTTAACCGCAACAAGCGCTCGATCCGGGTCGACCTCCGGGCTGCCGGTGGCCGGGAGGTGCTCCTGCGTCTGGTCCGCGACCACGACGTCCTGCTCGAGTCCTTCCGTCCCGGCGTCCTCGATCGCCTCGGTGTCGGCTACGAGCGCCTGCGCGAGGAGAATCCCGGCCTCGTCTACTGCGCCGTCACCGGCTACGGGCAGGACGGGCCGCTGCGGACCCGGGCCGGACACGACATCAACTACCTCGGCCGAGTCGGCCTCCTCGCCGCCGGCGGGGAGGCCGGCGGTCCCCCGGTCCTCGCCGCCGGCCAGATCGCCGATCTCGGCGGAGGGGCGCTGGTCGCCGCCTTCGCCATCCTCGCCGCCCTGCGCGAGCGCGAGCGCTCGGGCCAGGGCCAGCTGGTCGACGTGGCTATGGCCGACGGGGCCCTCAGCTGGCTGGGCATGCTCGCCGCCGGCTACTTCGCCTCGGGCCGGGCCCCGCGCCGGGGGGAGGTCGATCTCGCCGGTGGGCTCGTCTGCTACCGCCCATACCGGTGCGCCGACGGCTGGGTCACCCTCGGCGCCCTCGAGCCCAAGTTCTGGGCGGCCTGGTGCCGGGGTGTTGGGCGCGAGGATCTCCTCGCCAGTCAGTTCGATCGGCCCGGGTCGGCGGCCCACCGAGCGGTGGAGGAGATCTTCCGCGGGCGGGGGCGGGCGGAGTGGGAGGCGTTCGGCGCCGAGCACGACTGTTGCCTGGAGCCGGTGCTCGAGCTCGACGAGGCCCTCGACTCGCCTCAGGTGCGCGAGCGGGGGATGGTCGTCTCGGTCGAGCAGCCGGGGGTCGGGCGGCCGGTCCGCCAGCTCGGCATCCCGGTCAAGCTCTCCCGCACCCCCGGGGACCACGCCCGCCGGCCGGGACCGGCGCCCGGCGAGCACACGGTGGCCGTCCTGCGCGAGGCCGGCTACGACGACGAGGAGATCGCCGGCCTCGAGCGCGACGGCGCGGTGGCCGGAGCCGGCCGGTGAGCACGGTCGACGGCCTCCTGAAGATGTCCGAGCTCGTCGAGCGCTCGGGGGTCGGGGCCGCCACCATCAAGCACTACCTCCGCGAGGGGCTGCTGCCCGAGCCGGTCCGCACCAGCCGCAACATGGCCTACTACGGACCGGAGTTCGTCGAGCGCCTGACGTTGATCAAGCGCCTCCAGGAGCAGCGCTTCATGCCCCTGCGCCTGATCAAGCGCATGCTCTCCGAGGAGCCCGACCGGCTGGCCGCCCTGCTCGAGCTCGAGGACCGGATCATCGAGAAGGCGCTCAGCCACTCCCAGGAGCAGGCCCGGGTCCCGGCCGCCGAGGTCGGGCGCCGCTACGACGTGCCCCAGGCCGCGCTCGACCGGCTGGCCGAGCTCGGGGTGCTGACCCCGTCGCCGGCCGGCTACGACCCCGACGACGTCAAGGTCATCGAGGCCATCGGCCGCTTCCGGGCCAGCGGCTACGACGAGACCCTCGGCTTCACCGTCTACGACACCCTCCGCTACCGGGAGGCGCTCGAGCCGCTGGTGGCCAAGGAGGTTCGGACCCTGCTCGGCCGGCTGACCGGCGAGGTCGACGTCGATCGGGCGGTGGAGATCATCAGCGCCGGGGCCGAGCCCCTGCGCGAGCTGATCGGCGCCATGCACTCGAAGCTCCTCCTCGCCGAGCTCCGCCGCCAGCGGACGGCCGGGGGGTAGGGCTCCCGATGCCCGGCGGCGCCCGGTGAGCCGTCGAGCGGCGCCCCGGGACCGGGCGATCGCCTTCCTGGCCGCCGTCGAGGACGCCTGCGCCGAGGTCGTCCTTCCCTGCCCGGGCGGCCACGCCGTCCTCGACTCCCGACACCCGCTGCTGTGGAGCGCCAACCACCTCCGGGTCGAGGCGGATGCCATCCCACCGGCCGGGGCCCTCGACGCCGCCGCCGCCCACCACCTCGACCGGCTCGCCTTCCGGATGATCACCGTGCTCGACGAGGCGGTCGGCCGTGGCTTGGCCGGGCCGCTCGAGGCCCTCGGCTACACCGCCGAGCACGACCTCCTTATGGTGCTCGGCGACCGGCCGGTCCCGGCGCCGGGCCCGGACCCGCGGGTCGTCGAGGTCGACGCGGCGGCCCTGCGGGCGACGCGGATCGCCGCCCAGGTCGAGCTCGGCCGTGACCCGGAGGTCGGCCGCCAGCTCAGCTCGCGCGACGGCCTCCTCGCCGGGGTGGTGGCGGTCCGGAGCCTCGCCGTCCTCGCCGCCGGCGAGATCGCCGCCCGGTGCCAGATCTTCCGCCGGGGCGGGGTGGTCCAGATCGAGAACGTCTACACCGCGCCGGCCCACCGCCGCCACGGCCTCTCCCGGCTCCTCGTCGGGCACGCCGTTCACGAGGCCCGGTCCGCCGGTGCCGAGCTCGTCTTCCTCGTCGCTGACGCCGGCGGCTGGCCGCAGGACTTCTACCGGCGGCTCGGCTTCGTCGACGCCGGGCTCCTCCCCGGCTTCCGGCGGGCCGGCTAGACGGCTAGAGCGGCGGCTCGACGTACCGCTCCATGCTCACGCCCTCGATCGAGACCCCGTCGGGCATGGTGAGGACGAAGCGCTCGAGGGTGCGGAAGCCGAAGGACCGGTAGAGGGGCTCGCCGGGGAGGGTGGCCCCGAGGACGAGACGGTCGAAGCCCTCGGCGGCGGCCGCCCGCCGGCACGACTCGAGGATGGCCCGGCCGAGGCCGCGGCGGGTCCAGTCGGCGCGGACGAACATGGCCCGCACCCGGGCCGGCTCCGTCCGCGGGTCGAGGAGGCGGTCGTCGCCGGCCGCGGCCCCCGCCCCGGCGAACAGCCGTGCCCGGCGGCTCCATCCGCCGCAGGCCACCACCTGGCCATCGGGGGCCTCGTGGACGAAGTAGGTCCCGTCCTCGATCAGGCGGGTGTCGAGATGGGCCACGTGGACGGCGGCGCTCGCCGTCTGGCGCCGGTCGTAGAAGGCGGGAAAGAGCGCGAGCACCGATGCCCGCATCAGCTCCGAGATCGGCCCGGCGTCGGCCGGCGTGGCCAGGCGCTGGGGCGGCAGGGACCTCGGTGGTGGGACGGCGGGCGGTCGGGGCGCGAGCGCGGGCGGCCGGGGCTTGGCCGGGGGTGGTGGGCGCCGGGCCGGCGGGGGCGGCGGGGGCGGCGGGCTCAGGAGGCCGCCCTACGGCGCGGGCCGCGACCGTGACCGCGCCCGTGCCTCGACGTAAACCGTGCCCCCGCGGCGCAGGCCGACCTCGAGCGCTGCCCCCAGCCCGGCCAGGGGGGCGGCGGCCAGGGCGAGAGCGAGGGTCGTCGTGCGGCGGCCGGGGTCCTGCTCCTGCCAGCGGGCGCCGGGCCGGCGGACGGCGTCGTAGAGGCTCGGCGCCCCGGGGGCGAGGCCGACCAGGCCGTGCAGCCAGCCGAAGAGGACCTGGCCGCCCCGCCAGTGGCTGACCCGCTCGACCTCGAGGCCCCGCTCGGCCAGGCGGCGAAGCAGGGCGGAGGCGGGGATGTGGGCGAGGTGGCGGGGGAGGTCGAGGGCCAGCCAGCGGTCGCCGAACACCCGGGCCTGGAGGCTTGCCGCGTTGGGCACGGCGACGACGAGGAGCCCGCCCGGGGCGAGGAGATCGATCGCCCGGTCGAGGTCGACGCCAGGCTCGGCCAGGTGCTCGAGCGAGTGCCAGAAGACGATCGCCGCCCAGTCGCCGTCGAGCTCGGCCAGCGGGGTCTCGCGGATGTCCTCGCCCCGGGCCTCGCGCTCGAGCCCGACGGCCTCGCGGCCGCGGCGGCGGACCGCCGCCACCAGGCCGCCGGTTCCCGCCCCGACGTCGAGGACCGGGCCGGGAGGGGCGAGGCGGTCGAGGCGGCGGGCGAGGGTCGCCCGGGTCAGCCCGAGGACGGCGTCGCCCGGGCCGCTGAAGCGGCCCTCGGGCGGGCGGTAGGCGCCGCCGTAGGCCGCGGCGAGCGCCGCCGGTCCGGGCCATGGATCGGTGGTGGCCACCCCGCACTCCGGACACACCGTTCGCCCCCACCGGCGGCGGGCTCGCCCGTCGAAGGGGGCCCGGCACCAGGCGCAGGCGCTGGTCGGGCGGCTCGGGCTCCAGGGTATGGCCGGGACCATCGCCGCTATTGTTGCCGAGAAACCTTGACTGACCAGTCAATCCAATCCTCCGGGCTGCGGGTCTCGGCCGTCCAGATGAACTCGACCGACGATCGCGCGGCCAACCTGGCGCAGGCCGATCGGCTGACCCGCGAGGCGGCGGGCGCGGGCGCCGAGCTCGTCCTCCTCCCCGAGAAGTGGAGCGTCCTCGGCGGGGGGGCCGAGCTCGAGGCCGGCGCCGAGACCCTTGACGGCCCGGCCCTGACCTGGGCTCGGGAGACGGCGCGCGAGCTGTCGATCGACCTCGTCGCCGGCTCGATCGTCGAGCGCCGCGCCGCCGCTGGGGCCGGCACCGCCGCGACCGGGCGGCCGCTGGCCAACACCTCGGTCCACATCGGCCCCGACGGGTCGGTCCAGGCCGTCTACCGCAAGATCCACATGTTCGACGTGGTGGTCGACGGGGTGGTCTACGACGAGTCCCGCCGTGAGGCGCCGGGCCGGGAGATCGTCACCTCGGCCACCGTCGCCGGGGTCGAGCTCGGCCTCAGCGTCTGCTACGACGTCCGCTTCCCCGAGCTCTACCGGATCCTCGCCCTGCGCGGGGCCCGGGTCCTCCTCGTCCCGGCGGCCTTCACCCTGGCCACCACCCGCGACCACTGGGAGACCCTGCTGCGGGCGCGGGCGATCGAGAACCAGGCCTTCGTGGTCGCCGCCAACCAGATCGGCC
This sequence comes from Solirubrobacteraceae bacterium, assembly GCA_034664565.1. GTDB lineage: Bacteria > Actinomycetota > Thermoleophilia > Solirubrobacterales > Solirubrobacteraceae > Palsa-513. The sequence goes on from JAXDHJ010000041.1 coordinate 51,633, forward strand.
GCCACCCGCCGGACCACCGCTCGGGCGGACGGTCGCTGATCGTCGATCCCTGGGGCGTCGTCCTCGCCCAGGCGCCGGACACCGTGTGCCAGATCCAGGCCACCCTCGACCTCGCGCGCCAGGAGCGGATCCGCGACGAGCTGCCGGCGCTGCGCAACCGCCGGCCCGAGACCTACGCCTGGCCGGCCGCGGCCCCGAGCCCGGCCGCGCCCCCTACCCCGGCCGCGCCTGCTACCCCGACCCCGACCCGGGCGACGGCGGCCGGCTGATGGCGACCACGCGCAGCCAGGCGGCGGCCGACAAGCGGCGCCAGATTCTCGACGCGGCGGTCCTCACCTTCGCCAGCCGCGGCTTCCACGCCTGCCGGGTGGCCGACATCGCCGACCAGGCCGGGGTCGCCTACGGGCTGGTCTACCACTACTTCGCCTCCAAGGACGAGGTTCTCGACACCCTGTTCCTCGAGCGGTGGACGGTGATGCTCGAGCGGATCCGCGAGGTCGACGCCCAGGCCATCCCGGCGCGGGAGAAGCTGGCGGCGATCGCCTCGTTCATCGTCGAGTCCTACCGCCACGACCCGAACCTGATGAAGGTGATTATCGTCGAGGTCACCCGGGCGGCCAACTCGTTCGGGGCCCGGCACATGGCCGAGATCAGCGAGGCCTACGTCCTGATCGCCAAGATCGTCTCCAAGGCCCAGGACGACGGCTCCTTCCGGCGCCAGGTCGAACCCCGCTTCGCGGCGCTCGCCTTCTACGGGGCGATCGAGCAGGTCCTGACCGGATGGATCTTCGGTGTCCTCGAGCAGGGCGAGGAGGAGTACGAGCAGGCCAAGCACTACATCATCGAGACCATCTGCGGCGGCCTCGACGCCTGAGGCGATCCGTGGTTGCGCTCCGGCCGCGGCGGGAAGCATGGCCGGGAATGGGGGCGCCGGCACCGGCCCGCGGGCGCCCAACTTTTCACCCCGGGTGGGTCGGATCTGATTGACTGGACGCCGATGCAGAACCAGCTGGTGAAACGACTGATGTGGTCCGGCCTGATGGCCGGTCTCGGTGCCCTGGCCACCGTGGCCACCAACCGGGTGGCCGGAATCCTCTGGCGCCGGCTCTTCGACGAGGAGCCGCCGGAGTGAGTCGCCGATGAGCGAACCTGGCGTGGACTCCACGGACGGCAGCGGTCTGATTGCCACCCTGGAGGGCGCCGGGATACCGGTGGCGCAGGTGCGGACGGCGGTCGCCACCGTGGTGAAGGAGCGTCCCGAGGTCGCGGTGGCGGGAGCCTTCGCCGGCGGCCTGATCGCGGCGATGATCGTCAGGCGCCTTGGCCGCTGAGGACCCCCAGCTGGCCCAGCAGCTGGCCAAGACGATCACCGAGGTCTCCGAGCGGGCCTCGGTGCTGGTGCGCGAGGAGATCGAGCTGGCCAAGGCCGAGATCTTCGCCAAGCTCGGCAAGCTCCTGCGGGGGGCGGTGGTCGGGCTGGTCGCCGGGCTCTTCGGGGTGATCGCCCTCCTCTACTTCCTCAACGGGTTCGCCTGGCTGATCTCGATCGAGCTCTTCCCCCGGGGCAAGTACTACGCCGGCTTCTTCGTGATGGCCGTCCTCCTGGTGATCCTCGGCGCGATCGCCGGCTTCCTGGCCGCCAAGTGGCTGCGGGCGGCGGCGCCGCCGACGCCGAACATGGCGATCGACGAGGCGCGCAAGATCCGCGCCTCGGTCACGGGGGACTGATGGGCCGAACCCCGGAGGAGATCCGCGCGTCGATCGAGTCGAACCGCGAGGCCCTGGCCGTCTCGGTGGTGAGGCTGCGCGGGGAGGTGGCCGAGCTCACCGACTGGCGCCGCCAGATCCAGCGCAACCAGACCGTGGTCATGGCCGCCTCGGCGGTCAGCGGCTTCCTCGTCGGCGGCGGCCTGATCGGCCTCAGCGGGATCCTCACCTTCCGCAAGCTGCGCCGCCACCTGCGCGAATAGGAGCAGCTCCCGCCGGGCTGGCCGGCGCGGCCCCTACGGCTCGACGAAGCGAATCGGCAGGCCGCCGACCCCGATCATGCCGGGACCGGTGTAGGTGCCGATCACCGGGCCGAGCTCGGAGACGAACCACGGCTCGGAGCCGAAGATCTCGCGTCCCCGCTCGACCAGGCGGGCCGCCTTCTCCGGGTCCTGGATGTGCTGGATGACCCAGCAGTCGGCGCCCTCGTCGTGGCGGCTGCGCATGTACTCGACCATCCGCTCGAACGCCCGCCCCGAGGTGCGGACCCGCTCGACCGGGGTGATCTCGTGCCCGACGGAGAGGATCGGCTTGATCTTCAGCGCCCCGCCGAGCCAGGCCTGGGCGTTGCCGATCCGCCCGCCGCGGCGCAGGAACTCGAGGGTGTCGATCGAGAACCAGATCTTCAGCTCGGTCCGGGCGTCCCGTACCCGGGCGGCCACCGTCTCGGCGTCCTCGCCGGCGCCGGCCCCGGTCGCCGCGGCCATGGCCAGGCAGGCCAGGCCGCCGCAGGCGGTCTCGGTGTCGATGACGATGATCTGCCCGTCGCCGCCCCGCTCGTCGATCAGGGCCTTGGCCTGGCGGGCGGCGCCGCAGGTTCCGGAGATGCCGCCGGAGATGTGGATGGAGACGACGTCGCCGCCGGCGGCGAGCACCGGCTCGTAGGCGGCGACGAAGTCGCCGACCGAGGGCTGGGAGGTGGTCGGCACCTCGCTCGAGGTCCGCAGCCGGGCGTAGAAGTCGTCGTAGCCGGGGAGCTCGGCCTCGCGCTGCTGCCCGTCGCCCCAGCTCACGTAGAGGCTGACCTGGACGATTCCCAGACGCTGGCGCAGGTCGTCGGGGAGGTAGTGGGTGGAGTCGGTGACGACGGTGACCGGACGCATCGCGCCACCCTACCCTGTCGCGCCGGCGGCTTTGGCGCTACGTTCCCGGTCATGGCGACCCGCGCCCGCATCCGCTGGTACGGCTCGGCCGGCCTCCTGGTGGTGGCGGGAACGGTGGTGATAGTCCTCTCCGACACGGTCACCGCCGAGGCGGTGTCGATCAGCCTGATCTCGCTCGGCTTGATCGTCGTCATCAGCCTCATGTTCTTCGAGGTCGGACTCAGCGAGGACCGCGCGCGAGAGCGTGAGCACGCCCGCCACCAGGCCGAGGCGCCGCTGCCACCGTCCCCGTCCCCGCCGCCGCCCCGCCGCCTCACGCCCAGCCGCCGCCGCCGCCAGCGCGGCTGAGCTCCCGGCCCGGGCTGGCCGGCCGCCTGCGCGCCGGGCCGGCTGGGCGGCGCCTGTCGCTCGCGACGACCGCCCCCCGCGCGCGCTAGCCTGGACGGGCGTGGAGAAATCGGCCCCCAACGCTCCGAGCGCTTCCCCGGTGTCGCCGGTCGCGGGGCGGCCGGCGCCGGGGCTGGCCGCCGAGATCGCCGCCTACGTGCGCCGGGTCGCCGGTCCCGACGCCTCGGGCCCGGCGATCGAGCAGGCTCTGTCCGAGCTCGAGCCGGTGACCGCCGCCGGACGCCTCGACGCGGCCGCCGCCAAGCAGGTCAGGGAGGCGGCCCTCGCCGCGGTCGAGCGCCAGGACGCCGCGCTCGGACGCCGGCTGGGCCGGCTGGCACGGCTGCGCTTCGGCTGCTCGGCGGTGCCCCTCCTCCTCGGCCGGCGCGCCTCCGGGCGGACGTCGGCCCCGGACGCGGCGAGGCTCTACCGCCACCTCGACCGCTGCCAGGACTGCGCCGAGCTCGCCGGCCGCTTCGAGGCCGCCGAGTGGCAGCTCCACAGCCAGCCTCGGACGTCCGGCGGAGTGGACGACGGTCCTCCCGCTGTCACCGCCGCCCGTCCGCCCCGGCGCTCGGCCCCCCCGGCGAGCATCGCGGCCTCGGATGCCCCTCCTGCCGTGGCGCCTCCTGCCGTGGTGGCGCCCTCCGAGGGGGCGGCGGCTGCTCGCGCCCAGGCCGGGGCCCCGACCACGGCGAACGGCGCCGGGGCGCCGGCATTCGCGGCCGCGTCCGCTCCCCACGCCCCTTCCACGGGTCAGGCCAACGGTGGACCGCCGGGGCCGGCGACTCCGGGCGAGAGCGCCGCGAGCCGGCCTCGGAGCACCCGATCGGCCGCCCCCATCCGGCTGCCGGGTGTCGGCGGGGGACCGGCGAGCGCACCCGTCTCGGAGCGTCCGCCCCGCCGGACCGGAACCGGTCGCAAGCCGATGCCGCTGCCGGGTGGCGACGCGCCGGCCATCTCGACGCGGACCACCGGCAGGCGTCCCCTCGGCCGGCGCTTCGCGCCCGGGTCCGCGGGGCCGAGCGCCGCGGCCGGAGCGAAAGCCGGCCGTCGCCGTTCCCCGGGAACCGCCGAGGCGCCGGTCAACGGCAGGGCGCGGGCCGTCGCCGCGATCCTCGGGGTAGCCCTGGTCGGTGGCGCGGCGGCCGCCGCGTCGGGGGTGTTCTCACCGGCTGGCCATCCGGCCCGCCGCAGCGCCGGCCCGATCGCCCCGATCATCCGCCAGGACACGGCGCCGCCGGCGCCGGTGGCGGCGCCGGCGGTCCCGCCCGCCGCGCCGCGCGCGACGAAGCCGGCGCCCAAGCATCCGGCGAGCGCCGCGGCACGCGTCAGCGCCGGGACGCCCGCCGCGGCACGCGTCACCGCCGGGACGCCCGCCGCGGACACCAGGGCGCCGCGGCCGGTGTCCACACCACCAGCGAGCACGCCGGCGCCTTCCCCGTCGAGCCCCCCGGCGTCGACCCCGGCCCCGGTCCGCAAGCCCAGCCGGGGCGGATCGGGCACCGGAGGTGGGTCGAGGACCACGGGTGGGGGCGGATCGACGGTCAGACCGTCAGGGCCCACCACCATCACCATCCCCCTCCCGTCAGGCGGGGCCTCACCCCCGCCGGTCACACCGCCGGCACCGACGCCGCCGGGCAACACGCCCATCGTCGTGCCCCAGGGCCACTGACCGGCCGCGAGCGGTCCCCTCGCCGTGCGCTCCCCGGGGCCGGGTGGAGGACTCAGTCTGCAGCTCGGTGCGGCGCCTCGAGGTTCTCCCCGTGTCGCCGCTTCCCGACCACGCAGGGGCGAGGTGCTGCGGATCGCCGCAAGGTTCGAAGCGTCGCCGAACCGGGGCGGCGCCATCGGCCGAGGCGAGGACTTGCGCGCTCAGGGCGTAGCGCCGGCGGGTGAGAGGGGGCAGGTCCGGGTCAGTAGTCGTTCTTGAGGTTGAAGTAGGAGCCGCGAATGGTTCCGGCCAGCTTCGACTTCCGCCTCGCGAACTTGAACCGCGAGGCGAGCTCCTCGGGGACTTCCATCCCTTCGGAGAGCTTGAACCCGACCGCCCGCTTCTTGAGGTCGTCGATGGTGTACATCACGTTGATCGACAGGCTCCATCGTGAAGACGTGGTCGTACTTGTTCTTGAAGTAGCGGGCCTCGTGCGCCCGCAGACCGGCGAGCGCGGCCGCGACCGGCGACGACTCCAGACCCACGGTCGACACGGTGGTGAAATCCACGGCGTAGGGCATGACGCACTCTCCTGTCATCTTGCTCGGATGTTGTCGTCCTACCACGAGCGCCGTCCTCGGCCACGGTCAGCGTGATCGCTCTGGCTGA
>JAXDHJ010000042.1:0-38224 GCA_034664565.1 Solirubrobacteraceae bacterium
GGCGGCGGCCTCGTCCTCCTGGCCGGTGACGGTGAGGCGGGCCCCGAATGCCCGCTCGAACACCGCGGTCTCGCGCTGGGCTGCCCAGCGGGGGACGGCGAGGTCGCCGGCGGCGATGATGCGCAGCTCGGCGTCGTCGCCGCGCACCCGGATGTGGGCCTCGCGGACCGACTGGTCGCGCGAGCGCTCGAGGTCCTCGGCCAGGCGCAGGAGGGCGGCGAGACGGTGGAGGCGGGCCAGGTCGCCCTCCTCGAGGACCGGCTCGAGGAAGCCGGCGTCGGGCATCCCCTTGCGGTGGAAGAGGGCGGCCTGGGCGATCACCGCCACCTCGTTGGGGGCGAAACCGGGGAGCCCGGCGTTGAGGATGAGGTAGCGGGAGTGCTTGTGGTGGTCGTCGTAGTCGACGGACATCCCGATGTCGTGCAGGGCGCTGGCCGCCCACAGGAGCTCGCGCTCCATGGGATCGCCGGGGTGCAGTCCCGCGGCCGCCAGCTCGTCGAAGAGCCCGAGGGCGAGCCGGGCCACGTGGCGGGTGTGGGCCTCGTCGACGTGGTACTGGGCGGCCAGGTTGACCACGCTGGCCCGGCGGACGTCCTCGAAGAGGGGCAGCTCCCCGCCGAGGTGGGTCTCGAAGAAGATGCCCTCGCGCAACCCGGCCTCGGTGGCCTCGAGGCTGTCGAAGCCGCCGACCTCGAGCACGGCGGCCACCACCACGGCGCCGGCGAGGATGAGGTCGGCGCGGGCGGCCTTGATCCCCGGCACCTCGGCCCGCTCCTGGGGGGGCAGCGCCGCCAGGCGCTCGACGAGGTCCTCGAGCGCGTCGCGGGTGACCACCATCCCCTGCACGCCGATCGAGGGCAGCCCGGCGGCCCGCTGGGCGGCGGTGGCCAGGTTGCGCACGGTGCCGCCGAGGCCGACCAGCCGCCGGCCGGTGCCGGCCAGCCAGGGCGCCCGGCCGAGCTTGCGGGTGACGTGGGCGCGGAGGGTGTCGAGCTCGCGGCGCTTGGCCGGCCGGTCATCGGGGAGAAAGCGCTCGGTCATGCGGACGGCGCCGAGGCGGAAGGACTCCGAGGCGCCGGCCAGGCGGCCCTCGACGCCGACCACCTGCATCGAGCCGCCGCCGAGGTCGAGGACGCAGCCGTCGGCCAGGGTCGTCGAGTTGACCGCCGCCAGGTAGCCGTAGTAGGCCTCCTCCTGCTGGCTGAGGACGCGGACGGCGAGCTTGGTGCGCTGCTCGGCGCGCACCAGGAAGTCGCCGGCGTTCTCGGCGTCGCGGATGGCGCTGGTCGCCACCGCCCGGATCGACTCGGGGCGCAGGCCGTTGGCCCGGCAGAAGTGGGCGAACACGTAGGCGGTGGAGAGCGCCCGGCGAATCGGCGCCTCGCCGAGCGACCCGGTGGCGGCCAGGCCCTCGCCGATCCTCACCGCCTCGAAGATCTCATCGGTGCGCTTCCACCAGCCCTCGCCGGAGCTGAACACGACGAGGCGGAAGGAGTTCGATCCGAGGTCGATGACGGCCAGGCGCCGGACCTCCTCGCTCACCTAGGCCGGCTCTCGGGCCGCGGCGCCGCGAGTTTCACGCGCGGAGGACGGGGGAACCAAACATGACATGAGAATCGCGCACGCGCCGGATATCCGTCGGGTGGGGCACTGAGCCGGCCGCGGATCGGGCTTCGATACGCTTCCACACTGCACGTCCCCATGCTAAACATGGCTGATGCCCGCAAAGGCGAACGCCTAGTGCCATCCGCTCCCGAGAGGCGGCGGAGAAGGTCGGTTGCGGGCGTCCGGGCGCGTCGCCAGCCACCGCCGGTGAGGCCCTGATGCCGACCCGAGCCGTCTTCCGGTGCCAGTTCTGCGACGCGAGCCCCGACCACGGGACGCAGCGCAGCCTCCAGGGCCAGGTGACGGAGCGGATGTTCGGCGAATACCTCGACGCCTTCCCCGGGCGGTGGCTGGTGTGGAACGGGGGCGGCCCCCTCGGACCGAGACGCTACGCCTGCCGCATGCATCGCGGCGACCTCGTCGCCTACCTGCGCTACCACTACGCCACCGTCGCCGCCCAGGTGTGGAAGATGCCGCCCTACCAGCAGCGCTGGCCCGACGAGAAGCGCCCGCACATGGGCGGCTCGATGGGGATCATCAAGTTCGGCCTTCGGGGCGGCCTGCTCGAGGACAAGCCGCCGGCGCCGCCCAAACCGGCTCCCCTGCCCGCGACGGCGCCGGAGGCCGTGGCGCCCAAGCCGGATCCGCTACCGGACGCCGCGCCGCCCGAGCCGGCACCCGCCGCCGAGTCGCCGCCCAGCCACCCGGAGATGCCGGCCGATCCCTTCGGCCCCGACGAGCTCCTCCCGCCGGCGGAGGACCTCTTCCCCCCGGGCGAGCTCTTCCCCCCCGCCGACCTCTTCCCCCCCACCGACGAACCGTTTCCGCCCGGGGGCGGCGAGGGGTGGCCGCCGGACGGGCTCGAGGACGAGCAGTGGCCGCCGGACTTCCCCCCCGGCGAGCATGGGGACCCCTGGCCACCCGAGCCGGATCCGCCGCCCGCCTAGACGCTGGGGCTAGGCGTCGCGGCGGTTTATGAGCACGGCGGCCACGGCCAGGGCGATCACCGCGTAGATGCAGAACACCCCGAAGCCGGCCCACGGCCCGAGGCTCGTCGCGTCGTGGGTCACCGCGAAGATCTGGCGGCCGGCGTCGCCGGGGAGGTAGGGGTTGATGGTGTCCTGCCAGGACTGGGGCAGGGCCACGGTGGAGATGATGGGCAGGACGAAGAGGATGCCGAAGAGGGCGGAGATGGCGCCGGCGCTGACCCGGATGATCGCCCCCAGGCCGAGGCCGAGCAGCCCGAGGACGGCGAGGTAGAGGCCGCCGCCGAACACCGCCCGCAGCACCTGGGGGTCGCCGATCGAGGACTGGAGGTGCTGGCCGGAGAGGATGGCCTGGCCGATGAAGTAGGCGATGAAGCTGGCCACGGTGCCGACCACCAGGGCGGTGAGAGCGAAGACGAGGGCCTTGGCGGCGAGGACGAGCCGGCGCTGGGGGACGGCGCCGAGGGTTGCCCGGATCATGCCGGTGGCGTACTCGCTGGTGATGACGAGGACGCCGAGCACGCCGATGGCGATCTGGGCCAGGTTCACCCCGACCAGGCTCAGCCGGGTGGGGTTGAAGTCCGCCTTCTCGCGGGCCCCGAAATGGGCGTAGTTGCCCGACACCACGAGGGCGCCGATCACCGCCAGGCCGATGACGAAGAGGATGGCCGCGAACAGCGTCCAGTAGGTCGAGCGCACCGAGCGGAGCTTGGTGAACTCGGAGCGCACCACGTCGGTGAAGTGAGCGAGCGGGCGGGCGGGGGCGAGCTGCCGGCCGGCGATGGCTTCCATGATGATCCCCTAGCTCCGCGCCGGGACGAGGGCTTCCCCGTCGGTGCGGAAGTCGACGGAGTCTCGGGTGAGCTCCATGAAGGTTGACTCGAGCGACGCCTGGTGGGTCGAGAGCTCGTGCAGGATCAGCCCGTTGGCGGCAGCCAGCTCGCCGACGACCTCGCAGGTCGAGCCGGTGATGTTGAGGGTCTCGTCGGGCTGGCGCACCACGCCGATGCCCTGCCCGCCGAGCAGGCGGGCGAGCTCGGCGCCCTGGGGCGAGCGCACCCGCACGAAGTTGCCCGAGCCACCCTTGAGGAAGTCGGCGACCGTGGTCTCGGCGATCAGCCGGCCGCGGCCGATGATGATCAGGCGGTCGGCGGTGATCGACATCTCGCTCATCAGGTGACTGGAGACGAAGACGGTGCGCCCTTCGGCGGCGAGCGCCTTGAGCAGGTTGCGGATCCACAGCACGCCCTCGGGATCGAGGCCGTTGACCGGCTCGTCGAACATCACCACCCGGGGGTCGCCGAGCAGGGCGGCGGCGATCCCCAGGCGCTGCCCCATGCCGAGCGAGAAGCCGCCCGAGCGCTTCTTGGCCACGCTGCGCAGGCCGACCGCGTCGAGCACCTCATCCACCCGGGCCCGGCCGATCCCGTTGCTCTGGGCCAGGCACAGGAGGTGGTTGTAGGCGCTGCGACCGCCGTGGATGGCCTTGGCCTCGAGCAGGGCGCCGACCTCGAAGAGGGGGCGCCGGTACTCGGCGTAGGGGCGCCCGTTGACGGTCACGGTGCCGGCGCTCGGGGCGTCCAGACCGAGGACCATGCGCATGGTGGTCGACTTCCCGGCCCCGTTGGGGCCGAGGAAACCGGTGACCTGACCGGGCGGTACGGTGAAGGAGAGGTCGTCGACCGCGAGGGTCGCGCCGTAACGCTTGGTGAGACCGCTGGCCTCGATCATCGGCGGGACTCCAGTGCTCGGTTGCAGTGCCGTACGCCACCAGGGTACGTGCAAACCTTGAGGTTTTCGTGAACAAGCCGCGCCGCCGCATCCACGCCCGCCGTGCCGCCCTGCTGCTCGCCGCCGCCGGCGTCGCCCTGGCCGCCGCCCTCGTGCTCGGCGGTGGGGGGCCGCGGCGGCTTCTCGCCGGGGGCGGAGGGATGGGCGGGACGTTCGATCCGCTCGCCTACAGTCCGGGCCGGGCCGGCTGGTTCGAGCAGGCGGCGGCCGACGGCCTCAGCCACGTGATCTACGCCAAGAGCCCGGGCGGGGTGCTCGCCGCCGCCCGCCGCACCGCCGCCTTTCGCCCCCAGATCGAGGCGGCCGCCGCCGGCGGGCCGATCGACGCCGACACCCTCGAGGCGATGGTCATGCTCGAGAGCGCCGGGCGGCCGGACGCGGTGGCCGGCGCCGATCCGAGCGCCGCCGCCGGCCTCACCCAGATCGTGGCCCAGACGGGGAGCGGGATGCTCGGCATGCGCGTCGACCTGGCGGCCAGCCGGCGCCTGGGCGCCCGCCTGGCGGCGGCCCCTCCGGGGCGAGCGGCGGCGCTGCGCGCCCAGCGGGCCCGCGCCGACCAGCGCTTCGACCCGGCGGCGGCCCTGGCGGCCACCGAGCGCTACCTGACCCGGGCCAAGGCGGTGTTCGGCCGCGACGACCTGGCCGTCGAGTCCTACCACATGGGCATCGGCAACCTGGAGACCGCCGTGCGCCGCTACGCCGGCGACAGCGGGGGGACCCCGGTCGCCCGGCTGGTGGCCGACGGGGACGTGAGCTACACCCGGCTCTACGTCGACTCGACGCCCCTGGTCCACGCCGCCGCCTACGCGTGGCTGGCTCGCCTGGGCGACGACTCGGCCACCTACCTGTGGCGGGTGGGGGCGGCCCGCCAGGTGATGGCCCTGCTGCGCCGAGACCCCGGCGCCCTGGCCGCCCAGGCGGCGCTCCAGACCGCCGCCCCGTCGGCGGAGCTGAGCCTGCGCCCGCCGGGCACCACGCCGGTCCTCGCCGACGCCCGGGCGGTGGCAGCGGCGCGCCGCAGCGCCGCCCTCGTCCCCCTCCCCGGCGACGCGCCGGCCCGGGGCCTGGGCGCCGCCGCCGCCTTTCACCTGCGCCCCGACGCCCTGGCCGTCGCCCTCTACATGGCGGCCGCCGTGCGGGCCATCGGCCACTCGACGGCCCCGCTCGAGCTGACGGCGGCCACCACCGACGCCGCCGACCTCCCGGCCGCCGCCCGGGCCGCCCACGGCCTGGCCGACCGCGACCGCCTCCACGCCACCGGGTATGCCTTCGACGTGGCTCGCTCCTACGCCACCCCGGCCCAGGCCCTCGCCCTCCAGTTCGTCCTCGACCGCCTCCAGGCCCTCGACCTCATCGCCTGGCAGCGCCACCGGCGGATCATCCACGTGGTCGCCGGCCCCCGGGCGGCAATCCTGCGCGGCGTCCTCCCCGGCCACGGCGGGTCGGGATGAGCGCCGGCGGCGTCCCCGCCCTGCGGGCGGTGCGGGGCTCGGCCCGCCGGCGCCTTGACCGGCTCCTCGACGCCCGGGCGCCCGTGGTCCAGACCGCGGTGGCGGCGGCGCTCGCCTGGGCGGTGGCCACCCTCGTCTTCGGACACGCCAGGCCGTTCTTCGCCCCGGTGGCCGCGGTGATCTCCCTCGGCGTCGCCCGGGGCCAGCCGCGCCGGCGGGCGATCGAGCTGGTGGCCGGGGTGGCCCTGGGCATCGCCGTGGCCGACGTCATCAGCCGCCTGATCGGGACCGGGGTGCCGCAGATCGCCGCCGTGGTCGCCCTGGCCATGGCCGCGGCCCTGCTCCTCGGGGCGGGCACCATCCTCGTCAACCAGGCGGCGGTGTCGGCCATCCTCGTCATGACCCTGCCCGGCGCCGGTCAGGGCGCGATCCCCCAGCGCTTCGTCGACGCCCTGATCGGCGGGGCGGTCGGCCTCCTCATCGGCCAGATCCTCTTTCCCCGCAACCCCCTGACCCAGGTCGCCGGGGCGGCGGGCACGGTGCTCGACCAGGTGGCGGACGGCCTCGAGCAGACGGCGGGCGCTCTGGCCGCGGGCGACCTGGGCCTGGCCGAGGCGGGGCTGTTGAGCCTGCGCTCGCTCGACGACGCGCTCACCGCCTTCTACGACTCCCTGGCCGTGGCTCGGGAGACCGCCTGGCTCTCGCCACCGCACCGGCGGGCTCGGGGAGCGCTGCGGGTGTACGCCGACGCCGCCGCCCAGGTCGACCTGGCCCTGCGCAACAGCCGCGTCCTCGCCCGGGCAGCGATCGGCGCCGTGCGCGGGCGCGGCCGGGGGGACCCGGCCCTGGTCGAGGCCATCACCACCCTGGCAGCGGCGGTGCGCCACCTGGCCGGGGACCTGGCCGGTGTCGAGCCGAGCGGGGAGGCGCGGCGGCTGGCCGTCGCGGCGGCGGCCCAGGCCACCGCCGTGCTCGAGGGATGCCGCGACCTGCCGACGAGCATGCTCGTCGGCCAGGTGCGAGCCACCGCGACCGACCTCCTGCGCGGCTCGGGGCTCGACCGCGACAGCGCCCGCGAGGCGATCGGCGCCGCACCGGCGCCGCCGCCCGCTCCGGGCTGAGCACCGGGCGACCCCCGGCAGTCCGGTGCGGCTCGGCCGCCACCCGGCCGCGCCGCAGCCGCCCGACGGGACCGCGCCGAGCGCCCCGCGGTCGTCCGGGCGCCGAGCGCGGGACCGCGACTCTCGCCCCCCCGAGGGTTTCCCACCACTGGGGCCAGAGGCCCCGCCAATCCCCATCTCGAGGAGCCTCACCATGACGCACCGACTTCGCCTTCCCCTCGCCGTCTGCGCCTGCGCCGTGCTCGCCCTCCCGGCGAGCGCCCTGGCCCGGCCGGGGAGCCGCGGCTTCGCTGCCACCTTCCCTGTCGCCTCCTCCCTCTGCGCCCGCGTGGCCAATGGTCACCCGCCGCGCCACCTGGCCGCCCAGGCCACCCAGGTCACCGCCGCGTGCGCCACCCTGAAGACGAGCTTCACCGACGCCCAGAACGCCTACGCCACCACCGTGACCCCGGTCCGCCAGCAGGCGGTGGCCGCCCTGGCCTCCCTGCGCGCGACGTGCAAGGCGGCCCGCGCCGCCCATGACCCGGCGGCGTGCCAGGCGGCCCGGGCCCAGACCCGCACCCTGCTCGCCTCCCTGCGCTCCCAGGTCCGCGCCGCGGCCGGCGCCTACCACACCGCGGTCGAGGCCGCCCGCAAGGCGTTCTGGACCACCATCCACGCCCTGCGCGGCGGCGCCGGCGTCCACGCCGACCGGACCGTCGGCCCCGCCCCGCTGACCTCGCTCCCCTCCAACGGGGCGATCAACAAGGCCTGAGCGCCGCAGCGCCGGAGCCGGCCGGCCGGCACGGCCGGCTCCGCCCGCCCCCGCGGGCTAGAGACGGACCTGCGCCCGGGCGCTCCCGGCCAGCAGCCCGATGGCGGCGGGGCTGCTCGCCACCACCACCCCGCCCCGCAGCCGTCCGTGACGGGGTAGGGCGAGCACCGCCTGCCAGCGTCCGGCGCTGACCACCGGACTGCGGCTGCGGTGGATGAGCCGGCCGAGGTAGCTCGCCGTGAGCTCGACCGTCACCCGGCCGGCGTAGGTCGGGCTGATCGTCCCGCTCACCCGCAGGGCGCCGCCGCGCACGGCGTGGCCGACGATGCGAAGCCGCGCCGATGTCGGGGTCGGGCAGGCGAGGTCGCCGTCGAGTCCGGCGGCCGCGAACTGGACGAGCCGGACCGGGCCGCCGGCGAACGAGTCCGCGCACCGGGTCGCCGCCTGGCTCGCCGTCCCCAGCCCGGCCACCCATTCCGGGGTGGTGGACAGGACTCCGCCGGCGGCCGAGTGCGAGTCGGGAGCGGCGGTGATGGCCAGCCATTGGGACCGGGTCGAGTAGATGCCGATCGGCCCGCCGGCCCCGGCCGAGCGCAGGCCGGCGACGAAGCCGGCGACGGCGGCCAGGTTGACCGCGGCCCACCCCGGGAGATCGGCCGGCCTGGCCCAGCTGCTCACCGTCTCGACGTCGAGCCACCACGGGACGCTGTGGGCGATGGGCGCGTTCACCGCGGCCGCCACCCCGTAGCCGTAGGCCGCCCGGGTCAGCCCGTAGAGGTAGGCGCAGGCCGGGCTCCAGCCGCCGTCGCACCCACCGTAGGGCGTCGCGCCGCCGGCGCTCCCGTTGACCGGGGTCGGCCAGTCGGGGACCCGGTTGCCGGGGTCGGCGGTGTTGAGGTAGAGCGAGACCGGCGGCTGGGCCGGACTGGGCAGGCCGGGGGTCACCGCCGCCCAGGCGAGCTCGGCGGCGAGGCAGGGGTTGGCGTTGTTGGCCAGGCCGCCGTTGACCCCGACGATGCCGAAGGCCGCCCCCGCCGGGAGGGCGGCGCCGCACAGCGGATAGGAGACGTCGTAGCCGGCGGGCGCGAGGGCGGCCCCGGCCGGCACCGCCGCCGCCGCCGCCGCCAGGGTGGCCGCCGTCGCCGTGACGAGCGCCCAGAGCCGGGCACGGCGAAGACGTCGCATCCCGGTGATGCTACCCGGCGCCAGATCCCCGAGCAGAGGGGACTCGGATACATTGCCGCGATGCCGGGGGAGCGTCGGGGGTCGGGCGGCTGGGACGAGTTGCTGTTGAGCGACGGCGACGTCGAGCCCGGCGGCGAGTGGCACTCCGAGCTCTACGCCATCACCGCCCTCCAGTTCCACCACGCCGCTGACGCCATCGGACTCGAGCCCGAGCTGCGGACCCGCCTGCTCGAGCCGCGGCGCGCCCTGGTGGTCAACTTCCCGGTGCGCATGGACGACGGCGAGGTCCGGTCGTTCACCGGCTACCGGGTCCAGCACACCCTGGCCATCGGCCCGACCAAGGGCGGGATCCGCTACGCCATGGGCGTATCCCTGGGCGAGTGCGCCGCCCTGGCCATGCTCATGACCTTCAAGTGCGCTCTCCTCGGGCTGCCGTTCAGCGGGGCCAAGGGCGGGGTGCGCTGCGATCCCAACCGGCTGAGCCCGGGTGAGATCGAGCGGGTGACCCGCCGCTACGCGGCCGAGCTCATCCCGGTGATCGGCCCCGACCGCGACATCCCGGCCCCGGACATGGGCACCGGCGAGCGGGAGATGGCGTGGTTCATGGACACCTACTCCCAGCAGGTCGGCTACGCCGTCCCCGAGATCGTCACCGGCAAGCCGCTGGTGCTGGGCGGGACGGTCGGCCGCCAGGCGGCGACCGGCTCCGGGGTGGTGATCTGCCTGGAGGCAGCGCTCGCCCGCCGCGGGTCCTCGGTCGACGGGTGCCGGGTGGCGATCCAGGGCTTCGGCAACGTCGGCTCGGTGATCGCCCGCGAGCTCCACGACCGCGGCGCGGTGATCGTCGGCCTCAGCGACGTCAGCGGCGCCATCACCGACCCGGCCGGCCTCGACGTCCCCACCCTGCTCGCCTGGTCGCTCGAGGGGTCGCGCTTCCTGCGCGACTGGCCGGGGGCGGTCCACGTCAGCCGCACCGAGGTGCTCGAGGTCGACTGCGACGTGCTCGTCCCCGCCGCCCTCGAGCGCCAGATCGACGCCGAGCGGGCGGCCCGCATCTCCTGCCGGCTGGTGGTCGAGGCGGCCAACGGCCCCACCACCCCCGAGGCCGACGCCGTCCTCGCCGCCCGCGGCATCACCGTCGTCCCCGACATCCTGGCCAACGCCGGCGGGGTGACGGTGAGCTACTTCGAGTGGGTGCAGGACCAGCAGAAGTTCTTCTGGGGGGCCGACGAGGTGGCCACCAGGATGCGCCAGCTCATGCACTCCGCCTTCGAGCGGGTGATCGAGGCCGCGGAGCGACTGGACGTGAGCTGGCGCACCGCCGCGCTCTCGGTGGCCATCGAGCGGGTGGCCGAGGCGGCCCGCATGCGCTCGCTCTACCCCTGAGTGGACTCGCGCCGGCGGCGGCCGGGGAGCTGCTCCTGGATGTAGGTGTCCTCCTCGCGATCGCCGCTCGGGGCGATGGCGATCAGCTGCTGGAGGCGGCCGGCCTGGAGGGCGACGACCAGGCGGTGCGAGCTGGTCATCGCCTCGACGCTGACCGAGATCCCGTGGTCCTGGTGCTCGATGCGCAGGGCGGCGAGCTGGCGGGCCTGGGAGTCGCTGAGCTGGCGGAAGGGGCTGGCCGCGAAGTGGGCGGCCACCTCGTCGGGGTCGAGCTCGAACCACACGTGGGTCTTGCCGTTGCTGTGCACCCCCCACCGGGAGGCGGCGGTCTCCACCAGGGCCGTCCCGTAGCCGTCGGCGGTGTGCAGGTCGGCGTCGGCCTCGGCGGACTGGGTGTTGGCGCCGTTGGACACGGCGATCCACAGGGTGCCCTCGGTGGCGGCCAGGCGCATGCGGATCGAGGCGTGCTCGGGCTGGCGCTCGTCGAGCAGGGCGCTGGTGACGAGCTCGGAGCCGAGCAGGCGGGCGATGTCGGCCCGCGACTCGTCCACCTCGTTGGCCCGGGCGAACGCGGTGATCGCCTCCCGGGCGAGGCCCGGTGCCTGGGTGGTGCTGGGGAACTCGTGCGTCGCCTCGACCTGAATCACGCCTGCGGCGCTCCCTTCTCGTGGACTGCCTGCGTCTGGGCGTGCCCAACTCCCGGGCTGGCGAAACGACGGGCGCCCGTGGCATTGTGGGGGCCGTGGTTCATGTCGAGGTCGTCATCGGCCTGCTCGCCGCCGTGGCCCTCCTCGGAGCGCTCGCCCAGCGGGTGGGGCTGCCCTACCCCTCGGTGCTCGTCCTCGGCGGCCTGGTCATCGGCGTCATCCCCGGCCTGCCCGCCGTGCACCTGGACCCCAACCTCGTCCTCTACGCCTTCCTGCCCCCGCTGGTCTACTCGGCCGCCTTTCGCACCCAGCGCTTCGATCTGCGCTCGAGCGCCCCCCACATCGTCACCCTCGCCGTCGGCCTCGTCGTCTTCACCGTGGCCGGGGTCGCCCTCGTCGGGCACTACCTGGCCGGACTTGCCTGGGTGCCGTCCTTCGTGCTCGGCGCCCTGGTCGCCCCCACCGACCCGGTCTCCGCCGCCGCCATCGTCCACCGGGTCGGGGCGCCCGAGCGGATCGTGGCCATCCTCGAGGGGGAGTCGCTGATCAACGACGGGACCGGCCTCGCCGCCTTTCAGGTCGCGGTGGCCGCCGCCGCCGGCGGCTTCTCCGTCGGCCACGGCATCCTGCGCTTCCTGGCCATCTCCGCCGGCGGCTTGGCCGTGGGCCTCGTCACCGGGGCGGTGGTGGTGGCGCTGCGCCGGCGCATCGACCACGCGGCCACCGAGATCGTCATCGGCCTGGCCGCCGCCTTCGGCTCCTACACCGCCGCCCAGGCCGCCGGCGCCTCCGGGGTCCTGGCCGCGGTGGCCGCCGGCCTCTACGTCGGCCACCACGGGGAGGCGATCAGCACGCCGCGGGTGCGCCGGCGCAGCGAGCCCTTCTGGGCCGCCCTGTCCTACCTGCTCGAGTCGGTCCTCTTCCTCCTCATCGGCCTCCAGTTCCTGGTCATCGTCCACGGGCTCCCCGGCCACCAGGCGTGGACCCCGCTCGGACGGGCGGGCGCCGTCGTCGCCACCGCCGTCGTCCTGCGCTTCGCCTGGATGTTCACCTTCACCCGTGCCCTCTCCCTCCTCGGCCGCCTCCTCCCCGGCCACGTCGACCGCCTCGGCGGCGGCGAGCTCACCGTGCTCGGCTACAGCGGGATGCGCGGCGCCCTCTCCCTGGCCGGAGCCCTCTCCATTCCCCTGCTCGCCGCCGGCCACCCCTTCCCGAACCGCGACGAGGTGATCTTCCTCGTCTATGCCGTGGTCCTCGGCACCCTGATCCTCCCCAGCCTCACCCTCGAGCCCCTGGTCCGTCGCCTGGGGCTGGCCCGAGACCGGGGCTGAGGGCTCCCCCATCCCCGACCCGGCCCCAACGCCGAC
Source organism: Solirubrobacteraceae bacterium (assembly GCA_034664565.1). Taxonomy (GTDB): domain Bacteria; phylum Actinomycetota; class Thermoleophilia; order Solirubrobacterales; family Solirubrobacteraceae; genus Palsa-513. The sequence goes on from JAXDHJ010000042.1 coordinate 12,294, forward strand.
CCGGCCGCAACCGGCCCGGCGCGGCGGGCCCGGCCGCGACCTAGACTTCGCGCCATGGCGCCCCGCCCCCGGCCCCGACCCGCCCTCGGCGTGTCGCGCGGCGTGATCGCCGGGCTCATCGGCGGCCTCGCCCTCCTCGCCGGCGCGCTCTACCTGGCCCGTCCCGGGCCCACCGCCGCGCCCCTCCCCGGCGGCGCCCACCAGAACGCCCCGGGCGGCGGCTACCGCGGCTCGCTGGTCTCGCCGGCCCGGGCCGCCCCGGCCACCGTGCTCACCGACGACCGCGGCCGGCGCGTCGACCTCGCGGGCTACCGGGGGCGGGCCGTCCTCGTCACCTTCCTCTACACCCACTGCCCCGACGTCTGCCCCCTGATCGCCTCGCACCTGCGGGCCGCCCAGGCCCGGCTCGGGGCGCGGGCGGCCGAGGTCGCCCTGGTCGCCATCTCCGTCGACCCGCGGGGCGACACCCGGCGCACGGTGGCCGACTTCCTGCGCGGCCACGCCCTCACCGGGCGCATGGAGTACCTGCTCGGCTCGGCGGCCGAGCTCGGGCGGGTGTGGGCGGCGTGGAGCGTCGGCTCCGAGCGCGACGCCGGCCGGCCCGAGCTCGTCGCCCACTCCGCCCTGGTCTACGGGGTCAGCGCCACCGGGCGCCTGGAGACCGTCTACCCGGCGAGCTCGAGCCCCGACGACATCGCCCACGACGTCCCCCTCCTCGCCCGCCGATGAGGCTCCTGCGGGTGGCCGTCCTCGCCGCCGTGGCGGCGGCCGCGCTGGCGGTGGCGCTCCAGAACAGGAGCACGCCCCCCCGCCCGGCACCGCCCCTGCCCGGGCGCACCCTGCACCCGCCGGGGGTGACCCTCGCCGCGCTGCGCGGGCGCCCGGTGCTGGTCAACTTCTGGGCCAGCTGGTGCCACCCGTGCCGGGGCGAGGCGCCGCAGCTCGCCGCCTTCGCCCGGAGCGCCGCCGGGCGCGGCCACCTGATCGGCGTCGACACCGGCGACGACCCGGCCGCCGCCCGGCGCTTCATCGCCCGCTACGCCTGGAGCTTTCCGGTGCTCGGCGATCCCCAGAGCACCACCGCCGTCGACTACCGCGTCCCCGGCCTGCCCACCACCTACGCCGTCGACGCCGGCGGTCGGATCGTCGCCCAGCTGCTCGGGGCCCAGACCGCGGGGTCGCTGACCCGCGCCCTGCGCGCCGCCTCCGGGTAGCGCTCACCACTCCGGGCGCCGCGGCGGCCCGTGCACCGGCTCGCGCTCGGGATGCCCCTCGGCCGGGGCCACCTCGAGCGCCTGGTAGCGGCCGTCGCCGGCCTGGGCCACCACCGCGCCCTCCCACTCGCGCAGCGGGGTGGCCTCTGAGGCGGCAAGCTCCCGGCACAGGCGCAGGGTGAAGGCGAAGACCACCATCGGCGCCACCACGGCCAGGACCCGGAAGAACCACACCTGCCCGGCGTAGGGGAAGCCGATGCTGACCAGGAGCCGGTCGGCCGCCCCGGCCATGAAGATGGTGAAGATCCAGGTGAAGAACGCCGCCCCCAGGGCCGTGCGGGCCGGGGCGTCGCGCGGGCGCTGGAGGAGGTCGTGGCGGGCGAAGTCCTTGGTGATCCGCCGCTCGGCCGCCGGCCACAGGTAGAGCACCCCGAACACCACCGCCGGGAAGAGGATCCCCCCGAAGAACGGGTTGGGGGCGATGGTGGCACGGCCGATGGTCAGGTCGAAGCCCGGCATGAGCCGCAGCGCCCCGATCAGCCAGCCCATGTACCAGTCGGGCTGGGCCCCGTTGGTGCCGAGGTAGGGCTCGTAGGGGCCGTACTGCCAGATCGGGTTGACCTGGACGAGGCCGCCGAGGAGGAAGAGCATGGCCAGGGTCGCCGTCATCATCCCCAGCGCCCGCAGCATGTAGGCCGGCCACAGCGGGGTGCCCACCACGTTCTCCTCGGTCCGCCCCGGCCCCGGGAACTGCGAGTGCTTCTGGCGCATGATGATGGCCAGGTGGACGGCGATCAGGGTGGCGAGGACGGCGGGGAGGATGAACACGTGGGCGATGAACAGCCGGTCGACGAAGGCGCCCGACCCCGGGAACGGCCCGTCCCACAGGAGCAGCCCGAGCTGGCCGCCGACGACGGGCACGGCGAGGAGCACGCTGTAGCCGATGGCCAGCCCCATCCCCGAGAGGAGGTCGTCGGGCAGCGAGTAGCCGGCGAAACCCTCGACGATGGCCAGGGTGACCAGCGTCACCCCGATCAGCCAGTTGACGTCGCGCGGCTTGCGGAAGGCCCCGGTGAAGAACACCCGCATGAGGTGGATGACGATGGCCACCACGAAGACCAGCGCCGCCCAGTGGTGGGTCTGGCGGATGAGCAGACCGGCCGGGACGTTGAAGACGATGTCGAGCGTCGAGTTGTAGGCCTGGGTGATGTGGGCCCCCTGGAGGGGGGCGTAGCTCCCGCCGTAGACCACCGGGGCCACGCTCGGGTCGAAGAACAGGGCCAGGTAGACCCCGGTGGCCACCAGGGCGAGGAACGAGTAGAGGGCGATCTCCCCGAAGAGGAACGACCAGTGGTCGGGGAAGATGTACTTCATCGCCGCCCGCAGGAGGGGCGAGATCCCGAGGCGCTCGTCGACGAAGCGCACGGCGTCGGTCGTCGCCGGCGCCTGGCGGCGCTGCTCGCCCTTGCGGCGCACCGGGCTCATGTCCGGCGCACCCCCCACCAGGCCGGGCCGATCGGGGCCGAGTAGCCGCCGGCGGCCACCAGCATCCCCTGGGCGTCGATGCTCAGGGGAAGCTGGGGCAGCGGGCGCCCGGCCGGGCCGAAGATGACCTCGGCCCCCTTGCGCACGTCGAAGGTCGAGTAGTGGCACGGGCAGACCAGGGCCGGCGGGTCGGCCGTCGGCTCGTAGGTCGGGTAGCGGAACAGGGCCACCGCGCAGGCGGCGTGGGTGCAGATCTTCGAGTAGGCCATGATCCCCTCCGGCGCCCACTCCGGATGGCTCTGGACCTCGGCGGCGGCGATCCGCACCACCACCACGCTCGCCCCCAGCGACCGCGGATCGGCCCCCTCGGCCACCGCGGTCAGGTAGCTCCCGATCTCGAGCTCGCCGGCGCTGACCGGGGCTCCGTGCACGTCCACCAGGCGCACCCCCCGCCGCCACGGCGAGGCCTCGAGCTTGGCGGCCACGTTCCCCGGACCGAGCGAGGCCAGCGGCACCGCGGCCGCCGCCGTCACGCTCGCCCCCGCCACCCCCGCCGCCCCGGCCAGGAGGCGCCGGCGGGAGACGCCGTCGCCGGCGGCCAGGGCGAGCTCGGTGACCTCGCGCTCGAGCGGCTCCTTGACCAGGCGCGGGCGCTCCTCGACCGCCTTTGACTGGTCGACCACCCGGGTCCCGGCCACCACGGCGGCCACCGAGAGGAAGGCGAGGCACAGGCCGATGGACAGGCCCAGCAGCTGGGTGTCGGCGCCGTCGAAGGCGTAGACGAGGACGAAGGCCAGCGCGCACCCCGACGCCGCCACCAGGGCGCCGGCCACCACCAGCTCCCCCCGCGGGCTGCGGCTGCTCAGCGCCTCCTCCTCCCCTGGGCCGGCCCGGCCTCTGGCCATCAGTTGCGCTCCCCGATCAGGCGGGCGACGAGGACCAGGGCCGAGGCGGCCAGCAGCCAGGCGATCATCCCCTCGGGGATGGGGCCGATGTGGCCGATCCCCCAGCCGCCGCTGTCGCGCGGATGCTGGGTGGAGACCACGTAGCGGGCGATGTCGTTGACCTCCTGGTCGGAGATCTCCCCCCGGCCGAACGCCGGCATGACGTAGGGGCCGACCCGGATCGCCTCGGCGATCTGGGTCGGGGTGACGTCTGAGTTGTTGAGGGCCGGCGCCGTCGCCCCGGTGACGATGCCCCCCGCCGCGCCGACCTGGTGGCAGCCGGCGCAGTGCTCGGTGAACGCCTCCATCCCCGCGTTGACGTGGCCGGCCGCCACGTTCACCGCCGGGATCGCCGGTCCCGGCCCGAGCGCGGCGACGTAGGCGACGAGGGCGGCGATGTCGGCCCGGCCGTAGTCCGGGTGCGAGCGCGTCGGCTCGTCGTGGGGGTTGGCCAGCGGCATCCGCCCGGTGGAGAGGTAGAAGTCGGCCGCCGCCGCCCCCGTCCCGTAGAGGCTCGGGCCCTGGCCGGCCACCCCCCGCGCGTCGTCCCCGTGACACGAGGAGCAGCCGTCGAGGAACAGGGTCCGCCCCCGGGCGACCTCGGCGCTCCCGCCCCCGGGCGCGGTCGCGGTGGCGCTCGCGGCGGCCCGGACCCCGGCGGGCGCAGGCGGGGGCGGGGGCGGGGCGCCGCCGCCGCCGGCGGTCCCCTTCTGGCCGGCGGCGGCCCCGGCGAAGCCGTAGAGCGCGCCTGCGGCGCAGACCATGGCCGCCAGCGCCGCCCGGGTCCGGCGACGACTGGGGGAGCAGCGGCGGCCGGGGCGGGGGCGGCTGCGGGGGGCGCTCACCGCGGGCCTCCCCGGGCGGCGGCGGCCGCGGCGGCGGCCGCGGTCAGGCGGCGGTCGGCCTGGGCCTCCCGGGCCCGGGCCCGCCGCTCCTCGCGCAGGAGCGCCGTCCAGGCCGCGAGGAGGGTGGCGGCGATGAGCACCAGGCTGCCGCCCAGCCACATCACCGTCGCCCCCGTGCGCTGGTCGGCCAGAGCGGACACGCCGAGGCTGCGGGCCGGGGCCAGATAGGCCGAGTAGGCGACCGAGTCGGTCGAGATCAGGGCGGCGCCGACCGCGCTCATGGGGATCATCGCCACCAGCAGGTAGCCGATGGCCCCCACCGGCGAGAGGCGGTGGGGGACCGGGTCGACGGCGGCCACCGGAGCCCAGAAGAGGAGGGCGGCCCAGAGGTAGGCGGCGTGCTCGACGGCGTGGAGGACGGGGTCGCGCAGGGCGGCGTCGTAGACCACCGGGACGTGGGTGGCCAGGAGCACCGCCGAGAACAGCGACAGGGTCACCGCCGGATGGGTGAGCACCCGCACCGCCCGCGTGTGCAGGAGGCCCACCAGGCCGCGGCGGGCCCCGCCGGCCAGGGTGCGCAGGGCCAGGGTGACGGGGGCGCCGGCCACCAGGAGCAGAGCCCCGGGGCCGATGATCAGCAGGTGGGCGACCATGTGGACGGAGAGCAGGCGCTCCGACCAGCGGTCGATCCCGCTCTGGGAGGCCACCGCCAGGACGCCCAGCCCGGCCAGGAAGGCGACGGTGCGCCGGCAGGGCCAGCCCCGGCCGCGACGCCCGAGGCGCCGGGCCCCGGTCAGGTAGGCGGCGGCGGCGAGGATCACCGGCCCGAGCACCGCCGGGTCGAGGCTGGCCCCGCCGAGCACCTGACTAGGGGGCATCGCCGCCTCCCCGCACCCGGGCCAGCGCCCGCCGCTCGGCCCGGGCCTCCCGGATCAGGCCGCCGATCCCGAGGAGGAGGAGGGCGCCGCCGAGGAGGATCAGGTAGAGGCCGAGGTAGGCGCCGACGAGGATCGTGCACAGGGCGAAGGCCACCGCCACCACCGAGAAGCTGTAGTCGGGGATGGGTCGGGGGCCGGGGGCCGGGGGGGCGGCGAGGGCGACGGCGGCGGCGATCAGGGCCATGAGCACGGCGGCGCCGCCGAGGAGGGCGGCGGGCAGGCGGTAGGGCGACCACACCCACTGGACGGCGGCCGCCGCCCCGATGAGGAGGGCGTAGCCGAGCAGGGGCACGGCCGCCCGCCTCACGTCCGCCCCCGGGCGGCCCCGGCCTCGACCGGCGCCGCCTCGCCGTGGCGCGCGTCGAGGAGGGGGGCGTAGCTGCGGATCGGCGGCAGGGCGGCCTCGAAGTTGTGGCGGGGCGGCGGCGAGGCGGTCGCCCACTCCAGGGTGTGTCCCTCCCAGGGATCCCCGCCGGCGCCCTGGCGGCGGCGCAGGGAGACGGCCATGTTGAGGATCCACACCACGGTGGCCACGGCGATGGTGAACGCCCCGGCGGTGGCCATGCGGTTGAGGGTGGTGTAGCGGTGGGCGTAGTCGGCCACCCGGCGGGGCATGCCGTCGTAGCCGAGGAGGAACATGGGGAAGAAGGTGAGGTTGGCCCCGACCGCCAGGAGCCAGAAGTGCAGCCAGCCCAGGCGGGTGCGCAGGTGGCAGCCGGTGACCTTGGGCCACCAGTAATAGAAGGCGGCGTAGAACCCGAAGAGGCTGCCGGCGAACAGGGTGTAGTGGAAGTGGCCGACCACGAAGTAGGAGTTGTGCACCTGGTTGTCGAGGGGCGGGGAACCGAGGAACACGCCGCTGAGGCCGCCGATGAGGAACTGGAGGACGAAGCCGACGGCGAAGGCCATGGGCACGGCCAGGCGGATCCGCCCGCCCCAGAGGGTGCCCAGGAGATCGAGGTACTCGATCCCCGCCGGGACGACGAGGGCGGTCGAGGTCAGCGAGAAGTACTTCACCGTGACCTGGCCGGTGGTGAACATGTGATGGGCCCAGACGCTGGTGGACAGGGCGGTGAAGAGCAGGAGGGCGACCACATGGGCCCGGTAGCCGAAGAACCGCTTGCGGGCGAAGGTGGCCAGGACCTCGCCGACGGCGCCGACGAAGGGGAAGAACATCACGTAGACCACCGGGTGGCCGTAGAACCAGAACAGGTGCTGGTAGGTGATGGCCCCGCCCGCCGAGTCGAACACCCCGCCCCACTCCCGCTCGGCGAAGAGGAGGGCCATCGCCGCCAGGAGGGCGGGGAAGCTGACGATGACGAGGATGCAGGTGGCGAGCATCGACCAGGTGAACACCGGCATGCGCAGCATGGTCATCCCCGGGGTCCGCCGCCCGACGATGGTGGCCAGGACGCAGGCCGCCATGAGGAGGCCGGCCACGGTGGCGAGGACGACGCCGAAGATCCACAGGTACATCCCGTCGCCGGGGGTGTTGGTCGAGTTCGACAGGGGGTCGAAGGCGGTCCAGCCGGCGCTGCCCGGGCCGCTCTTGGTGAACCAGCCGAGGTACATGGTGATCCCCGCCCCCACCTCGAGCCACCAGGCCAGGAGGGCCAGGCGGGGCAGGGCGATCTCCGGGGCGCCGACCTGGAGGGGCACCAGGTACACCCCCATGGCCAGGGCGAGGGGGACGAGGAACAGGTAGATCATCGTCGAGCCGTGCATGGTGAAGATGGCGTTGTAGCTCTGCTGGCCGACGAGCTGTGAGCCCGGCGAGTAGAGCTCGGTGCGGATGAGCAGGGCGAGGAGGCCGCCGGCGATGAAGAAGAAGAACGCGGTGAGGATGATCCGCACCGCCACCCGCTTGTGGTCGGTGCCGGCCACCGCCGCCAGGAGGCGGGCGTCGGGGCGGGCGGCGACCGTGCTCATCTACCTGTCCTCTTGGGAGCGGCGCCGGGCGGGACGGCGGCCCGGCGCCGGGCGACCCAGGCCTGGAAGTCGGCCGGGGTCATGACCTCGATGTCGAACACCATCTGGTCGTGCTTGAGCCCGCAGAACTCGGCGCACAGCCCGCTGGTGGCGGCGCCGGGGCGCTCGAAGGAGAGGTCGAACTCGGTGTCGCGCCGGGGAAAGGCGTCGCGCTTGAAGCGCAGGTCGGGGATCCAGAAGGAGTGGATCACGTCGAGCGAGGTCATCCGGAAGCGGATCTCCGTCGCGCTCGGCACCACCAGCAGGCTCGGGCGGGTGGCCCCGGCGACCTGGCTGATGCCGAGGCCGGGATAGTCGAAGCGCCAGTTCCACTTGGCGGCGGTCACCGTGATCCGCAGCCCGGGGGCGACGGTGCGCGCGGAGATCTTGTCCTGGGCGTTGAAGGTCAGGGCGACGAGGAAGGCGACCACGCAGGCGAGGGCGCCCCCGTAGACGATGGCAAGCCACGGCGGCTCCTCGCGCTGGCTGCCCGGGGGCTCGGACCCGTCGTCGCGGGCGCGGAAGCGCACCAGCGAGAACAGGCAGACGAGGACGACGACGGCGAACACCGCGGCGGCGATCGGGAGGTAGGTCGAGGCGAGGTCCTCGAACACCTTCCGCGTATCCACCAGCCCGAGGACCATCGGGCGGGCGGCTACCCGGAAAGGCGGGGGGCCAAAAGCGGGCGGGTCAGGGGCGGGTCAGGGCACCCAGGGGCCGTACCACCGGCCGTGTCCGCGGACGAGCTCGGCCGCCGAGCGCGGCCCGAACTCCCCGGGGGCGTAGGTCTCGACCGGGCGGTGGTGCTCGAGCAGGGGCTCGATGATCCGCCAGGTCTCCTCGACGCTGTCCTGGCGGGTGAAGCGGGCGGCGTCGCCGACCATCGCCGCGTGGAGGAGGACCTCGTAGGGGGTGGGGTCCTCCCCGCCCTCCTGGGCGAACTCCATCTCGAGGTGAACCGGCGCCGGGCCGGCGGCGTCGGCCCGGTGGGCGTCGAGGACGAGCTGGATCCCGGTGCCCGGACCGACCCTGATCACCAGCTGGTCGGGCTCCGGGCGCCGGCGTCCGCCGGGCATGAAGCCCAGGCGCGGCGGGTGGTGGAAGACGAGGCGCAGCTCGGTCTGGGTCACCGGCAGCTTCTTGCCGGCCCGGATGTAGAACGGGACTCCGGCCCAGCGCCAGTTGTCGATCTCCAGGCGCAGGGCGGCGAAGGTCTCGGTGTCGGAATCGGGGGCGACTCCGTCGACCTCGCGGTAGCCGTCGTACTGGCCGCGGACGTAGTGGGCGGGGTCGGCGTCGACGGTGGAGCGAAAGACGGCGAACTTGGCGTCCTTCACCGTCTCGGCGTCGGCCCCGGCCGGCGCCTCCATGGCCGCGCAGGCCAGCAGCTGCATGAGGTGGTTGACCACCACGTCGCGCATCGCCCCCACCGGGTCGTAGAAGCTCCCCCGCCCCTCGACGCCGAAGGACTCGGCCATGGTGATCTGCACCGAGGCGACGTAGTTGCGGTTCCACACCGGCTCGAGCATGGTGTTGGCGAAGCGCAGGTAGAGGAACTCCTCGAGGCCCATCTTGCCCACGAAGTGGTCGATCCGGTAGAGCTGGGACTCCTCGATGTACTTGTGGAGCTCCACCGCCAGGGCGCGGGCCGAGGCCAGGTCGTGACCGAACGGCTTCTCCACCAGTACCCGGGCCGCCCCGGTCAGGTCGGCCTCGGCGAGGCCGGCGACCACGGTGGAGAACAGCGACGGCGGGATCTCGAGGTAGAACACCGGCGTGTGGGCGCCGGCCATGGCCTTCCCCACCCGCGCGAAGGTCGCCGGGTCCTTGAAGTCGCCCTGCACGTAGGCGAGGCGGGCGGCCAGGCGGGCGAACACCGCCTCGTCGAGGGTCTCCCCGGCGCCGGTGATCGACTCCCGGGCGCGCTGGCGCAGCTGGTCGATCGACCAGTCCTCGACGGCCACCCCGACCACCGGGACCTCGAGGAGCTGGCGCGCCTCCAGGCGGTAGAGGGAGCGGAAGGTCATCTTGTGGGCCAGGTCGCCGGTGATCCCGAAGATGACCAGCACGTCGGCCGGGTGGGGCTCGGGGACTCCGGCCCGCCTCACAGCCCGAGGCCCGCCTCGAGGGTGGCGATGGCCCGGTCGGCCCCGGCCGCCTCGAGCTCGGCCACCGTGTGGCTGCCGGTGGCCACCCCGACCACCCGGATGCCGGCTCCGTGCCCGGCCCGGACGTCGAGCGGGGTGTCGCCGACGGCCAGGCAGGCCTCGGGCCGGACCGTACCGCCGGAGGTCACGGCGGCGCGCTCGAGGGCCCGGCGGGTGAGCTCGGTGCGGTCGGTGGAGTCCGAGCCGTAGCCGCCGAAGGAGAAGTAGCGGTTGAGGCGGGCGCGGGAGAGCTTGATGTGGGCGGCGGCCTCGACGTTGCCGGTGGTCAGGCCGAGGAGGAGCCCGCGGTCGATGAGCTCGCCGAGCAGGCGCTCGACCCCGGGCATGACCCGGTAGCCGTCGGACTCGAGGACGGTGTCGGCCAGGTGGTGCAGGCGCCGGGCCATGAGCCGGGCGAGCTCCTCCGGGGCCGCCGGCCGGCGGAGAACGCCCTCGAAGGTGATGCGCCCGACCTCGGGGTCGGTCATGCCGGCGTGGGTGTGGGCGTTGATGTCGGCGTCGGGGATCTCGTAGAGGTCCTGGAAGGCCCGCCGCCAGGCCACGGCGCTGGCCCCGCCGGTGGTGATGAGGGTGCCGTCGATGTCGAAGAGGACCGCGGCCACCGCCGTGACCGGCTGCTCGGGCGCCGGGGCCGAGGACGGGGGCGGGGCCGGGGAGAGGGACGGGGACGGGGGGCGGGGCCGGGTCGCCGCAGCGGCGGGGGCGGGCCCGCCCGCACCTGCGCCTGCGCCCCCGCCGGCGTCGGCGTCGGCCTCGGCGTCGGCGGCTGGCCGGGCGGCGCGGTAGCGGCGGATCAGGGCGTTGGTCGAGCTGTCGTGGGTCAGGGGCGGTTCGCCGGGGGACTGGAGCTCGGGGATGATCTTCCTGGCCAGGACCTTGCCGAGCTCGACCCCCCACTGGTCGAAGGAGTTGATGCTCCAGATCACCCCCTGGGTGAACACGCTGTGCTCGTAGAGGGCGACCAGGGCGCCGAGGACGGCGGGGGTCAGGCGGTCGGCGAGGATGGTGTTCGAGGGGCGGTTGCCGGCGAACACCTTGTGGGCGACCACGGCCTCGGGGGTCGTCCCGTCGGCCCGAACCTCCTCGGCGGTGCGGCCGAAGGCCAGGGCCTCGGGCTGGGCGAGGACGTTGGAGATGAGGATGTCGTGGTGGTCGCCGAGGGGGTTCAGGGAGTGGAGGAAGCCGAGGAAGTCGCAGGGGATGAGCTTGGTGCCCTGGTGGATGAGCTGGTAGAAGGAGTGCTGGCCGTTGGTGCCGGGCTCGCCCCAGTAGACGGCGCCGGTCTGGTAGTCGACCCGCGTCCCGCCGAGGGTAACCGCCTTGCCGTTGGATTCCATGGTGAGCTGCTGGAGGTAGGCGGGGAAGCGGTGGAGGTACTGGTCGTAGGGGAGGACGGCGACGGTCTGGGCGTCGAAGAAGTCCCCGTACCAGACGGCGAGGAGGCCGAGGAGGACGGGCAGGTTGCGCTCGAGCGGGGTGGTGGCGAAATGCTCGTCCATGGCGTGGGAGCCGGCGAGCATGTCGCGGAAGGCGTCGGGGCCGATGGCCACCATGGTCGAGAGGCCGATGGCCGATTCCATCGAGTAGCGGCCGCCGACCCAGTCCCAGAAGCCGAACATGTTCTCGGTGTCGATGCCGAAGTCGGAGACGGCCTGGGCGTTGGTGGAGACGGCGACGAAGTGGCGGGCGATGGCCGCCTGGTCGTGGAGGGCGCCGAGCAGCCAGTCCCGGGCGGTGGCGGCGTTGGTCATCGTCTCGAGGGTGGTGAAGGTCTTGGAGGCGACGATGAACAGGGTCTGGGCCGGGTCGAGGTCGCGGACGGCCTCGGCGAAGTCGGTGGCGTCGACGTTGGAGACGAAGCGGAAGGTCAGGCGGCGGTCGGCGTAGTGGCGCAGGGCCTGGTAGGCCATGACCGGACCGAGGTCGGACCCGCCGATGCCGATGTTGACCACGTTGCGGATGGGCTGGCCGGTGTGCCCGCGCCACTCGCCGGCGCGGATCCGCTGGGCGAGGCGAGCCATCCGGTCGAGCACCTGGTGGACCTGGGCGACGACGTCGACCCCGTCGACCTCGAGGCGGCGGTCGCGGGGCATGCGCAGGGCGACGTGGAGGACCGAGCGATCCTCGGTGGGGTTGACGTGGGCGCCGGCGAACATCGCCGCCCGCCGCTCCTCGAGACCCGACTCGTGGGCGAGCTCGACGAGCAGGCGGAGGGTCTCGTCGGTGACCCGGTTCTTCGAGTAGTCGAGGAGGAGGCCGGCCCCCTCGGCGCACAGCCGCTCACCGCGGGCGGGGTCCTCGGCGAAGAGCGTCCGTAGGTGGAGGTCGCCGATCTGGGCGTGGTGGTCGGCGAGCGCCCGCCAGGCCGGGCGCTCGGGCAGGGGCGGGACTTCGGCCATCTAGACGGCCTGGGCCTCCCGGGCGATGGTGTCCATCAGCTCGGTCCAGGAGTCGACGAAGGACTGGGCGCCATCCTTCTGGAGGGTGGCGCCGAGCTCGTCGACGTCTATGTCGAGCTCGGCGAAGCGGGCGAGGACCTCCTCGCAGTCCCCGCCGCCGGCGGGGAGCGGGGCGCTGACCGTGCCGTGCTCGGCGAAGGCGAGGAGGGTGGGCTCGGGCATGGTGTTGATGGTGAAGGGGGCGGCCAGGGCCTCGATGTAGAGGACGTCGGAGGCGTCGGGGTCCTTGGTCCCGGTGCTCGCCCAGAGCAGCCGCTGGGGCCGGGCGCCCTCGTTCCAGAGCCGCTGCCAGTGCTCGGAGTCGAGCATCTCCCGATAGGCGCGGTAGGTCCGCTGGGCGATGGCGATGGCGAGCTTGCCGTGGAGCTCGAGCGGGGTGCGGTCGATGACCGCCTTGTCCCAGCGGCTGATGAACACCGAGGCGACCGAGCGGACGGCCGGGTTCAGGCCGGCCTTGATCCGGCGCTCGACGCCGCGCATGTAGGCCTCGGAGGCGGCGATGTAGTGCTCGCGGGAGAAGAGGAGGGTGACGTTGACGGGGATGCCGGCGTAGATCGTCTCCTCGATCGCCTCGAGGCCGGCCGGGGTGCCGGGGATCTTGATGAGCAGGTTCTTGACGCCGGCGCTGGCGTGGAGCTGGGCGGCCTGGCGGATGGTGGCCTTGGCGTCGTCGGCGAGGAGGGGCGAGACCTCGAGGGAGACCCAGCCGTCGAGGCGGTCGGTCCGGTCGTGGATGGGCTCGAACAGGGTGGCGGCTCGGCGCAGGTCGGCGATGGCGAGCTCGAAGAAGGCGTCCTCGGCGGTGGATCCGGCGGCCTTGAGGTCGGCGATCTGCTCGTCGTAGGCGTGGCCCTCGGAGATGGCGTGGTCGAAGATCGTCGGGTTGGAGGTGAGCCCGGTGATCGAGAGCCCGTCGACGTAGCGCTCGAGGGTGCCGTCGTCGAGCATGGTCCGGGTGATGTTGTCGAGCCAGAGGCTCTGGCCCAGGTCGTGGAGTTGTTGGGTTGGCTTCACGCCAGCACCCCTTTCGCGGTCTCGACGGCACGCCGGGGCGCGGGGCCGAGCTTGTGGAGTAGGTCCTCGGAGGGCTCCTGGAGGCGGCCGGAGGGCCGGGGGCAGGAGGCGGAGCGGTGGTTGGCGCGGGTGGGGGTCACCGGGAGGCCGAGGGGGCGGGCCGGGTCGCCGTGATGCTGAGCGTGCCGCCGCGGAGGATCGACCTCCGCCTGCCTCTGCTCACCAACCGCCGGCATACCGGCCATAGTAGGTGATGGTGGGGCGGGCCCGGGGGACTTTGACTAGGCCGGGGCCCGGCTGGCGGCGGCCTCGTCGGCCACCACCACGGCGTCGGGCGCGTCGACCCGGCCGGCGGGGATCCCCGGGTCGTGGGCGAGCAGGCGGCGCAGAGGGTCGCGCTTCTCGGCGCCGGTCACCAGCCAGAGGATCTGGCGGGCCCGGGCGAGCTCGGGGTAGGTGAGGGTCATGCGCCGCGACCCCTGGTAGGGGGCGGCGGTCAGGGCGACGCGGCGGTCGCCGACGTCGAGCACCGGGTCGCCGGGCACCAGGGAGGCGGTGTGCCCGTCGGGGCCGAGGCCGAGATGGACGAGGTCGAGGGCGGGCGGGAGCTCGGCGCCGTAGCCGGCGGCGGCGGCGTCGAGGTCCCGGGCGGTAACCGCCATCGGGTGCAGGCGGGGGCGGGCCGGGGCGGGGAGGCTGTCGGTCAGGTGGGTGAGGTTGCGGGCATCGTCACCGTCGGGGGCGACGCGCTCGTCGACCTGGAAGATGTCGACCTGCCCCCAGGCGACGTCCTCGGCGCCGAGCAGCTCGAACATCCGCCAGGGGCCGCGGCCGCCGCTGACGGCGAGGGTGAAGCTCCCCCGCCCGGCGACGGCGTCCCGGGCGGCCTGGGCGATGAGCAGGGCCCCCCGGGCGGCGGCGGCCTCGGCGTCGGGGACGACCTCGAGCCTCACGAGGCCTTTTCGTCGTGCCCGCCGAACTGCTTGCGCATGGCGGAGAGGATCTTGTCGGCGTAGTCGTCGAGTCCGCGGGAGCTGAAACGCTCGTAGAGGGCGGTGGTGAGCACCCCGGCGGGAACCCCCTCCTCGATGGCGGCGATCGAGGTCCAGCGGCCCTCGCCGGAGTCGGAGACGCGGCCGCCGAACTCGGCGAGGTCGGGCGACTCGCGCAGGGCGGCGGCGGTGAGGTCGAGCAGCCAGGAGCCGATCACGCTGCCCCGGCGCCAGAGCTCGGCCACCTCGGGGACGTCGATGTCGTACTGGTAGTACTCGGGGTGATCGAGGGGCGCGGTCTCGGCGTCGGCCTCGCGGGCGGTCTTGCCGACGTTGGCGTTGCGCAGGATGTTCAGGCCCTCGGCGTAGGCGGCCATGGTTCCGTACTCGATCCCGTTGTGGACCATCTTCACGAAGTGGCCGGCCCCGGAGGGCCCGCAGTGGAGGTACCCCTGCTCGGCGGGGGTGGGGTCGCCGTCGCGGCCTGGGGTGCGGGGGGCGGACTCGGCCCCGGGGGCGAGGGTGGCGAAGATGGGATCGAGACGCCGGACGGCGTCTGTGGGTCCGCCGATCATCAGGCAGTAGCCGCGCTCGGCTCCGAATACGCCGCCGCTGGTGCCGACGTCGAGGTAGTCGATCCCGCGCTCGGCGAGCTCGGCCGAGCGGCGGAGGTCGTCGCGGTAGTAGGAGTTGCCGCCGTCGATGATGGCGTCGCCGGACTCGAGGACGTCGGCCACGGCGTGGACGGTCTTCTCGGTGATCTCCCCGGCGGGGACCATGACCCACACCGCCCGCGGCGGGGTGAGCTTCTCGGCCAGCTCGGCGAGGGAAGTGGCCCCGCCGGCGCCCTCGGCGACGAGGGCGTCGACGACGGCGTGGTTGACGTCATAGCCGACGGCGTGGTGGCCGCTGCGCATCAGGCGGCGGACGATGTTCGCCCCCATCCTGCCCAAGCCGACGACGCCTATCTCGGACCCCTGCCCCACGCCCGGCTCCTCTCGATCGCTCTCGTGGCGACCAATCGTACGCCGATCGGGTGGCCGCCGCTGGGGGCGCCGGGCGCCTGGGGCGGACCTCCCGGCTGTTGGGGACACTCGGCGACCACGGAGCTGCCCGGCCGGGAGGGGATGCGCCAATATGTCGGATCGAGGTGAACGCCGGGGACGAGGATCGACCGTCAGAAGCTCAACTCACCTATGCGTGGAGCTGGTTTCAGTACCACGCCGGGCAGCGCCTGACGGCGTTCAACTTCTTTCTCATCATCGTCGGCGTCGTCGCCGTCGCCTTCGCCCAGGCGATCGACAAGGACTGGGAGATCGTCGGGGTTGCCGTGGGCGCGCTCGGCGCGATGATCGCCATCGGGTTTCTCGCCCTCGACGTCCGCAACGAGGAGCTCGTCGATTGCGGGCGTGAGGCGCTCAGGGCGCTGGAGGGGGGGACAGTGCACCCGTCTCGAGACGCGCACCGTCGGGTGTGGCTCGAGGGGACAGGATGGATTGGCAGCTGGGCGAGCCGGTCCGACGTCCGGAGGGGCTGGATCTCCCATAGTCGGTGGCTCCGCCTGATCGAGCTTGCCGTCGCCGTCCTCTTTGCCGGGGCGGCGGTGTGGGCCGGGTTCGGCTTCCCGGCGTGAGGGGTCCCCCGGAGGGGATCGGACCGGGTCACCCCCTGACGGGGCACGGCCCGGGAGCGGGAGCGCCGGCGCGCCCCGCCTAGTGCACGCCGACGAGGTCGACCACGAAGACCAGGGTCTCGTCGGGGCCGATGACGCCGCCGGCACCGCGCTTTCCGTAGCCGAGGTCCGGCGGGATGGTGATGCGCCGGCGTCCGCCGACCTTCATGCCGGCGACGCCCTGGTCCCAGCCGGAGATGACCTGGCCTTGGCCGAGGCCGAACTTGAAGGTGCTGCCACGGTCCCAGGAGGCGTCGAACTGCTGGCCCGAAGACCAGGAGACCCCGACGTAGTGGACCTCGACGGTGCGCCCGGAGACGGCCTCGTCGCCTTCGCCGACGGTGACGTCGTCGAGCTCGAGCTGGCCGGGCGGCCGCTGGTCGGAGGGGACGTCGACCTCGGGCTTCTCGTTGGTGGACATGGTCGGAGAGGATACCGGCTCCGGGCGGGGGCGAGGTGTCAGCCGCCGCCGAGGACGGGGTCGTAGCCGCGGGCGCGGAGGAGCTCGAGGACGACGGTCCGGTGATCGCCCTGGAGCTCGATGACCCCGTCCTTGGCGGAGCCGCCGACGCCGCAGCGCTTCTTGAGGGCGCCGGCCAGCTCGCGCAGCCCGTCGTCGTCGAGGGGGAGGTGGGCCACGGTGGTGACCGGCTTGCCGCGACGCCCGGCCGTCTCGCGGCGCACCTTGACCCGCCCGGCGGCGGGTGGGCGGCTCGGCGGAGGGTCGGGGGCGCCGTGGCGGCGGCGGTCGCCGTCGGTGCTCGACCAGACGATCTCGGCGTCGGGCTCGGGGCCGGGGCCGGGCATCGGCGGATGGTGGCACACCGTGCGGCCGCGCCGGCGGCGGCGTATCGTCCACCGGCGATGGCGGTGAATGTCCTGGGAACGGTCGATCGGGCAGCGGGAAGCGCGGTCGAGCGCATGACCGTCGATCATCACGCCCGGCGCCTGAAGCGGTTGGGACGGTCGGCTCAACACACGCCGCCGGAGGACGGGCTGATGTGGGCGGCGGGACATCCTCCGCCGCGGCCGGGCAACGCCATCGAGGTGCTGATCGACGGCGCCGCCTACTTCGCCGCGCTCGAATCGGCGATCCGGGGCGCTCGGCGGAGCGTGATGATCGCCGGGTGGTGCCTGACGCCGGGGTTCGCCCTCCTGCGCGGCGAGCCGCCGGTGCTGCTGCGCGAGCTGCTGGGCGAGGCGGCGGAGTCGGTGGAGGTCCGGGTTCTGTTGTGGGCCGGGGCTCCGGTGCCGGTGCTGGCGCCGCGCCGGGCGACGGTGCGGGCGGGGCGTGACGAGCTGGTGCGAGGAACGCGGATCAAGGTCGGGCTCGATGCCAGGGAGCGCCCGCTGCACTGTCACCACGAGAAGCTGGCGGTGATCGACGGCGAGGTCGCCTTCGTCGGCGGCATCGACGTGACCGACCTGAGCGCCGACCGCTACGACACTCCCGAGCATCCGGCGCGGGGGCGGATGGGCTGGCACGACGTCGCGTCGCGCCTGCGGGGGCCGGTGGTGGCCGACGTCGCGGCTCATCTCTCCCAGCGCTGGCGCGAGGTCACCGGCGAGCGCCTGCCCGCGGCGCCGACGCCGGCGCCGGGAGCCGGGAAGGTGGAGCTGCAGGTGGTGCGGACCGTCCCGGAGAAGCTCTACGAGTTCGCGCCGCGCGGCGATTTTCGCATCATCGAGGCCTACGTGCGCGCCCTGCGCTCGGCCGAGCGCCTGATCTACCTGGAGAACCAATTCCTATGGTCGCCGGAGGTGGTGAGCATCCTCGCCGACAAGCTTCGCCGGCCGCCGAGTGACGACTTTCGCCTCGTCCTCATGCTGCCGGGAAGGCCGAACATCGGACAGGACGACACTCGGGGGCAGTTGGGCATCCTCGACGAGGCCGACGGGGCCGGGAAACGGCTGCTGGCGACGACGATCCGGGCGCGTTCGGGCCACACCAGCGACCGTGTCTACGTGCACGCCAAGGTGGGGATCGTCGACGATCGGTGGCTGACCCTGGGATCGGCCAACCTCAACGCCCACTCCTTCTACAACGACACGGAGGTCAACGTCGTCGCCTGCGATCCGGCGCTGGCGCGTGAGACCCGGCTGCGCCTGTGGGCCTCCCATCTCGAACGGGAGACGAGCGAGATCGCCGGCGACCCGGCCGGCGTCATCGACGAGCTCTGGCGCCCGATCGCCTCCGAGCAGCGGGCGCGCCGCAGCCGCGGAGAGCCGCTGACCCACCGCCTGGTGGAGCTTCCGGCGGCCTCACGCCGAGTCGAGCGCCTGCTCGGTCCCCTGCAGGCACTGCTGGTTGACGGTTGAGTCGCCGCGGTGGAGGACGAGTGGCCGGGCGACCATCACGCCATCCCGATGGCCGTCACGGCGGCGGAGCTCAGCGGCTTGAGATGGCGCGGGCCGCGGCCTGGCGGGGAGTGAGGTCGCCGTTGGCGACCTTGTAGCCGATGGTGTCGATGTAGTCGCCCTTCCCGTCGCGGGTGCGTTTGGAGGACTGGTTGGGGGTGATGTCGAGCTCGGCGAGGGCGCGGGCGGCGGCGGCATCGAAGCAGCGGGCGTCGAGCCACCGGCTGGTGGCGGCGTCATCGAACCCGGCGTCGGTCCAGCCCTGGGCGACGACGGCGGGATCGGCGCCGCGGTCGGCGAGCTCGCCGTAGCGCTCGATGGTCTCGGCGCTCGTCTCTGGCGTTGGTCCGTAGACCCTCATGACCGGCGGTTATACCACCGCCTCGGTCCAGTCTGGGTGGGGATCAACCACGTCGCCCTCGAGGTCGGCGACGTCGAGCGGGCGCTCGAGTTCTGCCGCCGGGTGTTCGCCTACGAGCTGCGGGGACTGCGCTCTGTGCTTCTTCTGGCGGGCCTCGGGTCGGCGGGGCGCCGGCTCAGAGGTCGAGACCGACGATCGCCTCGCGCGGGGGGTAGCCGGAGAGGGCGGCGGCGCAGAGCATGCCGGAGATGGTCGCCGCCTCCATGCAGCCGGCGTTGATCGTGCACTGGGTCCAGTCGCCGGCCAGGTAGAGGTTGCCCGGGCCGGCGGGGGAGTGGACGGGGAGCCGGTGCTTGGAGCTGCCGGCGACCGAGAGCACGTAGCGCTCGGTCGGGGTGACGTTGGCGCGGATCCACTGGGCGGCGAGGCGGGCGCGCCCGGTCGCGGGTGCGGCGCGCGGGTCGAGGAGGAGGCTCCAGCGGAACTGGCCGGAGGAGTCGAGGACGGCGGGCATGAGGATGGGCAGGCCGCGACCGAGGAGCTCGGCGGCGTTCTCGGCCACCCAGGCGTCGGCGGCGGCCTGATCGGGGAAGTCGGGCTCGTCGGGCATGGTCGAGCAGAAGTAGCCGAGGCTTCGGGGCGCGGCGCCGGGCGGCCAGTGCTCGCGGGGGATCAGCTCGCTGAAGTCGCCCCAGACGTTGAGCGGGCTCTGGTCGGCGTAGCGCCAGCCGGCGATCGGGCGTCCGGCGACCGGGAAGCCGAGCTCGGTCGGGGTGCGGGTGAGCCAGACCTGGAGCGCCTGGGTGCGAACGGTTCCCACCTTCTCGACCGCGGCGGCCCAGGCCGGGTCGGCGGCGATGAGCTCGGCGCAGATCGGGGGTAGGGCGGCGGTGGAGATGGCGAGGACGATGTCGTCGAAGTGGCGATCGACCTCGAGCACCGAGGGTCGCTCGCGGGCGGCGAGGGCCGGTGAGGGCCACTCGAAGTTGGCCTGGGCCCGGCGAAGCCAGTCGCCGTCGACGAGCTGGTCCCACCGGGGCTCGATCGGCCAGCAGGGGAGACCGTCGACGTCGACGAGGGGGGCGTAGGGGGCGCCGCCGGCGACCTGGGCCTGTTCGGCGAGGTGGACGCGGGCCACGCGGCCGCCGGCGAGCTCGAGCCGCTCGACGCGGGAGAAGAAGCGAATGTCGACGCCGCGGGCGCGGAGCACCTGGTAGGTGGGGGCGTAGCAGGTGTCGGCGGTTCCGGCGGCGAAGCGGTAGGCGAAGGAGCCCTTGTAGGTGAACAGGGAGCGGACCATGCCGCGCAGGGCGACCCCGGCCTCGAGGCTCTCGGCCGGGGCGAAGTCGAGGCCGCCGGCGGTGTCGCCGCGGGGGTAGGCGAAGGAGCCGCTGTAGACCGCCTCGACCACCGGCGAGCGCAGGAGGAGTCCGCCGTCGTCGAAGGCCCGGGCGGCGAGCCAGGCCCGGAAGTCGAGCTCGTTGAGGACGTCGAAGCCGTGGGCGAGGACGCCGTCGCGAATGGCCCCGGTGATGCAGGCGTAGACGAGGTTGGCGACGATCCACAGGCGCCGCTCGGCGGTTTTCGCGGCGGTGGCGAGGTCGTCGCCGACCGCCCGCCAGAGGACGTCGATGAACAGCCAGAGGACCCAGCACAGGGCCCGGAGCGCGTCGTCCTCGACGGCGCGGATCTCCGCGGGGGCCCGGGCTTGGGGGGGAAGCTCGGCCTCGAGCTCGTCCTTGAGGCGATCGAAGTGGTGGGCGGCGGGGTGGTCGAGGCCGGCGGCGGCGGCGCGGGCGATGGCGCCGGCGCCGACCAGGAGATGATGGACCTTGGCGGCCGAGGCCTCGGCGGCGGCGCCGTGACAGGTGGCGGCCTGGAGGAGGGCGTGGGCACGGGCGAGGAGACCGTCGTGCTCGCGTCCGACCTGGGCCAGCGGTGAGGCGAGGAGGGCGTGGGCGACGGCGTCGATGGCCATGGCGGCGTACTCGAGCGGCTTGAGCCAGAGTCCGCCCTGGCCGGGGGTGGCGTCGTTGTCGGGATTGGTGACCTCCCAGAGGAGCGGCCGGCCCTCGATCCACTCGACGAAGATCGCCTGGTTGGCCGGCTCGAAGGCGTCCTGGAAGGTGGCGAGGGGGGTGCCGGGCGGCCGGTCGAGCTCGTCGTAGACGGTGCGGATCTGGCGGAAGCTGTTGTCGTAGAAGCCGAACCAGTTGTGGAGGCCGTGCTCGAGGATGCGGGGGGTGCCGGCCGGACGGCCGGTGGCGCCCTTGCCGCCGAGGCGCCAGCCGAGCTGGTAGATGGTCACCGCGGTGTGGGCGGCGGCCGGGTTGCGGGGGTCGGTGAGCTGGAGGGCGACGGTGAGGCCGGCCTGGCCGCCGCCGAGGATCGCCACCCGCCGCTTGGTCTGGGAGCTCACGCCGGGCCTAGCCGCCGAGGAGGTCGTCGGTGATCTTGGCCACGGTGCCGCGCTCGCCGAGGCGGACGATGAGGGCGATGACGTTGCCGGGCCAGGTCGGGCGAGCGATGATCGCGGCCAGCTCGGTGGCCTCGTCGTCGAGCGCGGCGACTGCCCGGTCGCGTTCGGGGCCGGTGAGCGTGGCGAGACGCAGGGCGCCGTCCCAGGCCTGCTGGCGGGCGAGGCGCATGCTGAAGTCGACGATGACGTCGTTCTCGTCGTGGAACAGGTTGTTGAACCAGTCGAGGAGGGGCCAGGCGATGGCCAGGTCCCGGGCGACGGCGTCGACCAGGCCGGAGAGGAGCGAGTTCATGAGGTCGAAGTCGGCGCGGAAGCCGGAGAGGTCGTCGGGCGGGATCGCCTCGGCCACGGCGACGGCGAGGTCGAGGTTGATGTGGGCGTTCATCCCGAGCATCAGGTGCTGGAGCACGCACAGGCGCCGGCTGCGGGTGGCTTCGAAGGCGGCGTCCCAGGCCGCGGTGAGCGGGCGGCCGTCGCGGTGGGCGCGGAAGGCGGTGAGGTAGCGGTTGAAGAAGACGTCGTTGAGGTGGGTGAGGGCCTGGGGATGGGCGAACTGGCCGCGGGCGAGGGCCTGCTCGAGGGCGCGTCCGACGTGGGTGTAGAGGGAGGCGAAGTAGCCGGCGGGCGAGCCGTGGGCCCGGCTCCAGTCGATCAGCTCGGCGAGCTCGGGAAGCTCGCGGCCGGGGACGGTGGACCCGGTCATAGCGGCGATCCGGGCTCGGGCGCCGGGCGGGGGAGCGCGAGCGGTACGGTCTCGACGCCGAGAGGGGGTGGGGCGGCCTGGGCGCCGACGGCGGCCCCGGCTCCCGGCGCCACGGCGGCCGCGTCGGGAGGGGAGGAGCGGAACGGGGGGCGCACGGCATCCCGCTCGGGAGAGGGCGCTCGGTCGGGCGACCGGGGGGTGACCGCCCGGGTGGCGGAGGGGGCCCCGAGCTCGGCGAGGAGCTGCGTCGCCCGGGCGCGATGGTCGTGCCGGTCGCCGGCGTCGGGAAGGTCGTCGGCGAGCGCGGCCTCGGCCAGGGCGAGCTCGTGGCGCATGTCGAGGCCGGCGGCCACGGCACGGGCGCGCCGCCAGGCGGCCAGGGCGTCGTCGGGGCGCCCGAGGCGCCTGGCCCGCTCGCCGGCGTAGAGCCAGCGGGCGGGGGCGCCGATGGGGAACAGGCGGGCGTAGGCGCGCAGCTTTCGGCATGCGTGGCCTGCCCGGCGGCGGGCGCGGGCGCGTTCGCCGGGCGAGGCGGCCTCGTCCCAGCGGGCGAGGGCGAGCTCGGCGAGGGCGCAGTAGCCGTCGAGGACGATGTGGGCTCCGGGGCGGCGGCCGAGGCGCCGGACGAGGGTCCAGGCGGCGTCCTCCTCGACGGCGGCCTCAACGTCGCGGCGGCAGCGCCAGAGGGCGAGGGCGGAGATGGCGTGGACGTTGACCGAGATGACGTCGACGGCCTGGCGATCGCGGAGCTGGTCGGCCGTGCGCAGGCGCTCGAGCGTCTGGTCGGGGTGACCGCGGCGGAGCGCGACCATCCCCAGCCAGAGATGGGCCCAGGCGGCGCCGAGGGTGGCCTCGTGGGGCTCGACGGCGGCGAGGAGCTCGTTCATCCGCCGCTCGGCCCCGTCGGGGCGGCCGAACAGGTGGTCGGCGATGGCGCCCATGCCCACGGTGTCGCGCAGCCGCGGGCGGTGGCCGAGCCGGCGGAACTCGTCGATGGCGGTGGCGTAGAGCTCGCTGAAGGCGCCGTAGGGGCCGACGCCGGAGCGGTAGTGGCACAGCTGGTGGAGCGACTGGGCGATGAAATAGGGATCGCCGACGGCGAGGGCGGTGGTGCGCGAGAGCTCGCCGTAGCGTTCGGCCTGACGGTGGGCGCCGGCCAGTCCGGCGATGACGCACATGGTGCCGTAGCAGCCGGCGAGCTCGCCGGACGGGCCGAGACGCTCGGCGAGGTTGAGGGCGCGCAGGGCGACATAGCCGGAGCGGGCCTGGTCGGCGGCGACGTAGTAGACCTCGGCCATCATGGCCAGGGCCTCGACGGCGAGGCGCAGCTGGTGGCGCTCGGCCGGGGGGGCGGGACGGGGGAGTACGGCGGGCAGGGTGCGGTGGAGGACCTGGCGGACGAGCTCGGTCGCCGCTGCCGCTCCGACGGCGGCGGGACCGCCGGGGGGGACCGGCCGGTCGAGGGCGGCGATGGCCTGGGCGCCGAGATCGCGGCTGCGCTCGATCTCGCCGAGGCGGTAGCAGGCCTGGGCGGCGAACCACGTCCACTCGGCGCGCCGCCCGTGGTCGGGCTCGCCGGTGGTGAGGGCGAGCGCCCGCTGGTAGGCGACGAGACACTCCCGGAAGGCGCCGGCGTGGAGCGCGGCCTCGCCGGCGGCGACCAGGTGGGCGACGGCGCGGGCCGGCTGCTCGGCCTGCTCCCAGTGGTGGGCGAGGGCGGCGCGGGTCGAGCCGGGGGCGCCGGTCCGCTCGTAGTACTCGGCGGCTTGGCGGTGGAGGTCACGCCGCTGGGCGTAGAGCAGCTGTGAGTAGACGACGTCACGGATCAGGGCGTGGCGGAAGGCGATGGCGCCGGGGGCGTCGGTGGCGGTGGCGGCGAGGAGCTCGAGCGTCTCGAGTCGGGCCCGGTGCTCGAAGGCGCGGGGCCCGGCCAGGGCGAGCAGGGCGTCCTCGGCGAAGGACAGGCCGAGGACGCTGGCCACCTTGAGCAGGGTCTGGGCGGCGGGCGGGAGGCGGTCGAGGCGGCTGGCGATCACGCTGGCGATGGTGTCGGGGGATTCGCTGGCGGCAAGCTCGTCGGTCGGGTCGGGGAGCTCGGCGCCGCCGGGTTCGAGGAGTCCGCGGTCGCGGGCGGCGTAGGCGAGCTCACGGGTGAACAGCGGGTTGCCGCCGGCCTTGGCCTCGATCAGGGAGACGAGGCGGGGGGGCAGGGTCCCACCGCCGAGGGCGCGGGTGGCCAGGTCGACGGCGTCGGCGGCGCCGAGGGGGCCGACGCGCATGCGCTGGCATCCGGGGGTGGCGAGGAGGCGTTCGAGCTCGGCGCGGGCGGCCTCGGCGACGGGCCGGGTGGTGAGCACGAGGAGCAGCGGCCCGGGGGCGACGGCGAGGCGGAGGGCGAGGGCGAGTGAGGCCGAGTCGAGCCAGTGGGCGTCCTCGAGGATGACGAGGGTCGGCGCCGCGCGGGCGACGGCGCCGAGGGTCTGGGCCAGGAGGTCGCGGGTGGCCTCGCCGCGGGCCTCGCCGGAGAGGCCGGCGCTGACCGGGCCTTCGGGCACGGCCACGGGGAGCACGGCGGAGAGCAGCGCGGCGAGGTCGGCGTCACCGTCGGCGGGGGGCGCGCCGGTGGCCAGGGTGAGCCGCTGGAGGACGAGCTCGAGGCCGGCGTCGCCGTCCTCGGGCATGTCGGCGAGCCCGAGGGCGTCGCCGAACACCGGGCGCCAGCCGTGGTAGGGCGCGCCGCGCTCGATGGGATCGCCGGCTCCGGCGTGGACGGCGAAGCCTTCGGCGGCGGCGCGGTCGGCGAGGTGGCTGACGAGGCGCGACTTGCCGATGCCGGGCTCGCCCTCGAGGACGAGGACGCCGCCGCTGTGCTGGCGCAGGCGGTCGAGGTGGAGTTCGAGGGCGGCGCGCTCGCCGCGGCGATCGACGAGGTCGGGCGCGACCGGGGGGGCGGCCGACCGGCGGGTGCCGAGGAGCTCGCGGGCCGCCACTGGGGTCTCGCGGCCCTTGACCTGCTGGGGGGGCAGGGCACGGAGGGCGTGGCGTCCGTCCAGGCGGCGGGCCAGCGGCTCCTCGACGAGGATCTGGCCGGGGGCGGCATTCTGCATGAGGCGGGCGGCGAGGTTCATCTCGCTGCCCTGGAGGCCGAACGTCTGGCGGGTGCGCCCGCCGTAGGTTCCGGCGTAGAGCTGCCCACTGGTCAGCCCGATGCCGCCGGGGTTGACGCCGCCGGCCGAGGCCGGGGGATGGCGGAGGGCGAGGGCGGCGGCGGCGGCCCGGAGCGGGTCGTCGTCGTGGGCGAGGGGGGCGCCGAAGCCGGCGCAGAGATGGCTGCCCTTGGCGTCGACGGCGATGGTGAACAGGGTTCCGCCGTAGTCGGCGAGCGTGCGCTGGGCGAATCGGGCGTAGGCGTCGAGCCGGGGCCCGGCGTCGCCGTCGGCGTAGTCGATGCCGCTGAAGCAGGCAAAGAGGGCGACGACCGAGCGCAGCTCGCCGAGGAGGTGGGCCTCGCCGTCGAGCAGGCGCTGGTGCACGGCGGGCAGCAGCCAGGGCCGGACCTCCCGGGAGCCGATCCGCGACCAGGCCTCGGTGGGCGGAGGCGGCGGCGGGGGTCCGCGAATGGCCTCGACCAGGGCGGCGCAGGCGCCGGCGCCGGGTCGCCGGCCGGCGAGCTCGAGGCGGGCGCCGAGCCGGCGGACGATGGTGTCGTCGGCCAGGACCTCACCCGGCCCGGCGGACGGGGCGAGGGCGACCAGCCGGGCGACGGCCGGGCCGGCGAGGACCTCGAGGAGGCGGATGCGGGGATCGCCGACCGAGAAGCGCCGGAACTCGCCGAGGGCGACGGTCACCTTGAGGCCGGGGGAATGAGCCTCGGGGGTGGCCAGGGCCGGCATCACCGCCTGCATGGCGAGGGCGCAGTGGACGGCGCGGAGGCCGTCGTCGTCGGCATGGAAGCAGCAGGAGATGGCGTCGCCGGTGAACTCGACGACGGTGCCGCAGAAGCGGTCGACCTCGGCGACGAGGGCGCCGTAGACCCGGGTGAGGAGCGCCGCCACCTCCTCGGCCCCGCGGCGGGGCCCGTGCTTGAGGGCCAGGGCTTCGGTGAGGGGGCTGAAGCTCGAGAGGTCGGCCTCGAGCACCGACCCGTGCCCCTGGTCGGCTAGGGGCTGACCGCTGAGGATCGCTGACCGGACATCGGCCGGTACGAACGCCGCGAGCTCGTACTGGGTGCTCTGCACCACGTGGCGATGATCGCAGGTAGGGGCGGGCGAGTAGTGACACCCCCCGAAAATCGAGCAGCGTGGGCCTGAGCGATAATCGCGTGGAGGACC